>NZ_CP046138.1:0-258759 GCF_038816185.1 Pantoea sp. RSPAM1 | reverse complement strand
ACTCTGCTGGCAGATTTTCTGTTAGGGGCAGCGTAATCATAATGTGTAATCCTCCTTCAGGTGGCAGGCTGGCACGGATAGCACCGCCGTGAGCCTCAACGATGGCTTTCGCAATAGACAAACCCAAACCGCTCCCGCCAGAATGACGGGCCCGGGAGGAGTCTGCCCGAGTGAAACGGTCAAAGATAACGCTTAAGAACTGAGGATCGACACCCGGACCATAATCACGAAACTGCAGGGTGATGGCGGAGGCTGAGGTATGCCCATCAATAGAAATTCGCTTGCCTTCGGCCGCATAGCGCAATGCATTCTCCATTAAAATCGTGATCACCTGACCCAAGCGGAAAGCATCGCCCGTATAAAGCAGCGAGGTTGGTGACTGAACATCTATTTCGACCTGTTCAGCCTCCGCCTGTAGCGCCAGCCAGGAAGCCCTTTCCCGCACCAGGTCAGCAAGATTAAACCGGGTCAAATTGAGGCTCAGCTGACCTGCATCGGCTAACGACAGCAGATGGAGCTCGTCTGTCAGTCGGCTCAGTTGCGTCAGCTGCTTCATAATCATGGAAAATTGCCGAGGTTCGGGTTCAAACACGCCGTCCACAATGCCCTGTAGTCGCCCAATGGCCGCCGTTAAGGGCGAGCGGAGTTCATGGGCAATCGCAACATGTGAGGCTTTAAGTTCACGCTCATAGCGCGCCAGCTGCTGGGTCATCAGGTTAAAGTCATCGGTGAACCGCACTAACTCCTGCGGCGCCCCTTTTACCTGACCGACCGAGGTGCTGAATTTTCCCCCTGCGACATCACGCGCCGCGTGCGCCAACTGGCTGAATTGTTTTGCCAGCGGCAAGGCAAAGCGCAATCCCATCACCACAAAAAAGGGAATAATGAACGCGACCAGCACGGCGACGGTAATCCAGTCCGAAGACGCAATAGAAGGGTCGGAAAAGCCAACGCCCCACCATTGATCGACGATCTGATGAAAGCGAGCCGGATCCTGCTCCGGATGCAGGCGCAGTTGGGAAAACTCTGCCCAGAGTGGGGCGGGCATACGGTAGTAAACCCAGAGTATTTGCAGGGCAAATCTCAGCCACATGCAAAAGGCGATAAGAATAACGCTGCCTAAGCCGAGAATCAGTATGCGGATACAGATCCAGCGCCACATTGAATCGTTGCTGTCTGGCTTCATGGTTGTCTAAACCTGTAACCCACGCTGCGCACTGCGGGTAAAATCTCCGTCATCCCTGCAGCCTCAAGCTTGCGGCGGAGATTGTAAACGTGCGTATCAACGACGCGTTCAAGCGCATCACTCTCTGGCAGACAGTTCTCGAGCAAAAACAGACGGCTGAACGGGCGAGTGGGCGCGCGCATTAAGGTCACCAGAAGGGAAAATTCCGTCGGCGTCAGATCGAGTCGGTGAGTGCCTTGTGCATTGTTCACCACCGCCGTCAGGGAGTCAGGATCGACCTCCAGCCCTGCCCAGCAGAGCTTATCATCCGCCACTTTCGCTTGCCGCGCGCGGCGCAGTACGGCCTGAACGCGTGCGACCACCTCGCCGGGATGGTAGGGTTTAACGACATAGTCATCTGCACCGTAGCGCAACGCGCCGATTCTGTCTGGCGCGTCTCCCATCGCGGTGACCATAATAACGGGCGTGTCACCGCTGCGTCTGATCGCGGCCAGCACTTCGGTGCCATTCATCACCGGCAGCATGACGTCCAGCAATATCAGGTCAGGTTGCCAACGTTCGACCTGTTCCAGCCCCGTCATGCCGTTACTGGCGACCATCACGTCATAGCCATCACGTTTCAGATAGGCTTCCAGTACGCTGGCGGCATCGGCGTCATCTTCAATAATCAGCACGCGTTTTGTTTTCATTTGGGCCATCTTGACCGTTTCTCCACCGTTTCCTGGGCTTTTGTTGTCACGCTGTTTTTACACTCCCAGCCGGGTCGTGACAATGTCGCCTTCACGACACCACCTGATGAGATCAGGCAAAGTGATAATAACCGGAAAACATGTGCTTCACATGGTCAGTTTAATGCTGACGCTAAGTGTTCTGAATGCCGGGGCAGATGACAGTTTTGCGCCGGAAAACAGCCTGACAGCGGGTTTGGCGGCAAACGATGCACCACGTTACAGCGGGGCGAAACGGCATCACTGGCAAGCCGTTCCGGTTATCCAGTGGCGCGCGGGGCTGATGTTTTTGATTCTCAGAAAGGGACAGGTTACGACTGACAGACTGAAAACGGCGTTTACCTGACGCATACGCAGGGATTGAGTCTGGGTCGCTCAGATCGTGATTCGTCGTGGCGAGCAGGGGACGACAGCCTGAAAGGCGTGGGGAGTATTGATCAGGTTTTGAATACGGCCCGACTTCCGTCGGGACGATCACGCCCCGGTTCATCGTGGATGGAAAAGCGACGCTTCCGCTAAGCAACAGCCAGAGGTTGGGTATCAGACATCGGTTACCCTCATTCCGTGGCAGACGAAAAGTGACACTGTAGCATTGCAGATAGCCAAACTGTTTTGAGATGCGCGCTATACCAACAGGTTTTACGAGGTAAGCAGGGAACAGCATGTCCGAGGCGGGTACGCCGATTACACCGCCCATAGCGGGCTCTACAGGACGGATGCCAGTGCGACAGGGAGCCATCAGTTTGCTTCAGGACGGGGAACCAGTTTAATCGGCGATGACAGCTGGCTGGATAAAAACGCGGCGGACAGTCCGATTATCTCCCGCCGCGGGGTGCCTCCGTGAAGGCGGTAATCACCTAAATTCTGACAGGCCAGACCAACAGGATTGTCTGACGGCTCCGGGCGCTAATTTTCTGTGAGGGTTAAGCCAACCCCCAAAACAGGTTTTTCAGCGCTTAACCTTTATGGCATGCAATCCGGTCATAGCCTGTTGGCGGGTTCTTTGCAGCTGCTTTGCGCTTTTTGCTGTTGATCTTAGGCAGCCAAATCCTGAACTGCTCAGCCAGCAGTTTCGCCTGCTGTTCATCAACCGTACGGCAAATAAACAGCTTACTTTTAGTCTGATGCGTCACATCAGTAGCATAAATTTCGTAGCTGCTGCCGCGCTGATCGTATTCGATGTCGGTGAAATGCATGTGTGGCCACAGGCCAGTTCTGACCTCAAATTTGCTCAATTCCATGTTTGTTACCGTTAAGTTATTGCTGTGATTAGTGTCGTTATCCCTGGTCGGGCCAGTAAATGTAGAACAAATTAGGATTTGTGCCAGTGAGAGGCAAAATTTTTCCGTATTTTTCAAGAGTGATGTGTAAAATCAAGGTATTACCCTCTAATGCAGACTGGTCTTAAGGAGAAAAAATGATTGTCAGGACATGGCACGGATGCGTTCCGCGATAATATGCCGAAGGGTTTGCCCGCCATCTACAAAAGACGGGGGTTGAGCACGCCCGGGCGACGCCAGGGAATAAAGCCGCTTTCGTGCATCAGGAAACGCAGGGAGAGTGGCAGCATTTTTTTCTGGCGACGTACTGGGAGGATTTAACTGCAGTGAAAAAGTTTGCGGGTGAAAATTACCACGTCGCCGTGACCTGGCCGGATGATAAGGCCTTTGCCTTAGTCTCTGACCCCTATGTTTTCCAGCATCAGGTGAGCGAAATCGTACCGCTGTAAATGCTCCATATCGGTGCGCCCGTCGGTTGATGAAATCAGCCGACAGGCTGGCAAAAGCGGAGAAGATAGCCATCGGGATCCTGAACCAGGAACTCTTTTTGACAGTCGACGCGTTCCCCCGTGTCGTAACAATTTTCGCGAAGCGGCCGAAAGAGGGGCGTACTCAATCTGAGCAGACGACTGTAGAGCGTCTCGATGTCCGGAACGTCAATCTGTAAGTTTATTCCTCGTCCCAGGGGATAGGCCATTTCAGCGGTGAGCCAACCACCATCGTGCGCCTGTTCAATCATTAGCTGTGCTTGACCATAGCAGAGGTAGGCAAAGTCAGGATTCTCGCGCCGAATTCTCACCTTAAAACCGATCGCCTCCACATAAAAAGCGTAGGATGCCGCAAAATCCGTCACGGCAAGTTCAGGCACCATCGGGTTCCAGTATTGCGTGGCTGAGGTTTCATTGGGACTCATGGTTACCGGTAACACCCTGAATTTTAATAAAATCGCGGCTAAGAAATTTTTCTGGCGAATAAGGCGGGCCAGACGACTCATAAATAACGCGATTTACCCCCTGTGACTTTCCTTGATCGTAGCGATTCTGTCAATTTTATCTTCAGAGATTTTTGAACGCCAAACTGACTTTTTAGTTCCTTCACGTAACTGTCAAATATATCTGTTTATTTAATGTAATTAGTCTGGTAAAAGTGAGAAATATCATGTCAATTTGTTAATTTCTCAAGGTGTTTAATGTTTGGTTAAGGTTCCGGGCGTATGATTTGAGACCGGTGTGAAATAAATATTTTTCTAATGTTTTATTTCTCTTGCCCGATTTTTATGATTTTGCCTGTTTTTTGCCGATTTTGACGACGTTTGATGAGCGTTCAATTGCATTTTTCTCACTTTTGCATTTCAAACTTCATCTCAGTTTGTGGAAAAACGGCAAAACAGTTTAAGGATATTACTTGATGGCGTTTCTTCCGTTTTCCCGCCCATCTCTGGGTGAAACTGAACTGTCTGCAGTACGTGATGTGTTTGCATCGGGATGGATTACGACCGGGCCGAAATGTGCAGAACTTGAACGTGCATTCTGCCAGCTGACCGGAAATCAACACGCTATCGCCGTGACTTCCGCCACCGCCGGTATGCATGTCATGTTGATGGCGCTGGGCATTAAGGCAGGGGATGAAGTTATTACCCCTTCATTGACCTGGGTTTCCACACTCAACATCATCACTTTACTGGGCGCCACACCGGTCATGATCGATATTGATGTCGATAACCTGATGGTCACGCCTGAAGCCATTGAAGCGGCAATCACCCCAAATACCAAAGCGATTATCCCTGTCCACTACGCTGGCGCACCCGCCGATATCGATGCCATTTATGCTATTGGCAAACGCCATGGCATTCCGGTCATCGAAGATGCGGCACATGCAGCCGGGACGTATTACAAGGGCAAGCATGTCGGCGGGCATGGCAATGCTATTTTTTCATTCCACGCTATCAAAAATATGACCTGCGCCGAGGGTGGTCTGGTCGTGACCGACGATGCTGCCCTTGCCGATCGAATCCGTAGCCTCAAATTTCATGGCCTCGGCGTCGATGCCTTTGACAGACAAACCCATGGCCGTCAGCCGCAGGCGGAAGTCATCATGCCCGGCTTTAAATACAACCTGCCTGATATCAGCGCGGCCATTGCGCTGGTCCAGCTGGAAAAGTTGCCTGAAATCAACCAGCGCCGCGCGGCCATTGCGCAACGCTATCTGGAGGCGCTGAAAGATACGCCCTTCAAGCCGCTGGTTCCGCCCGCCTGGTCGCACCAGCATGCGTGGCATCTCTTCATCATCCGTGTGGATGAGCAGGCATGTGGTTTCTCTCGCGATGCGCTGATGCAGAAGCTTAAAGAGCAGGATATCGGAACTGGCCTCCATTTCCGCGCGGCCCACACGCACAAATATTATCGCGAGCACTATCCGCAATTATCGTTGCCCGCGACTGAGTGGAACAGCGAGCGCATTTGTTCGATTCCGCTGTTTCCCGACATGACAGATGATGACGTTGAACGCGTTATCAGCGCACTACGTGAACTGACTGGGGTTTAAATGTTCGACGAGAAAGAGATTGAAAAAGTATCGGTAGTGATCCCGGTCTATAACGAGCAGGAAAGTTTACCGGCATTAATTCAGCGCACGAATGATGCCTGTAAAAGTCTTAATCTGGACTATGAGATCCTGCTGGTTGACGACGGTAGCCAGGATGCATCAGCCGTGATGATTGCTGACGCCGCTTCGCTGCCGGACAGCCATATTGTGGCTGTGCTACTCAACCGAAATTACGGCCAGCACTCCGCGATCATGGCGGGCTTCAGTCACGTCAGTGGAGATTTGATTATCACGCTGGATGCAGACTTGCAAAACCCACCTGAAGAGATCCCGCGTCTGGTGGCAGCCGCCCAGGAAGGCTATGACGTTGTAGGCACCGTGCGCCAGAATCGCCAGGACAGCTGGTTCCGCCGTCAGGCATCACGCACCATCAACCAGATGATTCAGCGCGTGACCGGAAAATCGATGGGCGATTATGGTTGCATGCTGCGGGCTTACCGTCGCCACATCATTGATGCCATGCTGAACTGCCACGAGCGCAGCACGTTTATCCCTATTTTGGCGAATACCTTTGCACGACGCACGATCGAATTGCCCGTCACTCATGCTGAACGTGAGCACGGCAGTTCAAAATACAGCTTCATGCGCTTAATCAACCTGATGTATGACCTGGTGACCTGCCTCACCACGACCCCGCTGCGCATGCTGAGCGTGCTCGGCAGCCTCATTGCGCTGACAGGTTTTGCCTTCTCCGTGGTGTTGATTCTTCTGCGACTGTGTTTCGGAGCAGCCTGGGCCGGTGATGGCGTCTTCGTGTTATTTGCCGTGCTGTTTATTTTCATCGGCGCGCAGTTTATTGGTATGGGGCTGCTTGGCGAGTATATCGGCCGTATTTACAATGATGTTCGTGCCAGACCTCGCTATTTTATTCAACGTGTTATCAATCCTCAGAAAGACCGTTCTGTACAGGAAACCGAGTAATGAAAACTATCGTCTTCGCTTATCACGACATGGGTTGTGCGGGCATCAATGCGCTGTTAAAAGCGGGCTTTACCATCAGCGCGATCTATACCCATGCCGACACGGCGTCAGAAAATCACTTTTTTGGCTCAGTGGCGCGAATCGCGGCTGAAAATTCTATCCCGGTTTATGCCCCGGAAGAGGTTAACCATCCTCTGTGGATCGATCGCATCAAATCGGCTGAACCCGATGTGATTTTCTCTTTCTATTACCGTAACCTGCTTTGCGATCAGATTCTGAACAGTGCGAAGCAGGGTGCCTTTAACCTTCACGGTTCACTGCTGCCAAAATATCGCGGACGCGCACCATTGAACTGGGCGCTGGTCAACGGAGAAACCGAAACCGGTGTCACTTTACACCGCATGGTTAAAAAAGCGGACGCGGGCGAGATCATTGCTCAACAGCGTGTCGCCATCGCCGATGAAGATAACGCCTTAACCCTGCACCGCAAACTGATTGACTGCGCCAGCACGCTTCTCGAAAGTGCTTTACCTGCCATGAAACAGGGCAACATCGTTGGTACCCCGCAAAATGAAGCGGACGCCACGGTTGTGGGCCGTCGTACGCCAGAAGATGGCCGGATTAACTGGGCGCTGCCTGCCAGCCAAATTAATAATCTGGTGCGCGCGGTGACCGATCCGTGGCCGGGCGCGTTTGCCTTTGCCGGCACCACCAAATTCGTGGTCTGGAAAGCAAAAGTCCTCTCCACCCCGCATAACGTCAGGCCCGGCACCGTGCTGTCTGCAGAGCCATTTGTCGTCGCCTGTGGAGAAGGCGCCCTGGAGATTCAGACCGGCCAGACCGCAAACAGCGTGTACATGAACGGTGTTCAGCTGGCTCAGCATCTGGGCATGGTGAATGGCGCACTGCTTTATTCACAAGCCGTTGCAGCCGTGAAACGCCGTACCCGTGTTTTAATCCTGGGTGTGAACGGCTTTATCGGTAACCATCTGACCGAACGTTTGCTGCAGGATGACAATTTCGAAGTCTTTGGTCTGGATATCGGTTCAGACGCGATTAGCCGCTTTGTCGGTCATCCGCGCTTCCAGTTTGTTGAAGGCGACATCAGTATTCACTCTGAGTGGATCGAATATCACATCAAAAAATGTGATGTGATCCTGCCTCTGGTAGCCATCGCGACACCGATTGAATATACCCGTAATCCGCTGCGCGTTTTCGAACTGGATTTTGAAGAAAACCTCAAAATTGTTCGCGACTGCGTTAAATACGGCAAACGCATTATTTTCCCCTCGACGTCTGAAGTGTACGGCATGTGCACCGATGCGAATTTCGATGAGGATCACTCAAATCTGGTCGTGGGTCCGATTAACAAACAGCGCTGGATTTATTCCGTTTCCAAGCAACTGCTGGATCGCGTTATCTGGGCTTACGGGGAAAAAGAAGGACTGCGCTTTACCCTGTTCCGTCCTTTCAACTGGATGGGCCCGCGCTTAGACAACCTGAACGCAGCGCGTATTGGGAGTTCACGTGCGATCACTCAGCTGATCTTAAACCTGGTGGAAGGATCGCCCATCAAGCTGTTTGATGGTGGCCGCCAGAAGCGTTGCTTTACCGATATCAGTGACGGTGTCGAAGCGCTGTTTAAAATTATTGAAAATAAAAACAATAATTGCGACGGACAAATCATCAACATCGGTAACCCGGATAACGAAGCCAGTATCAAAGAGCTGGCGGAGCGCCTGCTGGAAAGCTTTGAACGTCATCCGTTGCGTGCCAGTTTCCCACCGTTTGCCGGCTTCCGCGAAGTGGAGAGCAGCAGCTACTACGGCAAGGGCTATCAGGATGTTGAACACCGTAAGCCATCAATCCGTAATGCTAAACGTCTGCTCGGCTGGACGCCTACCGTGGAAATGAACACCACGATTGATAATACGCTCGACTTCTTCCTGCGTACCGTTGAGCTTCAGGACGACAAGGAATGAGAAAGGTTGGTCTGCGTGTTGATGTAGATACCTGGCGCGGGACAAAACTTGGCGTCCCCGCGCTTCTGGATCTGTTCAATAAACATGATCTCCAGGCGTCGTTTTTCTTTAGTGTCGGGCCCGACAACATGGGACGCCATTTATGGCGTCTGATGAAACCACGCTTTCTGTGGAAAATGCTGCGCTCACGCGCAGCATCCCTTTATGGCTGGGACATTCTGTTAGCCGGAACGGCCTGGCCAGGAAAGCGGATCGGGGCAGGGATGAGCGATATCATTCGCTCAACCGCCGAACGCCATGAGGTCGGTCTGCATGCCTGGGATCATTTTGCCTGGCAAACCTGGGCGGGCGTCTGGAAAGCGCCGCAGCTCATTCAACAGATAGCGTTAGGCCGCGACGCGCTGGAAGCCATAACCGGACAACCGGTGACCTGCTCAGCGGTGGCCGGATGGCGCGCAGATGGTCGCGTAATCCAGGCAAAAGAAACGTTTGGCTTTCAGTACAACAGCGACTGCCGCGGTACCAGGCCGTTTCGCCCACAGTTGAGAAATGGCGAGCTGGGTACAGTTCAAATTCCTGTCACCTTACCAACATGGGACGAGGTCGTCGGACCCACGCTCAGCGCCGAACGTTTCAACGACTTCATTCTGGAAAAAATTCAGGCTGACCAGGGCACGCCGGTTTATACCATTCATGCCGAAGTGGAAGGCATCAGCCAGCTTAGTGCGTTTGATACGTTGTTGCAGCGCGCCCGTGAGCAGGGAATACAGTTTTGCCCGCTGAGCGAACTCTTACCTGCAGACCTCGAAACTTTACCGGTGGGTAAAGTGGTTCGTGGTCATATCGCTGGCCGGGAAGGCTGGTTGGGTTGTGAGAATTTAACAAGGTAAGCACCATGACTGCCACCAAAAAGACCCTATTACTGGTTTCACTTTTTATCCTCTATTATTTAGTCCCTCTGGAGTTCCGTAATCTCTGGCAACCTGACGAAACACGTTATGCCGAAATCAGCCGGGAAATGCTGCAAAACGGTAACTGGATTACGCCGCATTTCTTCGGTCTGCGTTATTTTGAAAAACCGATAGCCGGATACTGGTTCAACACCGTAGGCCAGGCCATTTTTGGCCACAATAACTTTGCGGTCAGGATTGGTTCTGTCTTTTCAACGTTGATGAGCGCAGTGCTCGTTTTCTGGCTGGGCTGCCGTATTTTTGCGCAGCGTAGCGTGGCGCTAACGGCCAGCGTGATCTTTTTAACCTCACTGTTGGTTTACGGCGTCGGAAGTTACGCGGTGCTGGACCCGATGCTGACATTGTGGATGGTGGCCGCCATGTGCAGCTACTGGTATGCCAGTGAGGCACAAACTAACCCGCAAAGGGTCGTGCGTTATCTGCTGTTAGGGCTGGCCTGCGGTATGGGCTTTATGACCAAAGGCTTTCTGGCTCTTGCCGTACCGGTGATAGCGATCCTACCCTGGGCCATCTGGCACCAGCGTTTCCGCGAGCTGGTTATTTTTGGCCCGCTAGCCATCCTCAGCGCGGCATTAATCAGTGCGCCCTGGGCGATTGCGATTCAGCAGCAGCAGCCTGACTTCTGGCATTACTTTTTCTGGGTTGAGCATATTCAGCGTTTTGCAGAAGAAAATGCCCAACACAAAGCGCCTTTCTGGTATTACGTGCCCGTCCTGATCGCGGGTGCGCTTCCCTGGCTGGCGCTGCTGCCTGGCGCATTGCGGTCGGGCTGGCGCGAACGCGAACAGTCTCCCGGTGCGCTTTATCTCCTGAGCTGGGTGGTCATTCCGCTGCTGTTTTTCAGTATCGCAAAGGGCAAACTCCCCACGTATATCCTGCCCTGCTTTGCGCCGTTGGCCTTGCTGATGGCCAGCTATGCCTGGCAAAAAGCCCGCCAGAAGACGCGAGTCTTTACCATCAATGCGTGGATAAATATCGTATTCGGTACGGCCTGTATTATTGCGTTATTAGCCGTATTTGCGCCCTGGGGTTTGAGTCATCGACCGCTCTATGGACCGCATCAGTTGCTGGCGCTGTCTATGGCCGTGTTGTCCTTTGCTGGCTGGGCAATTGCGGGGCTTTTCAGCCTGAAATCGCCACAAAGTCGTTGGCTGGCAGCGGCACTATGCCCGCTGGCTCTGGCACTCTGTGTGGGTTCGGCCATTCCTGAAGGCGTTGAAAACACGAAGCAACCTCAGGTATTTATTCGCAGTATTGAAAGCAGCCTTGCCCATAGCCGCTACATATTAAGCGATAATTCAGGCGTCTCTTCTGCGGTGGCCTGGACGCTGCAGCGTAGCGATATCATTGCATACAGTCAAAAAGGCGAACTGCAATATGGCCTCAGCTTCCCTGATGCACACTCCGCCTATGTCAGTAGCGAAGATTTCCCGCAGTGGCTTAAGGCACACCGTAAAGCGGGCAATGTCTCATTGATTTTAATGCTGGATCGTGGAGAAGCGACGCCAACAGACTTGCCGCCTGCGGATGCTGTTTACCGTAACGGTCGGATGCTTTTGCTGCAATATAACCAGGCTGATGAGTGATGAGTTTGTTGTTGGTCCTGCTGACCAGTCTGCTTACCTGTGCCGGTCAGCTCTGCCAAAAGCAGGCGGCGCGTCAGACGAACCGGGCACGACTTACAGGCTGGCTGGTTGCCAGCCTGGCGCTACTGGCGCTGGGGATGGTCGTCTGGCTGTTGGTGCTACAGCGGTTGCCCGTCAGCCTGGCTTACCCAATGCTGAGTATTAATTTCATCCTGGTCGCGCTGGCCGCGCGCTTTGTCTGGCAGGAAAGAATGACCCGCTGGCAGTGGATGGGCACCGTACTGATTGTGGTGGGCGTGGCCATCATAGGGAGTTACGCATGAGAGGCTACCTGCTGGCACTGTGCAGCGTCTTACTGGTGACGCTGGCCCAGCTGATGCTGCGCTGGGCGATGCACCAGTTGCCCGCGCTGCCGATGTTGATAACGCAATACGCGCTTTACTGGCTACCGCTGCTGGTGCTGTGTGGCGGATTAACGGCGTATGCCTGCTCGATGGTGAGTTGGTTTTTAGCACTGCGCCACCTGCCGCTGAGCCGGGCTTATCCGCTACTGAGCATCAGCTACGTGCTGGTGTGGTTGCTGGCGATCGGCCTTCCGCTGTTTGCTGAGCCTTTTCATGCGGGCGCGATGGCGGGGGTATTTCTGATCCTGGTGGGTTTACTTTGTCTGTGCGTGAAGCCCGGGAAAACGAGCTGAAAGCACGGTTTCTCTCTGATCCATGTCAGGCAGTTAACGTCTGGCTATGCCGAAAGAGCAGGGGCAGGGTTGGCGAACCGCGTTGATACGTATTAAACACAAACGCCGGCATAATGCCGGCGTTTTTAATCATCACATTCAGAACGTTTCCCAGTTACCCTCGGCTGGACTGGGCTGACGAAGAGAGACAGGCGCTTTGGTCACAGATTTTGCTGTGCTGTGGCTAACGGCCATTCCACTCCTGTTCGCGGGCAAGCGGAACACGGCAACCGTTTTTTCCAGCTCTTCTGCCTGAGACTCCAGCGAGCTGGCGGCGGCTGAGGACTCTTCAACCAGTGCGGCGTTTTGTTGCGTTGTGGTATCCATTTCTGTCATTGCCTGAGCAATTTGTGATATGCCACGGTTTTGCTCATCGGAAGCCGCCGCGATTTCGCTCATGATGTCCTTCACCTGCGTGACGGACAAGACGATTTCATCCATCGTCGCTCCCGCCTGATCGACCAGCGTGGACCCTTCGTTAACACGATGCAGTGAATCACGGATCAGCGTCTCGATTTCCTTCGCCGCCACAGAACTGCGCTGCGCAAGATTTCTGACTTCGCCGGCGACGACTGCAAAACCCCGACCTTGCTCGCCCGCCCGCGCCGCTTCAACAGCTGCGTTCAGCGCCAGAATATTTGTCTGGAAAGATATTCCATTGATTACGCTGATGATTTCGCCAATTTTACCTGAGCTGGTTGTAATGCCTTGCATGGTGGTGACGACGTTACGAATGATGTCACCGCCCCGTCCGGCATTCGCCGATGCTTCCGTTGCAAGCTGGCTGGCATGGTGGGCATTTTCAGCATTTTGCTTAACGGTGGAGGTTAACTCTTCCATACTGGCAGCGGTTTGCACCACGGCGGCAGACTGCTGCTCAGTGCGCGATGACAAGTCCATATTACCAGCGGCGATCTCAGAAGAGGCACGCGCCACACTGTTCACTCCGTCGCGCACGTTGGTGATGATGTTTTGCAGACTCTCGTTCATCACGCTGACCGCCTGCATCAGCTGGCCCAGTTCGTCGCGCCGCGTGGTTGAAAGCGTGGCGGTAAGGTCGCCTTCAGAGATGCGCTGAGCCACGCTCAACGTTTCTTTCAGCGGTACCGTAATGGCGCGCGTAATACGCCAGGCAACCAATAGGCTGAGCAGGATACACAATGCGGCAACGACGGCGATCTGACGTTCAGCGTTACGTAGAGCGTTGGCGGATTCAGATGCCTGGTAGTAAAAGAGCGCAGCCACAGATGTATTTAACTTTTCGGCCACTGCACTGAGTTGTGAAGAGGCAGCGGCCTCTGCACCCACGGCAGTCATATAGTCCGTAAAAGCCTGCTTTAATTGCGTCAGATCCGTTTTTTGCGTATTAAGGACCGTCTGGATCTCAGGAATGGCGAGCGCCGAAAGCTGCGTTCGGAACTGCTCAATGGACGTAATATTCCCGTAAATTTCGGCTTTACTGGCTTCAGTGGGCTTGTCAATAAAGCGCTCGACGTCACCGGCGACCTCCTTCAGTAATGAGGCTAAGCGTAAAACCTGCAGCATGGCCTCGGGCTGAGCGGGAATATTCACCCCATCAAGACGTTGCCCAAGCGTGAGCAGATCGTTACCCTGGATAACCGCAGAAGCCGCAAAGGTCTTTTTCGAGGCGAGATAGAATGCCTGGCGCAGGGTTTGATAGCTTTGTAACGCGCTTCCCAGGACGTCAAGCTGTTGTTCACCCTCAGTGTTCCAGTCAAATTTCTTTAACTTATCAAAATGGGCGCTTAATTCGTTGAGTGCGCGGGCGTTGACCTGAGCATACTGTTCGTCTTTTGTGTACTGAAACAGTAAACGGTTCATGCGCGCATTACTGAGTGTATTGACCATGTTGACGGTAATGTCTTGTTTTGCCGAATTCTCTTTAATGCTCTGAAAACCTTTAAAGGCCAGAAGCGCTATTGCGAGAGTCGCAACGATCAGCATGCCAAAACTTAACCCCAACTTTTTTCCCATTTTCATATCGGAAAACGTACGTGTAATAAACATAATTTCACCCTGACAGGAAGGAAAAAGAAAGCGAGTTTTGCAGCCTGTATTAACCCCACACTGCTCAATGAAACTTATCGACTGCCACGATGAAAACTTTAAAAACAATTGGAAATATAAATTCACAACTGTGACATCAGTCTGTTAAAGCGCCATTTTTGGTCTTTTTCATGGTTGGGTATTAACAGTTAAACCCATAATAGTTAGGAGGCGAATAGTTTAATCAGGTTTTTTGCTGACATTTATTTACATTTTAAGCCAGAAAAAATATAAAATTTAAAAATCCTTAAAAAGCATAAAGGCATTTAAAATCAATGAGTTGGTTGTTATGTATTCCGGCAGGTATTTATTCACATCTTAAAGATTTGATAATCACCCCTGAAACTTAAATGCGAAGAAAAAATAGGTTACTTTCTCTTAACATCGCCAATTTAATGATTAACATTCTGGTTATAATTTGTATTAGTTAATTACAGAGATTAAATAATATTTCGATGAAACTCGCTCCCTGAGAGGTACGTTTAATCTGATTAATCTTTTTCAACTATTTGGAAACAGGCTAACCAAACATGCAATATATGACCTTTCTTCTTGCTGCATTAATTTTCTGCGGCTCTGCCGCCGCCGCACCTGCGTCAGAACCCGTTTCACTACTCTCTCGGGCGTTGCATGAGAGAATGCTGTTAATGAAGGATGTTGCTGCCTTCAAAAAAACGCACAACAAGCCGGTTGAAGACCTGGCGCGGGAACAGGACGTGTTAGCCGAAGCCAAAGAGAAATCGGCAAAAGCTGGCCTCGAACCACAGTCAGTGACCGCTTTTTTTCAGGGGCTGATGGATGCGAGTAAAGCGATTCAGTATCGTTACCTGGCAGACTGGTTGAGTGCTCCGCATGCTGTCCCACCCGCGAAAGATCTTGCAGAGTTGCGCCAGCAAATTAATCTGTTAGACGGACAGATTTTGCAGGCCATCAACCAGCAGCTGTCACAGGGTGGTTTTACCAAAGGCGACATAGCTCAGCTACATCAGCAGCTGGAAGTCCAGCATCTGAGTGATAACGATATCAATAATGTTTTGCTGGGGCTGGAGCACATCCGGCTCAAAAAATAACGCTCCGCCGCGCGCGGCGGAATTATACACAGGTTAGGGGATTGCACGTCATGAGTGATGTTGTATTTCTATGTACACATGGTGTGGTACGCCAGGGGGCGGCATCCCCGAGCGATTTGAAGCAGGCATCATGCTCAGGAAGGCGCTCAAATCCATGGTCGTCGTGCAGGGCGATTTAATCACCGAAATATGCGATCATTGACGGGCATGCGGAGGTGCCCGTGAAATCTGCAAATCGCCTGTTATTACTAAAATACAACGTCTTTTCGCATCTGTGCACCCATGCCTGACAATGTGTATTCATCACACAAAAACATAAAAGCCCCGCAAAAATAGCGGGGCTTTCTAAAGTTAAGATATCAATCACTGAGGCTTAAACAGATTCAGTGAGTTAATCAAACTTCATATTCAGGACAGTACCGTTGGATGTTGTACAGGTACCGGTCGCCACATCACCC
This sequence comes from Pantoea sp. RSPAM1, assembly GCF_038816185.1. NCBI lineage: Bacteria > Pseudomonadati > Pseudomonadota > Gammaproteobacteria > Enterobacterales > Erwiniaceae > Pantoea > Pantoea sp. RSPAM1. The sequence goes on along the minus strand of NZ_CP046138.1, from coordinate 243,170 downwards.
GGCATTTTATAGGCACAGCGCATTTTTCCGCCATTGCTGCCTTTAGCCTCAATGACGTTGTTCGCGTTCTGACCGGTATAGGTCTCGTTTTTGTAAGTGATGTTTAGTCTTCCGCTACGGTCCAGCGTACCGACAGGTTGAGAGAAGTCACTACCGGGACCGGCAAGGTAAAATTTATATTCGTCTTTGATTGACGCCATAGAGCAGCCTGCGATGGTTAATGCTGCTGCTGCAGCCAAAGCCAGTTTGATGATTTTCACTGTAAATCTCCTTGCCTGAATCGATAATTTTCGTCCGGGGGACTGAATCAACCTTAAACACGCTGGTAATATTAGTTTTACAACCTGTCATTAGTCTGTCTTGGTAAAAATTTTTATCATTATGAACCCTATGATTTGGTTGATAAAATAGCCTGACTGATACCTGAACTGGCATTCAAAATGAAAATTCTACTCGTGGAAGATGAGCCTGAAATGGCAGCGGTGCTTGCCGAGGCACTGGGACATCACCACTTCCTGACGGACCATGCAGCAACCCTTGCTGAAGCATCTGAAGCCATTGCGCAATACAGTTACGACGTCGTCCTTCTGGACCGACAACTCCCGGGTGGAGATGGCATTGAACTGATCAGGAGCATGAGAGCGGCAGGTAAAACCTATCCGGTACTTGTTCTGTCAGCCAGAGGGGACATTAGCGATAAAATCCTGGGGCTGGACGAAGGGGCCGATGATTACCTGGCAAAACCCTTTGATTTTCCGGAACTTCTAGCCCGCATACGGGCACTGATAAGAAGACCTTCCGCGTTACAGGATGACGTGGTTACTGTGGGTGCTCTGACGTTTGACCATATTCATGGTGAAGCCAGCGTAAACGGCGCGATTATGCGTCTTACCCGAAGGGAAACGCTTTTGCTTGATTCGATGGTGCGCCGCTTCGGGCGCGTCGTGTCACGGGAAACGCTTATGTCCTCGGTCTTTTCATTTAATGATCAGGTTCAGCCAAACGCCCTCGATTTACATATTTCCAGGCTCAGACAAAAGCTGACCGAGGCCGAAAGCGGCCTTAAAATTAATGTCGTACGTGGCGTGGGTTACTTTATGAATGAGGAATCATGAAACTGTTCAAACCGCGCTCACTTCGCTGGCATCTGACATCCCGGATCATCACTGCTCAGATCGTGTTTCTCATCTTCCTTGCTACGCTACAACTCATCGGCGAGGCTTATTTTATCTCCGTGGGAAAAATCAATAACGGCACGAATCCCTGGGCGGCGGCAAACGCTGTTGCTGAGTCAACATTCCGGAATGCAGAGGGCAGGTTAGAGGTTAACGCCAGTCCACAGTTAAACGCATATCTGAAGCACATTCCGGGTTTCTGGTACGTCATCAGAGACAACACAGGTCAACAGCGCCAGTACGGTAAGATTCCCGACAGTATCACATCCGCTATACCAGCTATGGATGCCGTCGCTTATGCTGACCTTGGGCAGAACATTAATAAAGACGGCGCTCCCGTCGGGACGATTCAGTGGGCACATTCGCCTGCCGGCGTGATCAAAATAATGACAACCCCGAATATTCCCATCACCTTTTTACAGGCGCTCAGGCTGTCAGGTGTCAAAAATATCGTGATAGTTATCTTCCTTTCTGTCGTTATTGTCATTGCCATGCTGATTGTCATGCCATGGGTGGTGAGAAGAGCACTGACCGGAATTAGCCGGGCCGCCGCCGATGCCAGAAAAATTGATTATACGAAAGCGGGAATTCGTTTAAAAAGCAGTGAGGTTCCTTCAGAAATATCACCCTTCATTGATACGGTGAACAGTGCGTTCGACAGGCTTGATAAAGGTCTGGAATCCCAGAAGCGATTCCTTATAGACGCCGCCCATGAGCTACGGACGCCTATAACGATTCTCAATACACGACTGTCCACACTTCCACCGGGGCCACTCAAAAATCGCCTTCTGTCTGACGCTGCCCGTCTTACCATGCTGACAGGTCAGCTGCTGGATGTACATCGTATCCAGGAAGGTAATATGAAATCCGAGAGAGTGGATTTGATCAAGCTGACCGAACGCGTAGTGGCCGATAATGCGCCGCTCGCGATCGGCGCAGGCTATGATATTGCGTTTGATACGGAAGCAAATGAAGTCTGGACAATAGCTGATGCTCTGGCGATTGAGCGGGCAGTGACCAATCTTATTCAGAACGCCATTAAATACGGCGGCCAGTCAGGTCTGATATCGGTATCAGTAGCCTCTGAGGGCACCATTAATGTCCGGGACGAAGGCAAAGGTATTCCCGTCTCTGAGCGTGAAAGAGTGTTTGAGCCCTTTCACAGACTGGTACACGATGGCAAGGGGACCGGTCTGGGTCTTGATCTGGTCAGAAAAATTATGGCATTACACAATGGCGCAGCTGAGCTGGTTTACGGCGAAAACCATTCTTATGGCGCCCACCTCAGACTCCGGTTTAACTATGTGGAGATAAAGTAACCGTCTCTCCTTAATGCGCCTGAAACTGCACAAAACTCAGTTGTGAGGCGCATCTTCCCCCTGTTCAGCACACCTGACTGGCTGATACCTGCAAAAATCTGACGCTGCATATTCATAGAAAGCCGAGGCTTAACCGGGATGACAGACTAATGACAGGTTAGCCTGCAATTATGCGCCGGGATTACATTCGGGAGTTTGTGCTTTTTCACCGCAGTGCGGAAACGCTGAACTGATATTGCGGCGGGTAAAAGGTTCAGCGCAGGGTGAATTTTGCGCTCCCGGGAAAATGTGTTTTTGAAATCCTGTACAGCCGGGCTCTGTAAACGTGTTCATCACTCAGGCAGAGGCACGAAGAAAGGTTTAACGTCACGCTCTTCACGTGACAGAGCCAGACCATAAGCGTGCGGCAGGGATTTTATGGTTTTTATTTTAAAGAGGAACAGTCAGGTGAAAAAAGTTGTGCTCGCAGGTGTTGCAATGGTGTTGACAGGTATGATGCAGAGCGCTTCCGCGCTTCAGGGCGGCATGAGTTTTGGCAAAGATTACACAAGCCTGAATCTGGGTGTAGGCGCGGACTCCCCGGGATTTGCGCTGAGCGGAGGCTGGCTCAGAAGTGAACATGACGGCAAGGTGGGAAATCTTGGCCTGAATTACGGTATCGGCGGAGACAACTGGATGATCTCACCGGGTGTCAAAGTCATGAGAAACGTGCCTAAAGACGGCGCGGCAGGCTATTCTGGAGCAGTGGGCGGCGATATCCGTTTTTATCCTTCGGCTAAAATCGGTTTATTTGGTAGTTATTACTGGTCGCCTGACGCCTGGTCTGAGCATTCGGATGGGATCCGACAGGCCGATGCCGGTATATCCTTCCGTCCTGTATCACTGCTGGATGTGACGCTGGGATACCGGTACGTTGCCATTGAAGGTAAAAATGGCGCGAAGGATAATGTCATTGCTGACGGTATCTTCGTCGGTGGCGGTGTACATTTCTGATTAAACAGTGACTGGCTGACGGCAATTATTATACCTGTATTCAGCCAGTCAGTTGCCAGCAGAGGTAATTCTTAGTCTGTAAGCAAAGCGTGTTAAATACTGTATCGGGCAACTGGAGTCTACAGGATAAATGCAGACGGCAACTTTTAAGTTAACGCAGTTAACGCGAAGAGAGTAACCGGAGCTGCACTCAATTGGCCCAGAATGAATAGTTCATCCAGATAGCAGGTTATTCCCTCATCTTTTGCAATGAGTCAAACCCGAATCTCAACTTTTCACTCGTAGCAGACATCGGTCTGTTGATCAGTCCTGTCCGTGCCATAAGCAGTCCTTACAAACATTAAGCTACGGTCGTTTTAGGGGCTCTCGGGGGATGAACGCATCACGACCGAAGAAGATCGTAACAAGTTAAACCCCTTTGAGAGCGCAACATATCAATCAGTTGACGGTAGTCCCATCCTGTGGGCTTTAGCTAAGTCATACCCCATTCAAGAAAAAAGGCTCTCAAGGTTGCCCTTGAAATATTTTTCTTGCAGACGCTGCCAGTTATCCGGCCAGTGCTTTATCCCCTTAGTCGGCTATTGGTGCACCTGCAGCATGGATAGCACGGATGCTGCTAAAGTTTGGGTTTGGTTCTCACTTAATATGAATCTCAATGTCAATACGGGTTTGGCAAGGGGGAACGCATGATGAAGTTATGGTGCATATAACGCTCTCGTTTTGTACTTCTGTTGTGTCCATAAGATGCGCGCACGCGTCTGTAGTGGCTATTGACCGGAATGGGGGCATTTTTTCTGGCGGGCTGAACCAAGGGTTGCTGCTGCTCCGCCAGAAAAAGGCTATTTGTGAGTCAGGAAAATTTTTCCCATCGAATCAACGCGTTGAAATCAAGTAATTAAGCCTGGGTCGTTCCAGAGACGAAATCCTCCCTCGAATGCCAGTGTATTGTCACCTTTCCGGCACTTGGGCGGGAGTGAGTCGAGTTCATCTACGTTTCCTCCGCCTAAAACCACGTAGTCAGGCTGGAACGCGGTGGTCAGCATCTCCACCACGTCAAAAACCCGCGCCTGCCATTTTTTGTTCCCTTTTTTTAGCCGGTAGGCTTCACCTACGTAGTGTTCGTAGCTATTGCCTTTGCGATAAGGTAAGTGAGCGATCTCCATGGGCTGAGCGACGTTTTCGACGATCATCGCAGCCCCCAGTCCCGTGCCAAGACCAAGGAACAACATGCGTCCGCCCTGATAGGAACCCAGCGCCTGCATCAGGGCGTCGTTGACGATACGAACCGGGCAGCCAAATGCGCCCGCATAGTCAAACCCCACCCAGCCCTCACCGAGGTTGGCGGGCTCCCGAATGGGTTTATTGTCCGTGACGGGACCCGGAAATCCCATCGCGATCACATCATAGGACATGCCTTCAGCCAGGGCCTTAACTGCGGCAACCATGTCTGCGGCCGACATGGTTTTTCCACTATCTGCCTTCTTTTTTACCCCGCCAGTGCTGGGGAGGATCTTCACATGGCTTCCGCCGATGTCGATGGACAAAACAACATAATCTTTCTTTTTTTTAGTTTGCCGCGTCATTGGTAATTCTCCATAGGCTCAAACGGGATCGACCCAGCCGCCGGGGGGCATAAAGTCCGCCATAGCGGAAGGCCCCCAGGTTCCTGGTTTGTAGGCAGGTGGAACGGTTTTACTCTTCAATACGGGTTCGACGATTTTCCAGGCCAGCTCTGCAGCATCTTGCCTGGTGAAAAGCTGACGATCGCCCGCCATGGCATCGCCGATCAGCCGCTCGTAGGGCGTCATATCGCCCAGACCATCGTCCAGCGCGGTGAGTTCAATCGCTTCACCTCGCATCTTTTCGCCGGCCGCCTTACGTCTCGCGCCAATACCGATTGTAATATCCGGGCCAAGCCGAAAGCGGATATAGTTGGCGGGCTCGTCGGTAATTTCATCGAAAAGGGTAACCGGCGGGCGCCTGAAGCGCACAACCACTTCCGTCGCATGCGCGGGTAAATTTTTGCCCGCACGGATATAGAAAGGAACGCCACTCCAGCGCCATGTTGTAATCTGAAAGCGAACCGCAGCGAAGGTCTCCGTCGGAGAAGACGCGGCGACACCCGGTTCATCGGAATAGCCTTCAAACTGCCCCCGAACCACGTCATCGTCTGACAAAGGCGGCATGGCCTTTAACACCTGGACTTTCTCATCAACCAGATCGTCGGATGCGCCGGAGGAGGGCGGTTCCATGGCAAGTAACAGAAGCACATTAACCAGGTGATTCTGGATCACGTCACGGATGCAGCCAACTTCGTCGTAGAATTTGCCGCGTCCCTTGATGCCGAAGTCCTCAGCCATGGTGATCTGAACGCTTTCGATATGTTCCCGATTCCATATGGGTTCAAGGAAGCTGTTCGCAAAGCGAAAGTAGAGGAGGTTCTGGATGGCCTCCTTGCCCAGAAAGTGGTCGATGCGGAAAATCGCGTCCTCATCGAAAACCTTGTGCAGCACCCCGTTCAGCTGTTTTGCCGAAGCAAGATCGCGGCCAAACGGCTTTTCTACCATAAGTCGTGCGTCTTTCGCGATACCGGCCTCTGCCAGCCCCCCCGCGACAGTTTCGAACAGAGAGGGGGGAATGGCAAGGTAGTAGAGCGGGTTGTGATGACCGGCAAGCGCCTCGCGCAGCCCGTCGAATGTTGACTGAGAACGATAATCGCCTGAAACGTAGGCAAGCCTGTCCGCCAGCGCGGCAAAGACCGCCTGATCGACCCCATCGACATGTTTTTCAACTGCCTCCCTTGCCCGCGCGATCAACTGGTCACGTGTCCAGTCTTCAAATGCAACACCGATAATGGGCGTACTGAGCGTTTTACGCTTCACCATTGCATAGAGAGAAGGGAAGATCATCTTGTAGGCAAGATCGCCGGTGACACCGAACACGACCAGCACATCTGATTGTTGCTGCGCCATCGCTGTATACCTCCGCGTTACCTGGTTTTTTCCAAATGGCCGCCGAAGGCGTGCCGCATGGCTGAGAGGACTTTTTCGGCAAACAGTGCTTCGCCACGAGAAGAGAAACGCCCGAAAAGAGCAGACGCGAGAACCGGAGCAGGAACGCCCGTGTCAACAGCCGCCTGCAATGTCCAGCGTCCTTCACCGGAATCAGATACGCGGCCATCATAATGGCTGAGATTCGGATCCTGCTTCAACGCCTCGGCTGTCAGATCCAGTAGCCAGGAGCCGATCACCGAGCCATGTCGCCATACCTCTGTAACGGCGGGAAGATTGATATCAAAACGATAATATTGCGGGCTGGAAAGGGGTGCAGTTTCCGCATCAGCCTCCCGCTCGCCGGTTCCGCTATTGGCGGCCTTTAATATGTTCAGGCCTTCGGCATAGGCGGCCATGACACCATATTCAATGCCGTTATGTACCATTTTGACGAAGTGCCCGGCGCCTGCTGGCCCGCAATGCAGATAACCTCTCGGCGCCGTGCCCAAGGCCGCATCTTCCGCAATGTTCTGACCGGCACCGGGCGCAAGTGACGCAAAAATCGGGTCCAGGCGCTTCACGGCCGCCTGCGGGCCACCAATCATCAGGGAGTAGCCGCGCTCGAGGCCCCAAACGCCACCCGATGTGCCAACGTCGATATAGTCGATTCCGAGAGGTGAAAATTCCCCGGCGAGGTCGATAGCTTCACGGTAAAAGGAGTTGCCCCCATCGATTATAGCGTCGCCCTTATTCAGCGCTGCTGCGAACTCCCGCGCAATCTTTGGTGTGATCGCAGCGGGGAGCATGAGCCAGACCGCGCGCGGCGTCTCCAGCTTCGCAATCAGATCGCCAGGGGAGGATGCGCCGGTTGCGCCTTCTTTTACCAGTGCGTCAACGTTATCGGCATTCACGTCGTAAACGACGCACTTGTGGCCTTGTGTAAGAAGGCGACGTACCATGTTGGCGCCCATGCGGCCGAGACCTACCATTCCTATCTGCATATCATTCTCCATTGCCAATACGGGTTTGATCGTTCGGTTCATTTACGACGTGAACGGTAAAATCGGTGTTTTCCCAGTGTTCAACGTCAGGCCAGTAAAAGGTAAAAAGAACGCGGGTTCCTGCGGCTTCGTGCTGTACAGGCAGGTCCACATAACAGGTTCCGAGCCCTGATGAGCGCGCCGGGGAGTCAGAAAAGGTAGCCCAGTCATCCGTACTCCAATGCACCAGGGCGTTCGCTTCCGTTTCCAGCCTCAGTTGCTTCCCGACAGGCAGGGAGGACACGCGGTTGTTAAAGCGCCATATACGTAAATGCGATCCGGTCTGATTCCTGATATAGCGTTCAACGCCTTGCGGTGGCATATCGAAGACCGCGCCATCGCGCAGCGATCGCAGCAGTTTAATATGTTCGGAATGTGCCCAGACAAGCGGCATGGCGCTACCGGAAGGACGCCCGAAGAACAGCGCCTTTTCGGGAATATCGGGGCCGTCCCATACCTGTTCCGGTAACAGCCCGCCCGAGCCTGCCGATTGTTCCAGCGTAGCCAGGAGCGCCTCAGCCGCGTCGTGCCTGCCCGCTGCCAGCTCGTAATGCGCGCGTTCGCCCGCCAGCAGAGGCCAGGGACGCCCCTGGCCGATACCGTCGAACGGCGCGCCGTCTGCATGTTCGCCATAGCCATCACCGGTGTACCGATACCAAAGTGGCCCCTGAGGTAAATCGATCCGAAGACTGCGGTCAATGGCCTTTATCGTATCAAGGATGTGCGGGTCGTTCGCTGCGCGCAGGCCGAAACGCACCAGGGCCAGGGCATCCGGGCTCAGCACATCAGCGGTCGGCAGAAGCGCCCGATCCGGCGTCTGGTTGCGAATCTCGGTATTGCCGGATGCCCTGACCTCATCCGTAGCGCCCGCCGGGGCGATGCGGACATAGTGACCGGAAATACCAATCGAGGCGCAAAATTGGGGTTCCCCGGCAAAGGTCCATTTTTCAATCTGCTCATTCCAGCAGTCTGCGGTTTCTCGCAGGTGGTTTGCCGCCGCTTCATCTCCGTCTGTCGAAAGCAGGTCCGCGGCGGCAAGCAGTGCAGCAATCTCGACCGCCAGAGTAAACGGGCTGTAGCCTGAGTCTTCTTCCCAGCGATCCTCCGCAGTCGCCGGGCCGTTGGTCAAAATGTAGCAGGCTGCGCGGCGTAGCATAGGCATAAAGCGTTTCTGCGCCTTATTGTCGAGATGGCCGAGTCTGCGCAGCATATCCATCAGCAGAAGGGGGAATGCACACTCATCCATCTGGATGCCTGGCCAGTAAGGTTTTCCATCCAGCCACAGGTTCTGTGGCCAGCGCCCGGAGGGTTCCTGAACACGACGGAGATAGTCCAGAATGGCGAATGCCTGGTCGGCGTCGCCTGCGGCCAGAAAACCCCCTGCCGTTTCGACCAGGTCTCGCGGCCAGACCAGATGATAGCCGCCAAGATCGTCATCGCCCTTCGAAAATCCCCAGGGTATCGTCAGGCTCGCGACAACGGCGCCGGGGCAATCAGCGGCGCTGTGCGAGGCCATAACCGCCGTTGAAACCCGGTATGTATTGAGGCCGTTTCTCTCTGCTTGATCGAGTGGAATGAGCCTGTCCTGCCACGCTTGCCAGTTGCGAACATACCCATCGCGCGCTTTATCAAAGCCCGCTTTAAGACTGGCGGTTGCCGCCGCTGCGGCCTCGGATTCCGTTTGGCCGAAACCAATAGCCAGCGTGGCTTCACTGCAGGCGCTGGTGAACGCCAGCTCTCCGGCAAGCGCGACATTGCCGTCGTCTGCACGCCGGTATTGGTTCACGAGGCGTCCCTGTTCTTTAAGCTGCTGCCAGCCGTCTGACATACCGACAAATCCGGCGCTCATTGCTGCCCAGGGAATGTTGCAGACGAGTGCCAGATAGCGAGAGCGGCCGGTGGCAAAAAGCACTGGCTTATCGTCAAATTCGCCGATCCAGGCGCCGTTCATTTGTCCGGCATTCACCAGATGGGGAGCGAGCAGGGCGGTGACGGTGTAATCCTCAACATTCCCTTTCAACGCGGTGAAACGAACCCGCTGCAGCACACAGTTACGAGCCGGATCCGTAATGATGTCCTTCTCAATCCTGTAGAGTCCGTCACGCGCCGTGTTGGTGATTGTGAAGGCAGGAATGCCTGGCGAGTGGGTTCGGGTTTCTGTCAGGCAGTCGCGCTTTTCTTCGGAGAAATAACCTTCAGGCCCCGTAATAACGAAAACGCAATCGCGGGTACAGGCGCTGTCGACGCGTGGATAATAGATTTCGTTGAGAACGCCGTGGCTCAGGGTGAACCAGACGCGCGAGTCTGGCGAAAGAGCCGTGCCGATTCCGCTCTTGGCACTCGATGTCCATCGGGCTTCAATTCCTGGCCTGCCCGGGGCGGCGTCAACGCCTGCACGTAATGGCGGGGCTTCATGCTTCATGCACGTTTGCAACGGAACGGCGTCGCTGTCAGAGTTTGGCATTTTAGGATACCTTGGCGATCTGCGTAGAAAAAATCTAAACGACGATGTTGCGGAGTCTATCCTGGCTCAACGCGGCGGCTTTTCTGTACCAGGGTAACCCGTTTCACCTTGCGCCTGAGCAACATATAACCAGACTCAAGGATTTATATAGCGCTGATAATGTGTTGAATCAACCATCCACATCCGCGCAGCAACACCGTAAAGTATTTACGGTAAGACGACTTTTCGCCGCTCACCTTCATCCGCACAGAAACGTCTTCCTCACTGACTCATTAACCGCCGTAGCCCGCTTCCCTTTACCGCGCGCACAGTCAACCCGCGCCCCGTCGGGTAACTCCTCTGGGTAGCCAGGGCAACGATGCGCCATGCTTCAGACGAACCAGACTGATGCCCGGCAGCGCAATAAACTTCATCCTGAACATTCCTCTTTCCCGTCTGGCTTTTCAGCTAAACGTATGAATTCAAATCTTTTAAAGGGCTGTATCCGACTACGTCGGGCGCACTGCGCTGCGCCACATCTCTGCGCTCATCGCTTTAATCCTGGTCAGGCTAAAGGTCTGACTCAACGATCGCTTTGTGCCCGTAGTAGGCGTGAAAGCAGGGTAAGTCCGTATCTCATGTACAAGGCCCTGTCGGGCAAGGCAGCGGGAGATACCCTGTGACCAACTATGTTGAGCCTGGCAGGTAAATCGACAGTGCGCTCCTGCATAATGTTTTTTTTTGCAATGCCTAAAAGCAGAAAACTTACATCGTGTTACCAGATAAACCCAATCGCTAAAGGTGACTGAATGTCACAGCCGAAGATGACAGATGCTGATTACACCTTACTGGCCAACTTCCGCGCGAAACTACGCAGATTTGTTGCCTTTAGTGAAAGTCAGGCTCGCAATATGGGATTGACGCTACAGCAACATCAGGCGCGGCTAACTATAAGGTGAGCGGGAGAAGCAACGGCGGGGGTGGGTTAGGTTGCAGAGCGGCTGATGTTAAAATCGTCTGGCGCGTCTGAGCTGATTAGCCGCCGGCAGGACGCCGGGCTCATCATTCGTCAGGCCGGCGAATAGGATCAGCGTGACATTGACGTCTCAGGCGGAAGCCTTGCTCTGGGCGCGCGCTAGCGCATAGTGAAGCGCTCATAACGCGAAAACCTTTGCTGAATCTGGTCGATAAGTTTGATGGCTAACCGCGCCAGAGCTATCGCCCGCGGTTAGCGTAAACAATCGATATATTTTTGCGCCGACTGCTTCACCACACTGCTGGCATCGGCAATAATATCGCGCCCTTCAAACGCGCTGTAAAGTTTCATGAAATCATAGGGTTGAAGTCGATTGACGATCTTAGTGATTGTCGCGGCGGGTAAAGGAAGCATATTGGGATAACTCCACAAAAAGGAGACTGCGTTTGATCCGGCGCTAACCTGCACGATATCACCAGACAGCACGATGCCATCCTCCCTTGCCCAGTGCAGAACGGTTCCACCTTCGAAGTGTCCTCCCAGACGTAACAGTGTCACATCAGGCATAAGGTTTTTCGTCTCACCTTCCCATAACCGTAGATAGGGGCTGTCACGCATAATCCACTCGCTGTCGCTGGCGTGGAGGTAAATCGGCGCATCAAAGACAGCTGCCCAGTCTTGCATTGTGCTGTAGTAATGAGGATGGGAAACCGCAATCGCGCTGATGCCGCCCAGGGCGCGCACGATGTCAATCGTGGCATCGTCAAGATCAGGAATGCAGTCCCAAAGTACGTTGCCCTGCGTGCCCTTTAAAAGAAAGGCCCGCTGACCAATAGCAAATTCAGGAACCGTTTGCAGGCTGAATAATCCCTTTTCCAGCTGAGACCATTTATTACTGTGGGCCGCATGCAGCGCCTCAGGTGAAATCCACTGTTGTCCTGTTGCCGGGACATACTGACGTTCGTCCTCACAGATTTTACAGCGATCAATCTGAACATCCTGCTGTTGATATGACGTGCCGCACGTGAGGCAAATTTTGATCATCCTGCGTTCCCCCTTAACCTTTTCAGATTAATTTTAGAACCTGTGTCAGGTGCAGGTTTCAATTTGTGCCATAGGGCGTGAAGGACAATTAATGGCTATAGACCAAAAAATGGACGCTGTTGATGTAAAACTGTGCCACCCGGGTCATGCCAAGACGCTCGTGCGCCTGGATTGATCGACGATTATCAGCCTGAATAAACAGCACCGGGGCCTTATTGCCGTAGTGACTGCGCAGTTCATCGTACAGACGCAGCAGCAGGCCCTGACCGCGGGCCTGGGTACTGATGCAGGCCGGGCCATAAATCCAGCACTGCTTCCCGGGCGGCCAGGCGCGCAACATGGCGTTCACCACCTCTGGGCCTTGCCGGTATGATGAGGTGCTAAATAACACGCCGGCAATCCCTGCCGCACATTGCGCAACTGCCACTATGGCACCGGGGTGATTCAGCATGCCGGCAACTTTTTCGGCGGGAAAATCGCCATTCAGCGCGCCGCCATTGCCCGCTGCGTTTTCCTGAAGCAGTGTCGTGATGCCTGCCAGGTCATGCGTTGTTGCTTGCCGGACGAGATAGTTATCCGGGTTAGGCATAATGCGATACTCCCTTAAAGAGGATGCCGCAGTCCGGTTTCACGGGTTATCGCGGCGGTACAATGCCCACTCATCTAGGCGCTCTCCTGAAGGCAAGGTACAGTATCCCGCTTGGCCAGCGGCTGTTTTCACACTGTCAATTTTACCGCCGACAGCAAGGCAATGCCGGGATGCAGGATTAGCCAGCTGTAATGTCGATGTTTCACGCGGTGAGGGTGAGGACAGACAGCCTGAGAGCAGCAAAGAGAGTAAAATCGGTAAAAGGGTTCTCATATAACCTGCTTTTTGTTGAAGAGCGCATTCATATGCTATCCGGATTTATCGGGTAAATTATTATAGCCACGAAAAAGGAGAAGGATGATGTCTGACAAACCGTTAAAAATTGTCACGCTACTGGGAAGCCTGAGACAAGGCTCGTACAATGCAATGATCGCACGTGCACTCCCACAGCTGGCGCCAGAAGGGATGACTATAGATGCGCTGCCATCCATTCGGGATATTCCACTGTACGATGCGGATCTTCAGCAAGAAGAGGGATTTCCGGCCACGGTTGACACGCTGGCTGCACGTATTCGTGAGGCTGATGGCGTCATTATTGTCACACCCGAATATAATTACTCCGTGCCTGGCGGTTTAAAGAATGCCATTGACTGGTTATCTCGCGTGCCGAATCAACCCCTGGCGGGAAAACCGGTGGCGATTCAAACCAGTTCCATGGGCGCTATTGGTGGAGCGCGTTGCCAGTATCACCTGCGTCAGATTCTGGTATTTCTCGATGCTATGGTGCTGAACAAGCCGGAATTTATGGGTGGGGCGATCCAGAATAAAGTCGATGAGCAGGCCGGGAAGGTGATTGAGCAGGGCACGCTGGAACATCTGGCAAAACAGTTAGCCGCGTTCAGTGATTTTATTCGCAGGGTAAGCGAGGGGTGATTTAAGTTAATCCTCTGAGAAGAACCACGCTCTGCAAAAAGCGTGGTTCTTAAAGGGTCGACTAGCGAAGTAAAGACAGCATAGTCTGAGGTACCTGATTGGCCTGGGCCAGTACAGAGGAGCCCGCCTGCTGCAAAATCTGGGCGCGTGACATGTTCGACACTTCTGTCGCATAGTCCGCATCCTGGATGCGGCTTCGTGCTGCAGTCAGGTTAGTCACGGTGTTGTTCAGGTTACTGATTGTTGACTCAAAGCGGTTCTGAGACGCACCCAGCAGGCTACGTTGACTGTCAACGGCTTTGATGGCTTTATCAATATCCGCCAGTGGGGTACTGCCTGTTGCGGAACCGCTGGCCCCCCCGGTTACTGCCCCCTTCAGCACGTCAAAACCAATAGCCGCAGTGCTACGGGCGGTTCCGTTGACTGTCTGGCCAGTGGTCACGCTGGTATTCTGCACGGTGCCTGACGAGGCGTTACCAGCCGCAGCAAGATCGAAGCTGTCACTGGAACTCAGGGTGATACCGATGGTCTGGCCATCCTGCGCACCGACCTGGAAATTGTAAGTGCTGCTACCCGATCCCGTGTTAAGGACTTTCAGACCGTTGAAATCTGTCTGCTTAGTATCGCGGTCAATTTCCTGCATACGCTGGTTAACTTCAGCCTGGATTGAATCGATATCGGATGCTGAGTTAGAGCTGTTCTGAGCCTGAACAGTCAGGTCACGAACGCGCTGCAGGTTGTTGTTTATTTCATCCAGTGCGCCTTCAGCCGTCTGAGACAATGAAATACCGTCATTGGCGTTACGTGCGGCAACCGTCAGGCCGTCAATATTCGATGTGAAGCGGTTAGCAATCGCTTCACCGGCCGCGTCATCTTTGGCGCTGTTGATACGCAGGCCTGATGACAGACGCTCAATAGCCGTACCCAATGATGACTGTGACTTATTCAGGTTGTTTTGAGTAATTAACGACAGAACGTTTGTGTTGATCACTGACATGGTAAATTCCTTCTTATAGAAACGTATTATTTACGCATTATTATTATCGAGCTGACTGCGCCAAACTTTAATGAAAAGACGCCAGTTAAGATTAATTAGTGAATGGTTTTTTTACAGCATGGGGAAGTTGTAAATACAGAAACAAATCAGAAAAAAATTATTATTAGCACACACAAATCTCAATTATAAGAATAACTTTTTTAAGGTTTAAAACCTTTTGTTACAGCATTGCGCAGCTAAAAGCACGGATGATTAAATATTTACATTATTAGCCGCATGGGATGTTGAGTCATGTTTTTTCTGTCACGCAGTCTCTCATTAAGGAAATTACATTAATTCTCCCCAATTGAAAAGTAAGATATATCATTGACTGGTATCACGAAGATAATAATTATTTTTTTCATTTTCCCACAAGAAAGACAAACGTCCGAAATCACGAAAATTGCGGCAAGCGTTAAAACCCGTTTGTCATAAAAAACGACGGGAGTGCAGCCTTGGCTCTCATGCACACAGACATCGGTTAGCGGACGGGTAATAATGTTGAACGGGTTTCTCGTGTTCAGCTTAAGCAGAGAAGGGACTAACGGGTAACCGGTCTGGGAAAAGGCAACATCAAACGCTGTCGCGCTGATGGCACAGTGTACCATCAGCGCGGAAGATAAAAATTTCGGCTAAACCAGAATTACATTTTTGCGAACTGTGCAGAGAGATAATCCCCTGTCTGCGTCATTGAAGACACCAGTGTACTCAGATTGGTGAACTCCGTTTTATACTGCGCCATAACTGCGGTGATCTGATCATTAACGTTGTTATATTGATCAGACAGCTGTTTCAGCGAGGTATTAATTCCTGTTGTCGCGTTTGATACCGTGCCGTTGCTGGCTAACATATCATTAAGTCTGTTGGTCACTTGCGTCGCGAACCCCGTGGTTTTGCCATCACCCGTCAGAAAACTTAAAACATCTGCAGGCTGATTGGTTAAGGCGGCATTCAGCTTGGTGCTGTCGACCGTCAGGTCACCTTTATCGTCCTGGGTAATGCCGAGTTGTGAGAGTACCTGAATGCTTCCGCTACCCTGAGGATCGGAAAACTGGCTGCGCAGGCTGGTCTGGATATTCATTAACGTATTATCCCCCAGCAGATCGCCATTATCGGTACTGGGCGCCTGGCCTTCCTGCACGGGTGTATAATTCGTCTGATCTGCAATGGTTTTTTGCAGGGAATTATAGGCATCAACGTACGTCTGAATCGCCGTTGCCATAGGCGTGGTATCCGTGGCGATAGATAATGTTTCAGGGGAACCGCTGTTAACTTTATTCAGATTCAGTGTGACCCCTTCAGGGGCATCGGTAACGATGTTGCTGCTGCGTGTGATAGACAAGCCGTTTATCTTCAACTGAGCATCCTGAGCAGCAACCTGCTGTGTCATGCCGTTATTACTGCCGCCACTGCTGTAACTGATATATTGCGACAGCGTCGCGTCATTGGTGCTGACGGTCATCGCATTCGCGGTACCGCTATCACGTGCGGTCAGGGACAAATAGTAGGTGTTATCGTTTGCCATAATCACGCTGGCATTAACGCTGCCTTGCTGCTTGTTAATCGCATCACGGATATCTGTCAGGCTGGTCTGATCCTGGTTTAAGGTGACGGTCAGCGGCGATTTCTGCCCAGACTGGCTGATGGTAATCGTACGTGATGCCATGCTGCTGTCACCGAGATCGGTACTTTCGCTGCTGGCAGACTTAGAAAGCAGAGACTGCGCGGCGGCGAGCTGATCGACCTCAACAGAATAGTTTCCGGCTGCGGCACCGCTGGCAAGCGTGGCAGTAAAGGCGGTATTCGAGCTGGTGACTTTGGTTGTGGCAATGTTCGAGGCATTTTCCAGCGCAGAGGCGGCCGTTTGCAATTTCGACATTGAACTCTGAACCACGCCCCAGGCCGTCAGCTGCGCATTATAAGACGCCTGCTGATTAGTAATCGGTGTCAGTTGCGCCTGCTCAGCTGACTGTAAATTATCATATAACGTGTTGAGGTCGAGGTTAGTACCAGCGCCAAGTGTGCTTATGCTTGCCATATTCTTGTCCTGATGAAGTGACACCAGAATTAAAAATACAATGCATTAATCAGGGGTTTTTCTGATTTTAAATGTTGTTGCAAATCGGTTTATTGTTATTACTTGACCATTAATTTTCTGTTAAGGCGGTAAAAAATCATTAACACAATAACAATTTGAAATTCTTCAAGGGCCGTTAATTTGGGTTTGGATTAATCTACATTGGTGCCGTCTGTAAACACATCAGCGATTAATCAGTCATTTAGCCAGCGACATCGGCCTTAAGCCAAATTCATATTTCCTAATCACCATGGCTCAGTTATTCATTCTGCTTATCCTGTTTTAACCACGATCGACAACAAATTGATGCAAAAAACGGAAAAATACTTAATGCAAATTATGCGGTGTCCTGAAAATATCCGTCGCTAATCAATGCGTTTACAGCCTGGCCAGAAAAATGGATGACTGCTTTTTATTGCGTATTCTTCCTTGTTTTCGGTAAAAAAACTTTTCGCTGCGCGTTAACTTTACGATTGTTACATCCATTTACGGCAGCGATCGAAACGTTAACAAAGCTGCACGCTGAAGCACATATCGCCAGGCGGAGCCCGACCCGATGCCAGGGCACAGGTTGACGTGAAGAGGTGCATGGTGATCCGTCGGCCTTATGCCTGTCGGGAGAAGCGTACGTCAAAAAGGAAGGGGATGTTTACCGCCTGTCTGACGATAGCATTGAATTCGGGATGTTCCGGATTGAGAAGATAATTCGACTCTACGGGCGAAAGGGCGCTGGGCACGCGCAGTGCGACCGATCCCCCGCTTTGTATCCAGGCATCACCAAATAAACGCAGCGCTGCAGGCGCTTCCGGTGCGGCCCAGTCGTCAGGAAGTTGCTTGATATCGATCCATTCAATCAGCCTGTCGGGAACGTCAATGCTCATGAGGGTAAAACAGTCCAGCACGCTGGCGCTTTGCAGATGGATAAGCGTCTCCAGCATGGTGAGGGAAGCGGTTTCAGAAGCGTAAACCATTGATACGCCGACGCTGTTCCAGCGCCCGCCGCCTTCGCGGGCACCAAAACCGCTCCAGGCCGACCCCAGATAGCGCGTTTTGGTCATGCGATAGAGCTTCAAGAATACACGCCGTGTTCAAGCCGGGTAATGAGTTTCAGCACTTCGTAAGCCCCGGTTTCTGACGCGACCAGATCGGCCGGTTTTTTATTGCCTAAGGCCCGCGCAGGCTCATTGAGCCACTGCCTTGCCTTTTCTTTGTCGCCTTCAAACAGCTCAACCGCACGATCCATCACGCGAATAAAACGCACCAGCCGTTCGCTCTGCTCCGCAGTAAAGCGGCTCTTAACGCCGCGGGTGAAGGTTGAGCCCGCAATGCCGGTCATACGGCGCAGTTCTGCCTGAGAGATTTGCGCCCAGGTGACAATGCGACTGGCTACCGTGCCATCCAGACCATCATCGATTTGATCCATCAGCATCACGCCGTCAGCACTGCTCAGGCCGGCAAATTGCCACAGACGATCCGGTTCTGCAGCGGATACGGGTAAAGTGAACTGTTTCATCATCACCTCCATTTGGTTATTCTATTATAGCCAAATGGTGATATCGTTCAATCAGCCATTGATGCTCTGTCATCATAAGAAAATAAAGTCGTTTTATCATTTTTCTGGCTGCAGACAGCGCAACGAAGTTATATCGCCTTGACGGTCAGCGCCGAATCTTACAAGAAAAAGTAATAGCGTGACTGAAAACAAAGGAAAAACGGCTTCGAACGACGCATTTGGCTGGACGTCATTACAGGTACATCATGATCAGTGTGGCTTTTACAGACAGGGCCTCATTTTCAACACGGCAAGATTTTTACCCAAGGCAACGCTTATCGATGACTGTGTTATATTGCCGCTCTTAAACGCAGGTACAGGGCTCAACCGATAAGGACTATCCGTTATGAAACGACACGATATTAATTCTTCCTCTCTGTTCCGTAGTGCGGGATTCGACCCGACGTCAGGCGTACTGGAACTTGAATACCGCAATGGCACCTGCCGTCGCTGGCTTGCCGTGCCTGCTCATACCTATCAGGGATTCTGTGCCGCCCTCGATCAGGACGCTTTTTTCCGCGAAAGTATCGACAACCGTTTCTTCTCCATGTATCAGAAAAGTGATGCCTAGCGTGTATTGCTGAGGCCCCGTTTACATTGACCGCCGTCACCGTTTTCAGGGCATTGAGGTGGCAGGGATAACCAGACACATTCGGGTTGCCAGTATTATCCCTGCCGGTTGCTCTTTCTGTCTGTGCAGTGAGGTAACGATGAGAAAATCGCTTATCCGCTTTTTTTTACGTTTAGGCACCCGCATGGCTGTGGTACTCCTTGCACTGACAGGAATAACGGTTGCCGCCGAAAACCTTTCCTTGTCTGCGCGCTCCGCTGAGCAACCCTGCTGTGGCCCCGTCACACCTGCCGCTCAGGCGATCCTCACCGTGCTTGATCGGTCGGACGTTGAGCATTTATGGCTCAATCATCATCACGTCAACTGGGAAACCGGTCAGCCTGACAAGCCGGATAACTATTCAGGCCCCGGCAATCATACTCACTGCAGTGCGTTTGCGGCGGCCATGGGGGCTCGGCTGGGTGTGTATATGCTCAGGCCACCCCAGCACAGCCAGATATTGCTCGCAAGCGCGCAGACGCGTTGGTTTGACAGTCAGGAAGGGCGTCAGGCGGGCTGGATGAGGGCGCCCGATGCACGACATGCACAGCAGCTTGCTAACCAGGGAATGCTGGTGGTGATCTCCTATGAGAGCCCCGACAGGCACAGGCCTGGCCATATCGTTATTGTCCGACCTTCATTAATCACCCTGGAGAGATTGCGCACAGAGGGGCCATACATCACTCAGGCCGGAACCCATAACCTGCTCGTCGGCAATGCAGCCACTGCGTTTGCGGGCCACCCGGGCGCCTGGCCTGACGGCGTGAGGTTTTTTGCGCACGCATTACGGCAATGACGCCGGGAGAGATGCGAGGCCAGTTTAGCCCGTGGTGTAAATGACCGGGAATAGGCGCGTTCTGCCCGCCATTTTTTACGCCCGAATTTGAATCCCTTCGGTAATGATGTGCTGGACACTCTTCACCGTTTGTTCAAAAAACACGGGATCGCTGAGCGTTTTACCGGTAATTGCCTCAACCTGCACCCCGAAATCTGCGTAATGCTGAGTGGTGGCCCACAGCATAAAAATCAACTGCATCGGATCGATGGGTGCGATCAACTCATCTTTAATCCAGCCGCGGATCACATCCGATTTATCTTCCACCAGCGTTTTCAGGCTGCCGCCCAGCTCCTGTTTCAGCAGCGGTGCGCCCTGAACCATCTCCAGACAAAATAATCTTGAGGCCTGGGGATGATCACGGGAGACGCAAAGTTTCAGACGAATATATTCCCGTATTGCTTCCAGAGGATGCTGATCGGACTGCAGTGCTTTAAGCGGTGCCAGCCAGATATCCAGCAGACCTTTGAGCACCGCAATGTATAAATCTTCTTTCGAGGGAAAGTAGTAGAACAGGTTGGTTTTCGAGACATCCGCGCGTTCAGCAACCTGCTCAAGACGAGTGCCGTGAAAGCCATAAAGTGAGAAGAATTCCAGTGCAGCGGCCATGATAGCGCCACGTTTGGCAGCAACCGCTCGCGAACGTCGCGTCACAGATTTCGATGGCGTTTTCGCGGCGAGGTTTTCCCCGGCGTCAGATCCCGGGTTTTCGGACAATGGCTTCACAACATTTTCCTGATACACACAACAAGGTCAAAAGCATAACAAATAGGCATTAAGGCGACTATCGTCATACGCATTATTTATAAACACAACCTGACAACAACCCAGCACAACCAATATTTAACAAAACTGCACCATTTGCGCTCAACTCTGCCTGTTAAACGTGCAGTTATTTTTGAGTAAATGGTCTGTTTTAGACCATTTGCTCCATTAGAAATCCACAAAGTCTTATAACCATCTGTTTTAAATAATTTTTTAAAAACTGGCATCCGCTTTGCACATGTCCCTACGTCAGGAGATTTCAGCACGGTACAACAGGAACCCGCAGGACGCACTTAAGCCGCGCAGAGATTTTCGCAAGCCCTTGTTGTTGTCCCAATTATTTTCAATCGAGGTGAGCTATGAAAATCGGTGTCTTTATTCCTATCGGTAACAACGGATGGCTAATTTCAGAAACTGCGCCGCAGTACAAGCCAACCTTCGAACTGAATAAAACCATTGTGCAGAAAGCAGAGCACTACCATTTCGACTTCGCGCTCTCGATGATCAAACTGCGCGGCTTCGGCGGTAAAACGGAATTCTGGGAACACAACATGGAGTCATTCACGTTGATGGCCGGTCTGGCCGCCGTAACGTCCCGCATTCAGCTCTACGCCACCGCTGCCACCCTGGTCATGCCACCGGCAATCGTTGCGCGCATGGCTGCCACAATTGACTCCATCTCCAACGGCCGGTTCGGCGTGAACGTGGTAACCGGCTGGCAGAAACCGGAATACGAACAAATGGGCATGTGGCCTGGCGATGACTATTTTACCCGCCGCTACGATTACCTGACCGAATATGTCAGCGTACTGCGCGATCTGTGGGGAACGGGGCACTGCACGCTTGACGGCGAATTTTTCAAAATGGATGACTGTCGCGTCAGTCCACGTCCGCAAAGCGAAATGAAAGTCATCTGCGCCGGACAAAGTGACGCAGGCATGGCGTTTTCCGCCAAACACGCCGATTTCAACTTCTGCTTTGGCAAAGGCGTCAACACGCCAACCGCTTTTGCACCTACCGCTGCCCGCATGAAAACAGCGGCTGACGCTGAAAACCGTGACGTGTCCTCTTACGTGTTGTTCATGGTGATTGCTGATGAAACCGACGAGGCCGCGCGCGCCAAATGGGAGCTGTATAAAGCCGGTGCTGATGCGGAAGCCCTGTCATGGCTCACCGATCAGAGCAGTAAAGATACCCGCTCCGGCAGCGATACCAATGTTCGCCAGATGGCCGATCCTACGTCAGCGGTCAACATCAACATGGGGACGCTGGTCGGCTCCTGGGCCAGCGTCGCCAGAATGCTTGATGAGATCGATACGGTTCCCGGTGCGGGCGGCGTATTGCTGACCTTTGACGATTTCGTTGAAGGCATTGAAAACTTTGGTCGTTACATCCAGCCGTTAATGAAAACGCGCCAGCAGATCGGCATTGCGCAGAAAGAGGTCGCATGATGAATATTGTTGAAAATCAAACTGTGGTTCGCCGCGCGCCCAACAATACCGGCGAGGAAAGGGTGCTTGCCGCGCGTCCTGAAGCCATTGGTTTCACCCCGCAGCAGACGGCGCTTATTGTCGTGGATATGCAAAACGCTTATGCCTCGCAGGGCGGTTATCTTGATCTGGCAGGCTTTGACGTGTCCGCCACCGCGCCGGTTATCGCCAATATCAAAGTGGCGATTGCCGCTGCTCGCGCAGCAGGCATTAAAGTGATTTTTTTCCAGAACGGCTGGGACAATCAGTATGTTGAAGCCGGGGGCGCGGGTTCGCCCAATTTTCATAAATCCAATGCGCTGAAAACAATGCGCAAACGTCCCGAGCTGATGGGCAAACTGCTGGCGAAAGGGGACTGGGATTACGATCTGGTCGATGAACTGCAACCTCAACCGGGCGATATTGTGCTGCCAAAACCACGCTACAGCGGCTTCTTTAATACCCAGTTGGATAGC
Source organism: Pantoea sp. RSPAM1 (assembly GCF_038816185.1). Taxonomy (NCBI): domain Bacteria; kingdom Pseudomonadati; phylum Pseudomonadota; class Gammaproteobacteria; order Enterobacterales; family Erwiniaceae; genus Pantoea; species Pantoea sp. RSPAM1. Next base: position 220,845 of record NZ_CP046138.1, on the reverse strand, counting down.
CTGCTGCGCAGCTACGGCATTCATCATCTGGTTTTCACCGGCATCGCCACCAACGTGTGTGTCGAGTCCACCCTGCGTGACGGCTTCTTTTTGGAATATTTTGGCGTCGTGCTGGAAGACGCGACACATCAGGCTGGCCCCGAGTTTGCGCAAAAAGCCGCGATTTATAACATCGAAACGTTTTTTGGTTGGGTCTCCAACGTAAGCCACTTCTGCGACGCGGTGGGTTACAAAACTGAACAAAACGCGGCCTGACCGCTTGTAAAAAGGACAATGAACGATGCCTAAACGCGCCATTATTCCAGCTGGCAGCGGTGTTCCGCTGGCGCCATTTGTTCCCGGTACGCTTGCCGATGGCGTCCTGTACGTTTCCGGTACTTTGCCTTTTGATAAAGACAACAACGTCGTACATGTGGGCGATGCGGCAGCACAAACCCGCCATGTACTGGAGATCATCAAAAGCGTGATCGAAACCGCAGGTGGCAGCATGGATGACGTCACCATGAACTCGATTTTTATCACTGACTGGGCGAATTACGGGGCAGTGAATCAGGTCTATGCGGAGTACTTCCCGGGCGAAAAACCGGCAAGATTTTGCATTCAGTGTGGGCTGGTGAAACCGGATGCGCTGATCGAAATCGCATCAATTGCCCACCTTGGCAAATAATTTGTTCGGTGATGTATTTCATCTGAGGAAACAGTATGTATTACAAGGTATTGGGTCAGCAAAAGGCTGATGCAGAAACCGTTGTGCTCTCCTCGGGTCTGGGCGGTTCCTGGGGATTCTGGCAGCCCCAGTTGGCAATGCTCTCAGCGCATTTTCGGGTGGTGGTTTATGACCAGTACGGCACCGGCGCCAGTCAGGGTAACGTACCCGCCGGGTACCGGATGGAGGATATGGCCGATGAGCTGGCAGGCTTACTTAACGCGCTGGGTATCAGCCGCTGTCATCTGGTCGGTCATGCACTGGGCGGCATTATGGGTCTGCATCTTGCCCTGCGTTATCCCGCGCTGCTGCAAAGTCTGGTGGTGATTAATGGCTGGAGAGTTCTTAACAGCCAGACGCGCCGCTGCTTCGACGTCCGTCGGAACCTGCTGCTAAACAGCGGCGTAGATGCCTACGTGCAGGCGCAGCCGCTGTTTCTGTACCCGGGTGACTGGCTTTCTGAACATGAGGCTCTGCTGCAGGAAGAGCGCCAGCATCAGGTGGCGCATTTTCAGGGGATGGAAAACCTGCTGCATCGCCTGCAGGCGTTGATGGACTCCGATCTGACCACCTCGCTTAAAGGCGTCATCGCGCCGACGCTGGCGTTGAGCGCTAAAGATGATTTGCTGGTGCCCTGGTCCTGTTCAGCCGATCTCGCCTCACGTCTTCCCCATGGCGAGCACCTGCAAATGGGCTACGGCGGACATGCCATGAGCGTGACGGACCCCGATACGTTTAACCCGATTTTACTGGACTGGCTGCAGCGGCAGGCTTCGCATGCATCCGGAACACCGCCTGCTTTCATATCTGTGGAGACGCCATGACCGACGCATTAACCGCCAGCGCGCTGGCCACCTTGTTCACCGAAGCCCGCACCCATAACGGCTGGCTGGATAGACCGGTAACAGGCAAACAACTGAAAACGATTTACGAACTGGCGCGCATGGGGCCGACCTCGGCGAACTGCAGCCCGGTGCGCATCGTATTTATTCAGAGCCAGGAAGCGAAACAGAAACTGGCGCCGGCACTTTCCAGTGGCAATCTGAAGAAAACGATGACCGCTCCTGTGACGGCGATTATTGCCTGGGATCCGGAATTTTATGAGCTGCTACCTGAACTGTTTCCGTCCGGCGATGCCCGCTCATGGTTCACTTCCAGCCCACAGCTGGCACAGGATACCGCGTTCCGCAACAGCAGTTTACAGGCTGCGTATCTGATTATGGCCTGTCGCGCGATCGGCCTGGATACCGGACCGATGTCCGGTTTTGACAATGCCAAAGTTGATGAAACCTTTCTGGCGCAGGAAGGCTGGAAATCGAATTTTCTGATTAACATAGGTTACGGCGACAGCAGCAAAGTCTATCCGCGCGCACCGCGCCTTGACTTTGACCGCGCCTGTCGCGTGCTGTAAGCATCACCGATCATCACTGAGGACACGAGCATGCAATCAACCCTGAACGTCACACTGCCCGCGACCGACATGCCCCTTGCTGAAAAAGAGGCTGCCGTTGAGAAACAGGAATACCGCAATGCCATGGCGCGCCTCGGCTCTGCCGTCAACATTATCACCACTGACGGCCCCGGCGGTCGGGCAGGTTTCACCGCCTCTGCTGTGTGCAGCGTCACCGATACGCCACCGACACTGCTGGTGTGCCTGAACCGTTCTGCATCGGTACATCCGGCGTTTACGCAAAATCAGGTGCTGTGCGTAAACACGCTGGCCGACAGCCACGAATCGCTTTCTAATTTATTCGGCGGAAAAACGCCGATGGAACAACGCTTCGACGCCGCCGAATGGACAGATCTCGCCACCGGCTCCCCGATCCTTACTAACGCGCTGGTGTCATTTGACTGCAAGGTCACGCAGATCACCCCGGTCGGTACCCACGATATTATGTTTTGTGAAGTTGTTGCACTCCGTTGCAACGATGACTGCCACGGACTGGCGTATTTCGACCGACGCTATCATCCGCTGATGCGTCAGATAGCCTGTTAACTCAATCCGCATTCAACTTAGTAAGGATCGTACATGGCACATTCCTGGTTTCCGCAATGGCGTAAAAGAGAAGGTAATCTGGATGGCGCGGTGATCGCGCCGGATGAACGGCTACCGTTTGGCGCGACGGTGATCATGGGACTGCAACATACGGTGGCGATGTTTGGCGCCACGGTACTCATGCCATTACTGATGGGGTTTGACGCCAATATGGCGATTCTGATGTCGGGCATCGGCACGCTGCTGTTCTTCCTGGTCGTGGGCGGGCGCGTGCCGAGTTATCTCGGTTCCAGTGCTGCATTTGTCGGGTTAGTGATTGCCGTGACCGGCTACAGCGGCCACGGCACGAACCCGAATATCGGCGTCGCGCTGGGCGGGATTATCGCCTGTGGCCTGATTTACATGCTGATCGGTTTTGTGGTCATGGCGGTCGGCACGCGCTGGATTGAGCGTCTGATGCCGCCGGTGGTGACCGGCGCGGTGGTGATGGCGATTGGACTCAATCTGGCACCGATTGCGATAAACAGCGTATCCGCTTCATCGTTTGACAGCTGGATGGCGGTGATGACGGTGCTGTGTATCGGATCGGTGGCGGTGTTTACACGCGGTCTGGTACAGCGACTGTTATTGTTGCTGGGTCTGGTGGCGGCGTACCTGATTTATATGGCGATCACCAACGGCCTCGGGCTGGGCACGCCGGTGAATTTCAGCGCCGTGGCGCAGGCGCCCTGGTTCGGCGTACCCACCGTCACTACGCCGGTATTCAGCACGCACGCTATGCTGATGATTGCGCCGGTGGCGGTGATCCTGGTTGCGGAAAACCTTGGCCACATTAAAGCCGTGGCGGGATGACCGGTAAAAATCTCGATCCCTACATGGGCCGCGCCTTTATCGGGGATGGCCTGGCGACCTTGCTGTCGGCTTCGGCGGGCGGCACCGGCGTGACAACCTATGCCGAAAATATCGGCGTCATGGCCGTCACTAAAATTTACTCTACGCTGATTTTTGTCGCCGCCGCAATCATGGCCATTGTGTTGGGTTTTTCACCTAAATTTGGTGCATTGATCCACACCATTCCTGGCCCGGTGCTCGGTGGAGCATCCATCGTGGTATTTGGCTTGATTGCCGTGGCTGGCGCCCGCATCTGGGTACAAAACCACGTTGATTTGGGCCTGAATGGCAATCTCATCATGGTGGCCGTCACGCTGGTACTGGGCGCGGGCAACTTCACACTGAGCCTGGGCGGCTTCAGCATGGGCGGCATTGGCACCGCGACCTTTGGGGCGATTTTACTCAATGCTTTCCTGAGCCGCAGCAAAATGGCAAAGACGCCGCCTGAGATTAAGGCAGCTACAGAAGCTGCGCTGAGAGAGCCCTGACCTTTTATTGCTTCGTCTGTCGTCAGTGGGTGTTAAGGGTGCCTGGTGATCGTTTCATAACACTCACCAGGCATTTTTCACCGCCTTTGCGTGCCTGACATATTATCTTTTCCTGTGCATTCCCCGCAAACTGGGCTGCTTTTCGCCCAGAATCCTTAATTATCGTGGGTGCTGCGGTTATATCCTCCAACTAAATCATCCCCAGCATGAATCCGTTTCGCTGGCGTGGTTATGCAGCAATAATCTGCTGATGATGCAGCCCCAGGATAAGCCTGGGCGCGTATTACACCGCGCGCTGCGTGATCAAAAACTGAACCCCGCCGTGTCACTGTCGATTAAAACCTGTTCGGTGATTGCGGATAGGGTTCTGGCAGGCGGCGGTGTGGGCGTCGTGGATCTGTTCACGGCATGCCGCTATGCCGATCAGTTAAAATTGCTCCCCGTCGCGCAACCGTTGCCGTTTGAAGTGATGCTGATCAGCCGTCGTGATAAACCCCAGTCACAGTCCACTCTGCAACTTAAGCAGGTAATACGTAACAGACTGTGGGAGATTGCCCGACAGTGCGAAGCACAGTTTCTGGTCGAGAAAGCAAGCTAAAAACGGCTTCTGGTGAATCTAATGGCACACCTGCTGTCGGCACAGGTTTGCGTTACTGTTTTGCCTTTTGAAACCAGTTCTGGTCGCCCCTTAGCCGTCAGGGATACTTATTTCTTTTGAAGGCATCCGGCGCTTTTTGTACCCGTCAGTCGTTCCGGCAGGGACTGAAAAGGGCATTCGCGTTACTTCTGAATCCAGCAAGGCCCCGGCCTGCCAAAGAGGTATCCCTGCATTAACGGACATTCATTCGTCTTTAGCCACTCAGCCTGTGCAGGCGTTTCCACGCCCTCTGCGGTGACTTCAACCTGGAGTTGACGGCAGAGTGAAAGAACCGAGCTGACGATGGCAGCCGCACCGGAGCCCAGGTGCAAATCGTTGATAAACGACCTGTCTATTTTTATCCTGCTAAACAGTCCGGAACTGAGGTGGTTCAGTGAAGAAAAGCCCGTACCAAAATCATCCAGTACGATATGAATCCCGGTATCCCTGAACCTGCGAATCATTTCGTAACTGCCTTCGGGGTTGTCGAAAAGCGCCGACTCGGTGATTTCGAGCTCCAGCCGGTTTGGGGGCAGCCCACTCTCAATGAGAACCATTTTCACCCTGCTCGCCAGCTGTGGATCACGAAACTGACGGGGGGAGATATTGACTGCCACGCGTTCGTGTCCTGACCACTCCGCCATATCGTTGCAGGCTCGCTCAAGTGCGAATGCACCAATATCATGAATAAGCCCGGTTTTTTCAGCAAGTGGGATGAACACGTCAGGCGAAACGTTTCCCCTTACAGGATGATTCCAGCGCAGCAGGGCTTCATAGGAAACCACTTCCTCACTGATGCTACAGACGACGGGCTGGTAAAAAATTTGCAGCTCACCGTTCTCCAGCGCACCACGCAAGTCATTTTCAAGGCTAAAGCGCTCTGCCGCCGACCTGGCTAGCTCATCGGTAAAAATTACCCAGCCTTTGCGCCCGGCTGACTTGGCAGCGTAGAGGGCGATATCGGCTGCTGACAACATGCTTTCGGCATCTCGCGCAAAGCCCGGAAAGAGGCAAACCCCGAAGCTGCAACCCGAGGTGACTTTCCGCTCTTTCAGCATGAAGGGCTCCTTTAGGGCCATCGTCAGGCGTGATGCTGTTTCGCTTGCGGCGGCTGCCGAGCTAATCCCGGGCAAAACGGCAACAAATTCGTCCCCGCCCGTCCGGGCCAGAATGTCGCCCGGGCGCAGGACTGACAGCAGCCGTGCTGAAACCTCAATGAGCAAGGTATCGCCCGCAGCGTGACCCAGAACGTCATTGACGCTTTTGAACCTGTCTATGTCAGACACCATGACCGCAAAGGGTTCGTCACCATCCAGAAGGGTTTCAAGCTCAGGCATCAGGCCACGGCGGTTGAGAAGCCCTGTCAGCGGATCATGCAGGGCCAGATGATTCGCGCTGACCGCAGCCTGATACTCTGCCGTGACGTCCAGTATGGTATACAGAAGATAGTCATCGCCACCGCCCGAATTCAGCCTTTCAGCGGAAATTCGTAGTGAAAATTCCGGCTCATTATCGCCCGAAGAGACCGTTTCACTAAACCCCTGGTCGGGGAGGAGGTGAAATGCCTGCCTGAACACAGCCGCGAGATTGTCTGGCAGGCCCGCAGGCAGGGCGGTTCGGGTATTCCCACTGCGTACCCGTTCCTGTAGACAGGACAAATTCATGGCCGTCGGGTTCGCGCGTATGATGTCCCCCGATGCAAAGTCACACAGGATGAGCGCGCAGGGCGTGTGGCTGAATACGGCGTCGAGCACCTTATTTGTGTCTGATAACTCGGTTTCCCTTTTCAGGATAACTTTTTGAGCGATGCGGAGCGCCGCCCTTTCCTGATAGCCTTGTGAAACGTCGCGCACGATTTTGATAAAAGCCGCATTATCTTCATCGGACGGATTAAGAAATTCTATTTCAACTGATGCCCGAAATGCGCTGCCGTTTTTGCGCAGGCGCCAGCCCTCTCCTGTGAACTTACCGTGCTCACGGGCCTCCCTCAGGTTGGCCTCAGGAACATTCCTGGCCTGCTCATCTTCATCATAAAAAACCGAAATATGCTGCCCTCGGATATCGCGGCTATCCCATCCCTTGATCTCACGGCATCCAAGATTCCAGCTCATCACTTCTCCGGTGGAAGACAGCAGATATATCGCACAAAGAGACGTTCTGGCCACGGCGGCCCCCAGTTGGTCATTGGTTACGGATGTCATGTGGCTATCCTTGATGAGTTCATCGACCTGTTCGGAGATGATCTGGCGTTAAAAACGATTATCGGCGCCGTTAGCCAGAAACAGAGACAAAAATTTGTAAAAATTTAGCCAGAGGCAACATGACGCCACCGCGCTGTACCAGCCCAATCATAATGCACAGGAGACTTAACAGCGTTCGCTTTTCGCTGTACAGGCAAACGTTTCACGCACAATTATTTTTTTAAAAGTCTGCCGGAAGTAACTTAATGCAAATCTAAAAAGCGCTATCTGTTGTGCGCATTCCGTCTGCAGAGACCACTTCGCCACCATTCCAGACCTGTGCTTAGGCCAGCGCTGCCTGAAAACCAACCAGTCTGGCACCCGCACTGGTCATAGTTTCAGCCCGCAGGTAGTTTGCTGTGCCACGGGCATCTCAATATGCTCGGCCATTATTCCTTCACACTGGCAGAACAGGTGAAAAGAACATCTGTGGCCATTAAAAGAGGCGTCAGAGGAAGAAAACATTGCTTAACGTGAGTTTTCGTTCCACTGAGCCACAGCCCCTGGAACCGGCAGTAATGAGCACCATTGATGCAGTACAAAGGTCGGGTGCCCCTTTGTCGTACTCACCTGCTCACCGCTGTGTTCATCGATTTTACGCCTTTCTATCCGGTAATGACTGATGACCTTTCTCTCACGCCTCACCACAGAAGACTTAATCAGAATAGGGGAATAAGGGGCTCATTTTTACACCGTGCAAATGAAGCGTGCTCAGAAAGGGGGCAATCGCCCGGTAGATCACTAACAGATCGTGGCTATGTTGACGAGACAGGCCAATGCAGGCCATGCACGTCCGCATAGCCTGTCTCAGTGGTCTGCACCGCTACATCATTTGCGGCTGGCGAATCGCGTTACCTTTCTCAAAGCGTGAGAGCCGATAAGGCGTGAGGTCCGTATAAACGGGCTTATTCGTCAACATCTGTGCACACATCAATCCCGCGCCCGGGCCGATGGCAAAACCATGACCACTAAAGCCAGAGGCAATAAACATGCCGGGTATCTGGCTCACTTCATCGATAACCGGCACCAAATCCGGTGTGGTATCAATCCAGCCCGCCCAGGCATAATCGACTTTTACTCCCTCCAGCGCGGGAACAAGCGGGTCAACTCTGCCAGACCATCATTAACGATGCGTTTATCCGGTGTGGGATCCAGGACCCGGATCTTTTCAAAGGGGGAAGGTTTGTCGGGAGACCAGCGTCCGGACGCTTCAGGGCCAGAAAAGAACGAGCCGTTCAGTCGGATTTTTAGTTTTTTAGCCACCTTGCTGCGGAACATAGGGTAAAACTTTGCGGCATAGCGGATGTTCTGCGGCGCTAAATCAATCTGTCCCAGGCCCGGAACAGCAACCGTATAACTGCCGTCCAGACGGCGGCGAAGACAGAGATTTGGCGTGCTCAGGCAGCCCTGGACGACCTCCGGGGCTACCGTTGTTTTGAATACCGTGCCCAGAATATTGGCCGCGGGGAGTTCAACGCCATATTGTCTGCAAAAACGCGAGCTCCATGCACCGCCGCAACAGATCACCCGGCTGGCTTTGACTAACCCGCGCTCTGTCCAGACGCCAGAAACGCGTCCTGCGCTGATATCCAGTGCACGCACGGCGCAATGCTGGAAAATGCTGGCCCCCAAATTTTGCGCACCTTTTGCGATGGCGGGTACCGCCTGTGACGGTTCTGCGCGTCCATCCGTTGGCGACCACACGCCGCCACGCCAGGCTGTTTTGTCACCAATACGTTCCTGAGCTTCACGCGCGGATAACAACTGGCTGGTAAAGCCAATCTGCTTTGCCTGCTGGCCCCATTTTTCCCAACGCGCCAGGTCAGCGTCATTTAGGGTGCCATACAGAATGCCGCTGCGCCTGAAGCCCAGATCCATTCCGATTTCAGTACTGAGTTCATCCCAGCGCTGCAGGCTTCGCATCGCCATCGGCAGCTCATGCAAATCACGGTTCTGTTGGCGCACCCAGCCCCAGTTTCTGCCTGACTGCTCACCGGCAATCACGCCTTTTTCAAACAGCGCAACAGAAACGCCTTGTTTCGCCAGTTCATAAGCCGTCGACGTACCCACAACGCCGCCCCCTATTACAACAACATCGACAGAGGTGGGGAAGACGGTACTGTTATTGACGCTATCGACCTTAATTCGCATGGGTTAACCTTGTTTCAAATATGATGTCGGGGCGGAATATGCATAATCCACAACACGCGGGCTTCGGTGTCGCTGTCGTTAAAAATGTTATGCGGCAGATGGCTTTTAAACTGAAAGCTGTCGCCCGCTTCGATGAAAGTCGTTTCACCATTCACCTCAAGCGCAAGCCGGCCCTCCATGACCACACCTGCTTTTTCACCTATCCCCGTCAGCATCTCTTCAGAACGCGTACGGGGAGGGATGCTGATATACATGAACTGGATATCGTGTTCGCCGGACGGCGATAACATCTCTTTGCTAATACCCTGCTTGCCGACCTGAAAATGCGGTCGCTCACGCCAGCGGCGAACATAGTGTTCAGCACCTGGCCGCATCACCTCATGTTGTTCAAGAAAAGCGGTCAAGGGGACATTCAAGACCACCCGAAGTTGCTCCAGTACCCGTACCGTCGGGTTAGCCAGATTACGTTCAATCTGGCTAATTGCCCCTGCCGACACATTGGCCTGTTGCGCCAGTGCTTTGATAGTCATATTGCGAGACTTGCGTAGTAATTTTAACCGTACGCCAATATTGATCTCGACGGCACTCAGATCCTCAGAGTGCATTAACGCTGTTTTCATCACCATGTTCCTTAAGGTTTCGTGCCTCCGTGCATGAAAGCGCGATTAGGGCATTCCCCACTTAGCTTTGATTTTTTGCAAAGTGCCATCCGCTTTCATCGCCGTCAGGGCGGTATTGATATCGGCAAGCAGCTTATCGTTGCCTATTTTCACACCAAAGGCCATGGGCGCGATATGCTCAGGCTTATAACCATCCACCACATGCATGCCTTTGTACACACCTGATTTTTCCTGATATTTCATGACAGGGTAATCGTTCATGCCCGCCGCGATACGACCCAGCGACAGATCACGCATCATGTCTGCCGGACTGTCGTACACTTTCACCTCTTTCGGGATACCGCTCTTAATCAGAGCCTGCGTGTAATCGGTGCCTGTCATGGTGCCAACGATGTCACCCTTCAGATCCTGCTGAGAGCGATAGACTTTTTTGTTGTCATCACGCACGACCAACCCGGGTCCAAACGCGGTAACCGGCTGTGAGAACGAGATACGTTTTTCACGCTCGGGTGTGGGTGTCATCCCGGCCACGATCATGTCAATTTTGCCAGCAACACAGACTGAATAAGCGTAGAGAAGGGCACAGCCGTAAAGTTAACATCCAGGTGCTGCCGTTTAGCCACTTCGGCAGCCACATCCGGCATGAAGCCTTCAATCTTACCGGTTTTCGTATCCAGAAATGTCGTTGGCGCACTGGAGGGCGGTGAGCCTGCCGTTAGCGTGTCAGCGTGCGCACTGTAAGTGACGCCGAGGGCAACAGACAATAAAGCCCTAGTAACGTGCGACCGAACAGACATCACTCACTCCTGATTAACATGCAAACAATTAAATTCACTATAATGAAATTAAATCCCCACTTGTCAATCTTTTCTTTCTAAAGATGCAGCGCCTCACAAATTAACATAACACCCTTTTATTTCGGCGAAAATTGAGCTTTCAATCCATTTTTACGTAAATAAGTTAATGCTATGACGTCATCAGATGAAAAGTTTGACAATATTTACGGGTAGCCATATTCATTAAAATGAATTTTAGCCTCACACTCTACACCGGTGGGAGCGCATATTGGACTGGAGCAGTGTTCACGTTTACCTTCCCTTTCTTTTGCAAGGGGCGGAAATGACAATTTATATCACGATCTTGTCCTTGCTCATCAGCACGCCGTTAGGTCTGGTGCTTGCTGCAGCAAAAATGTGTCCTTTTAAAATCATCTCCTGGCCCGTGAGCGTCATCATCAATATCACGCGTGACTTACCGATGATTGTGGTGCTGTTTTATATCTATTTCGTTTTCCCCGATATCGGCATTACCCTGACATCGTTTCAGGCCAGCGTGGTCGGGATCGCTTTCTGCTTTTCCACCTTCCTCGCAGAGATTTTTCGCTCGGGTATTGAATCGGTCGATCGTGGTCAGCTTGAAGCGGCGCGTTCGATGGGCATGAGCTTCTTTAAAGCGATGCGACGCGTCATCCTGCCTCAGGCTTTTCATGTCGCGCTGCCGCCGTACAGCAATACGCTGGTGATGATGCTGAAAGATTCTGCGCTGGCATCAACGATCGCGGTGACCGAAATGACCCGGCAGGCCGCCTCAACCTTTGATAACACCACCGTGTATACGCTGGTGGCGTTACTTTATCTGACGTTGTGCATGCCACTGCTGGCTTTCACTAAGCACCTTGAAAATCGTCAGAAAAAAGGAGCCTGAGATGATTGAAATTCGTGATGTCCATAAGCGGTTTGGTGCTGTTGAAGTGCTCAAAGGGGTCAGTTTCCGCGTCGATGAGGGCGAAGTGGTGTGCCTGGTGGGGCCCTCCGGTTCCGGAAAATCGACTGTGCTGCGTTGTATTAACGGGCTTGAAACCTATGAAAACGGTACCATTCGCGTGCTCGACCAGCATGTTGACAGTAAAAGTAAAAATATCAATGCGCTTCGTCGGCAGATAGGAATGGTTTTTCAACGATTTAACCTCTTTCCGCACCGTAGCGTGCTGGAAAACGTGATGGAAGGTCCGATTTACGTTAACGGTGAATCGCGCAGTAAAGCCGAAAAGATAGCCAAAGAGTTGCTGGAAAGAGTCGGGCTGGCCGACAAAGTCGCCGCCTGGCCGTCGCAGCTTTCCGGTGGTCAGCAGCAGCGCGTGGCCATCGCCCGAACGCTGGCATTGCAGCCGAAAGCCATTCTTTTCGACGAACCAACATCAGCACTCGATCCTGAGTTAGTTGGCGAGGTTCTGCAGGTCATGCGCAACCTGGCACAGCAGGGAATGACCATGATCGTGGTTACGCATGAGATGCAGTTTGCAAGAGAGGTCGCCGATCGCGTCTGTTTCCTGCACAGCGGACAAATTGTGGAGCAGGGCCACGCTGAACAGGTGCTGTTGCGCCCTCAGGGGGCGCGCACGCAAGATTTCCTGCGGCGGGTGCTGGGAACATCTGCGTCCGGAACAGGATGAGACAGGAGCAATCCGGGCTATTCGATTCTGTCACTCCTGAGACTTTTTAGCGCTGAAACTACAGTGCCGAAATCTGTGAAACGGCAGTTTGCGTGCGGATGATGATTCTTATTGTGTTGGTACGATTGCTTATTGATGAGCACGCGCACGAGCAGCCTGAACGACCAAGGCGCATGAGGCGTAGACAACGGAGTATGATGACGCTGCCGTGCAGCTAAAAGTGGGCAGGGGTCAGATCCTGACAGGCAACGCTACGTGAATTCTGCATAACCCTCAGGGGTTGTGTGCGCCAGTTTTCACGAAGCGCGTCCGGTGATCAACGGGCTTCAGACCCGTAGGGGACGCAGGTGAGGTGCCGGTGTGTAACCGGGTACGTGGCGGGATATATTATTTAACATAAGATGTATTATACGCACTATAATTGTAGTCGCAAAGTTGTAGTGTCCGCCTCTGGCTATATTGAGATGTACGCTTTATCGTCCTTTTTTCCAGGGTTTACCGGCTGAGGACGCAACTGATAACGGCTTAGGGTTCGAAGTGCTTTACGATGAATGAAGTTAACCGCCTCAAAATCCTGAAGGATGTCATTGATGGCAGGCTCACCACTTCGCTCGTATCACAACGACCCGGCCTTACGGATCGCCACTGCCGGCGTCTGCTTGCACGTTATCAGTTCACGTTCACCTATTTTGACGCCACGCGCGGCTATCTGGAACTGCACGGTAAGCCGCTGGTATTCTATAGCGACAAAGCCAGCATTTTTCGCAGTATTAACAAAAATGCGGCTGGCGGTGGCGGCCAGACGCAGTTCGGCGCGCGATGAACGAGCTGAACATCACCAGTATCTGTGCTAATACCTGTTCAGCCAGGGGCCGTGTTTAACGTGCACATCTGACGCTTCAGGACAGGCTGGTTAGGGAGATGCGGCTGCGCAAAATCAGCACACCGGAAGCAGCTAATGCCTTTGCCGCTGAGTTCATGACGGACTACAACCGGCGTTTTGTTGAAGAATCGCGACATGATTTTAACGTTCACCGGGCATTTGATGCAGGCGATAATCTGGATCTGATATTCACCTGGCGCGAGCCAAGGCGCGTCTCAAAATCGCTTACAGTCCAGTGTGATAAAACGCTTTATCTACCTGAAAAAAATGATAATTAAGAGGAGTTGATTTTATTATTTATAACCATGAAGCGATTTTATAAATCTCAAGTTAATATCCTTTATTCCCATATTTATGAAGACGTCTCGCTTATTCATACTCGTGTTCGTGTGAGAACAAGCTCTCACACGTCAGAGGACACGATTACAAACGTTGTTAAGACTGCGGTAACGATGTCTCGTGAAGGTGACGCCAGATCACCTGACCATTATTATTCAATTCGAATACAACAGTTGAAAAACGGAGAGTGGGGTTTTGCTCAGGAAGATGTTGCAACTCTTTATAAACAACAGTTGCTCCCTTTTCACTCTCAGCAATAACCTGCATATCGTTGATATCAATCTCTAAACCCGGGCGTGCTCCACGCTGAGTGCGGAAAAATGAGTTTAATGTAGTGAAATCCAGTAAAGTGCCGCTTGGCGTAACCATGGAATATTCAGGGCTAAAGCGCGCTAAGAGATCCTTACAAACCTCATCATTTGCATCTTTATTCCCTAGCCAGCTTCGAATTAATACATGGGCGTCCAAGACTTCTTTAAAATAACGGTTCATTTTTTCTCCTTATTAAGCGTAAAGATCACTTGATCATTTGCAATGCGGAAACAACACAGGACAGGAATGACAGCACTGCATGCTGCCAGCACAAAGCAAAGATGATAAGACTGCTCCATGGGCATACCTGTATTAGCAATGAGGTTAAACAGGAGGCTGATCAGCGTAACACCCAGACAAAAACTGAGCTGGCGATTGATATTCCACAATGCACTGGCATCAGCGAGTTCACTATCTGCGATTTGGATAAAAGCAGAACTTTGAGCGGTGCTGCTACACAAGCTTCCACCAAATCCCATTAATACGAAAGCCAGCACACAAATAATGGCATCCGCTGCCTGGCCGGTTAGCGCCAACATGCCAATACCGTAGCCTGAACCAGGCACCCGGTTATAAATAGCGGGCGTGGCCCCCAGAGGTTGAATTTCTTACCTGTCAAACTGATGGCAGCAAATGAAGCCAGTGACCATGGCAGCATGAGCGCTCCAACAAAGCTTGCATGCATGCCCAATTGGTTTTGTAGATAAAGCGTGGTGATCATACTGACGCCGGTGAACACACCCGGTATGAACTGATAAATCAGCATGGCAGTTTGTAAGAGTGGATCTTTAATCAGATGAAGATTAATCAGTGGACGGTTTTTATTTAGCGCGTTCCATACATAGCCAACTAATGCAAAGACACCAACAAGAAGCATCAACGCCCCCTGGTCAAGTCTGCCTGCTTCGCCCAAATTTGTCAGTCCGAGGAGGATCAGTGTGAGCGCTGCACAACCGCTTATCAAACCCACAAAATCCAAAGGATCTGATTCCTTCACCTGGCTTTCAGCTTTGAGCCAGAAAGCGGCTAATACAAATGCGATTATCGCCAGTGGCAGGCTGACAAGAAATACCCACCGCCAGCTAAGGTTTTCTACCAACACGCCTCCAATAGCTGGCGATAAGGCTGGTGCCAGTAATGCCACCAACATCACAACTGAGGATAACTTCGCGCGTTCATTACTCGTGTATAAGGCATAGGTCATCGTCTGTCCGATGGGGATCAATAACCCGCCTCCAATGCCCTGCATCCCGCGCCACGCGATAAGCTGAGTAACCGATGTTGATGCACCGACGCCGCAGGTACCTAAGATAAAAATAAGCAAGGAGAGCATAAAAAGGCGTTTGGCCCCCATACGTCTTGCCAGCCAGCGGCTAAGCGGTATGACCAACGTCAGGCCCAGGATGTAGCCATTACTTATCCATGCCAACTGGCTAACGGGTGCATCAAAACGTCGGCCAATTTCAGGATAAGCAACGTTAGCGATAAACATGTTCACCAAATCGATAAAGAATCCCAGCAAATACACACTGGCTACGCGCACTCGATAAGTCATATTTTTCTCGGAAAAGACTGCATATGGCGCGCAGTATAGGGTCATAAATAATCATGATAAATTCATTTTGCGTTGTTACACTGTCAAAAAATTTTTGACAGTTAGCTTTGAGGAAGTTGCCCTAATGATCAATATGCAACGGCTGGGAATCTTTGTAGCAGTGGTAGAGGCAGGCAGTTTTACCGGCGCAGCCCATACGCTCGGATTAACCAAAGCGGTGGTGAGTTTTAATATTAAACATCTCGAAGAAGAACTCGGTGTATCGCTACTCACCAGAAGTACCCGCCGAGTTTCAGCAACTGACACCGGTGAAAGATTTTACCATCGCTGTCTTCAGTTGCTTCAGGATGCGGAAAGCCTGCTGGAGGATGTCCGGCGCGATCACTCGGGACTAAACGGTTTACTCAGAATAACAACAACACCAGAATATGGTGCCCGCGTCATAGTGCCTGCACTGTCTGCCTTTGCTGCTAAACACCCTCAGTTGCGCATCCAGCACGAGTCATCATCAAAAAATGACGATCTGATTGCTGGCCGCTTTGATGTAGCCATCCGACTTGGCCATCTTTCCGACTCAAATCATCACGCACGCCTCATCGATCAATTTGAAATTCTGGCGGTAGCGGCTCCCGGGTATCTGAATAACTTGGGTAAAGAGCCAGTCCAGGACCTTGAACAACTTGCGTCGGCAAAATGGATTGGGCATAGCCGATTATCGACGCCATTAAGATGGCAGGTGACCACTCCAAAGGGAGAAAACGTACTTCTGAACGTACATAATCCGGCCATGATCACGGCTGACAGTGCATCTTCGTTGCTGGCTTTCGTTTTGGCAGGCACCGGTGTTGCGCTTTTGCCAGCCTGGTTGGTGCAGGATGAAGTAGCTAAAGGGAAATTAACTCAACTGCTGCCAGATCATCACTTCCCCCGACAGGGCATTTATGCGCTTTACCCAAATACACGTCATGTACCAGAGAAAGTACGGACGTTTATAGAATTCCTGCATGATCGCTTAGGAGGCATCAACACTACAGGGCCCTCTGTTAAAATTCAAAAAAACTAATAGTTGCATCTGATGATTAGCGCTTTATTTAGCCAATTTAAAACCTGTCAACTCGATTATCTCACCTCAAATGACGTAATATCCTTAATTTATTTAATGATCTTTCCTCATCTGTCGGTGATTGAATGGCATACCGTTCTGCTTTTAAAATTTTTGCTTGAAGCATCTAGAAAATAACAAAAGACATGGCAAAAAATATATCTAGATTATAACTTTAAAAAATATGAAGTTAAATATTTTTGACTGTTACTTATCAAGTATCAAGTCAATCCGACCACGTGCACATAAATTATCCAAAAATGATTATTGAGACTATTTTGGATTGAAAATTTTATAGAACGGCATTCGTAAATATTAAATTTTTTATTGACATCGAAAGTATACCTATTGATTCTTGTCGCCGATTTTAGAGGAGAAAAGCCGGAAACCGATCTCTGGCGGATCCGGCGCGGATCGATTAATTCTCATTGAAAACCCTTTAAAAATGCGCGAAATACTGTCCACACCCGCAGATAACGGAGAGTAAAAGTTGGAGTACTTGCCTCTCCTGTGACATCTCTCACTCCCTGCCAAAACATTTCCGTTTAGTTCTGGAAAAACACTCGCTGTATCCGGCCAGACATTGCTGATAATTTGTCCAGACTCTGGTTTAACATAGCTGACACAACGCTTAACGGACGCATCAGAAAACCAACAACATCAACGTAAGGTTTTGTGCCACGTGGGCCGTTTCTGACATTCCAAAAAGCGACATGACAAACAGCAAACGAATATCGCTCATCTCCCTTTTCTGGCAACCGTTTCGATATGAAGACAGAACATATTACTGAAACGCGACGCTCTGCCCTTTTGCTTACTAAGCATTCATTACCCGGATGTTCAGGCGACCGTAAAAATTAACGACACTGGCGAGTAGGAAAAAATGATGAATAAAACGATTCTGGCTGTAGCCGCCGTTGCAAGTATTTCGGCCATTGTGCCGCTGATGGCTCAGGCATCTTACGCGTATGTGGGAACCTATAATCCCAATGGCGAAGGGGTTTATCGATTTATCCTCAATGCGCAGGGTGAACTGTCGGGAAAAACATTGGTGAGTCAACTGCCCAACCAGGCACAGATGGTGGCGTCAACCGATGGTAAACATCTTTATGTGGCGAGTGAGACTGAGAAAGGCAGCATCACTGCTTATCAGATTGGTACGGACGGTTCGCTCACGGCATTAAATCAGGTCGACACGCAAGGCAAAGGACCGGTATACCTGTCCCTGTCACCCGATCAGCGTTACCTGATGGTCGCCAATTATGTCAGCGGCAGTATTACAGTGTTTGCGGTGACGCCAGAAGGCAAGCTGAGTGAGGCTGTCGATCATCATCAGGACAGCGGCCCAGCTGGCGCAAGCAAACCGGCCGCAGCGGTAGAAGGCAGCTTTGCCATCAGCGATCACAATGGTCCGCATGCACATATGGTCGCCAGCGACCCTACGGGCAAGTTTGTTTACTCGACGGATTTGGGGCTGGACCGCATTTACCAATACCACCTGAATAAAGACGGTACGCTGACGCCCGGCAAACCCGCATGGATAAACGCCTCGTCTACCGGTGCAGGCCCCCGCCATTTCGTTTTTAGCGCTGAGGGTCATGCGCTCTGGTTAGTGAACGAAGAAGCCTCCACGCTCACGCATTACCTCATTAATCCGCAAAGCGGTGCTTTGCAGGAAAAGGCCACGGTGTCTACGCTGCCTGCCGGTTATAAAGGTACCAGTTTTGCAGCCGGGTTAGTCATTGATAAGGCAGGGAAAAATCTTTACGTGGCCAATCGTCTGCATGACAGCATTGCACACTTTGAGGTCAATGCTAATGGCACACTGACGCATAAAGATGATGTGTGGACGCGCGGAGATTACCCGCGAACGCTGACATTATCCCCTGACGGCAGCATGATTTACGTGATGAATCAGCGTAGCGATAACATCACCAGCTTTAGGGTGGATAAAGCGAGTGGCGCAATCAATTTTACCGGGAACTATGTTGCCGTAGGCGCGCCTTCACAGATGGTTATTGTTCCCTGAAAAAAACATGCACCTCACGCTGTGGTGCGTGTTACCGACGCAGCGTGCAGGTGCACGAGGAAGTCAGCCTCGCGCACCTGCACGTTCAAGATCACTAACGGGCGTGACCGATAAGCACTCAGGCCCAGCGATTATCGCTGCCAGAGCCAACGCAAAATCAGGTGTTATCCTCCACAATCACCGCAACCCGCTGTCCGGCGCGCACGGCACTGCCGGGCTGTACGTTAACCTGCTGGATGATCCCATCGCAGGGTGCCAGCAGCGGAATCTCCATTTTCATGGATTCCAGCACCACCAGAACATCTCCCGCCTGAACCCGACTTCCTGCCGTGGTGTGCACTTGCCAAAGGTTGCCGGAAACCGGACTTTCAACACCCTGCTCGCCCTGCTGTAGCGGTGCGTCACCGCCCTCTTCTGCCACGTTCTCCTGGCTGTCGAAATGGGCCTGACCGCTGGCGATCCAGCGATCGCGTTCCGCACTGAACGCCTGCTGCTGGTGGTCACGAAACGCCGCGATGCTTTGCGCCTCGATAGCGAGAAACTGCTGATAATCACGCAACCGCAGCGTACTGGGCTCAATGCGCAGCGGATAACGTCCCAGCGGGAAATCGCGGCGGATTTGCACCAGTTCCTCGGCGGATACGGGATAAAACTGCAGTTGATCAAAGAAGCGCAGCAGCCAGGGTTTACCTGCAAAATCAGCAACCTCTCGATAGCGATTCCACATCTGAAGCGTGCGCCCCACAAACTGATAGCCGCCAGGCCCTTCCATGCCGTAAACGCACAGGTAAGCGCCGCCGATACCGACCGAGTTCTCTGCCGTCCAGGTGCGCGCCGGGTTGTATTTTGTGGTGACCAGGCGATGGCGCGGATCCAGCGGTGTCGCAACCGGCGCCCCCAGATAGACATCGCCCAGCCCCATAACCAGATAGCTGGCCTCAAACACCGTCTTCCAGACCGCCTGTTCGTCAGGCAGATCGTTAATGCGGCGAATGAATTCAAGGTTACTGGGGCACCACGGCGCATCAGGGCGTACCGTCGTCATGTACTTTTCAATCGCCTGGCGACAGGCGGGATCGTCCCAGGAAAGCGGCAGATGCACTACGCGGGTTGGCACCTGCAGATCATCACTCAGGCAAACCCTGAGCCACTCGCCACGTACCCAGTCCAGCAGCGCGTCATGGGTGAGGATTTCAGGCTGAAAATGGATCTGCAACGAACGAATCCCAGGTGTGATATCAATCACCCCGTCTTTTGCATGCGCTTCCAGCGCCTGCATCAGGGCATGAATGCGAAAACGCAGAACCAGATCCAGCTCCGGCTCCCCGGCTTCGAGTAGCAGATGCGTATCGCCAGAAAGTCGCGCGACCAGGCGCTTATCGGCCTCACCGCAGGTCATCACGATCGGCGAGGTCAGCGGCGCAGGTTGCCAGGCTGTCGCCTGGCCACAGAGTGTTACCAGTTCCTGGCCTCGCGCTTTAGCCAACTGGCGCGCGGTGGGCAAATCCACCGAGGTAAAGCGCACTTTATCACCGGCTTTTAACTGCCCTAACTGCCAGAGATCGGCTTCGATGACTGTGACCGGACAAACGAATCCCCCGAGGCTGGGTCCATCCGGGCCCAGAATCACCGGCATATCGCCGGTAAAATCAACCGCACCTACCGCGTACGGATTGTCGTGAATGTTTGACGGATGCAGTCCGGCTTCGCCCCCGCTATCTCGGCTCCAGATGGGCTTGGGCCCAATCAGGCGGACGCCCGTGCGGCTGGAGTTAAAATGCACTTCCCAGTCCGTGGCAAAAAAAGTGGTGATATAGTCCGGCGCGAAGAACTCCGGCGCACCGTGTGGACCATAAATTACCCGCAGGGTGCGGATTTGCGGAAGATCCGTGCGCAATGCCTCAGGAAGTGCCGCGCCAGCTTCCGTTGCCGCCTGTGGGGCCAGGTGCAGCACATCGCCGCTACGCAGTGCGCGTCCGGCGTGGCCGCCAAACTGACCAAGCGTAAAGGTGCTTTTACTGCCTAAATACGTTGGCACCTGAATGCCGCCGCTCAGGCAGAGATAGCTTCGCACGCCCGCTCCACTCACAGCACCCAGCTTTAACGTCGCCCCGGCGGAGATAGTAAAAACACAATCCATCGGCACGGGCTGGCCATCCAGGGTAGCGCTTAGTGGTGCACCGCAGATGACGGCCTGGATGGCGGTATTGAATTTCAGAGTGGGTCCGGTGAGGGTCATTTCCAGTGCGGCTTCCCCTCGTCATTGCCCAGCAGCCGATTGCCTGAACGCAGGGCGCGGTCGTCCATCGGCCCCGATGGCGGTACGCCGACCGCCCAGTAGCCCAGACGGCCCGGATAATCCTGCACGCTGGTTTGCGTACCGGCGCTCAGCACCTCAACGGTCGCTGCCTGATAGCTCAGCTGTTCCAGACAACGGGTCCAGGGTTCTCCCTGAACAAAGGGCGCAAATGCCAAAATTTGCTGCAGATAGAGGCGGTTGGTTTCAACACCGTACAAACGCGTTTCTGCCAACGCCTGCGCCAGTGCGGCAATGGCCTCCGGGCGGCTGGGCCGCCAGGCGATCGTTTTCGCCAGCAGCGGATCAAAAAAGGGCGGCACTTCGCAACCGGCTTCAATCCAGTGATCAATGCGCAGGCGAGCATCCTGTTGGTCGGGAAAGGCAACGTCTGTCAGCAGGCCCGGGGAAGGCTGAAACTGCCGTCCCGGATCTTCCGCATAAATGCGTGCCTGGATAGCATGGCCTTGTGGCGCAAGCCCGGCAGCCAGCTCGCGCAGGGGCGGCAAGGTATCTGCAGCCAGTTCAATCATCCATTTCACCAGGTCAACGCCCCAGACCTGCTCTGTTACGCCATGCTCGACCTGAAGGCGAGTGTTAACCTCCAGGAAGTAGAATTGTTGGTTCAGGCTGTCATAGACAAACTCCACGGTGCCCGCGCTGCGATAGTTCACTGCTTTACCCAGCGCAACGGCCGCCTCGCAGAGCGCCTGTGCCATGCCTTCAGGCAAGTTGGGGGCAGGTGTTTCCTCGATGACCTTCTGGTTACGCCGCTGCACCGAGCAGTCACGCACGCCCAGCGCGATAACGTCTCCCCGCCCGTCACCAAAGATTTGCACCTCAAGATGACGTGCGCGTTCGATATAGTTCTCGAGAAACACGCCGGCATCACTAAAGTTGTTCTGCCCCAGCCGCTGCACGGTATCAAACGCTTCCGTCAGTTCATGCGCATCGCGACAAACGCGCATGCCAATCCCGCCGCCTCCCGCCGTACTTTTCAGCATCACCGGATAACCCACGGTCTCGGCGACGCGGCAGGCTTCAGCTGCATCGGCCAGTAATTCGCTCCCTTCCAGCAAGGGCACCCCTCGGCTTTTGCCAGAGCACGGGCCGTGTGCTTCAGGCCAAAAGTCCGCAACTGCTGTGGCGTTGGGCCAACAAAAACGAGCCCTGCGGCCTCGCAGGCCTCAGCGAACCCGGCGTTTTCAGAGAGAAAACCGTAGCCCGGATGAATCGCCTGTGCACCACTTTGCTGCGCTGCGGCAATAATTTTTTCAGTGACCAGATACGTTTGTGCCGCCGGGCCGTCGCCAAGGGATAACGCTTCATCAGCATCACGAATATGCAGGCTGCCCAGATCGGCCTCGGCATAGACAGCCACCCCCTTTACCTGCATGGCGCGCAGGGTGCGCAAGATGCGGCAGGCGATCGCACCGCGGTTAGCAATCAGTAAGGTATCAAACATAAGCGGAACTCTCAGAAAAGCGGGTCGTCCCGCAGAAAGTCGACATGTCCCCTGGGGCCGTCCCCGGGCTTCTCCTGTTCAGGCGTGCGTATTGTTCAGTCGCACCAGGCTCAGTTCCATACCAATACCTCGGCGGGCGTGGGATTCCAGCCGTTACAGGGGTTATTCAGCTGCGGACAGTTTGAGATCAAGACCACCGCATTACACTCGGCGCGCAGTTCAACATATTTGCCGGCGGCGGAAATACCGTCTTCAAAGGTCAGTCCACCCTGCGGCGTGACGGGAACGTTCATAAAAAAGTTGATGTTGGCGCCGATATCGCGTTTATGCAGACGACCGTCATGCAGGCAGGCACAAAGAAAATTATCCCGGCAGCTGTGCATATAGCGCTTGTCGTGAGCATAACGTACGGTGTTACTTTCCTGCGCACAGGCACCGCCCAATGTATCGTGGCGGCCACAGGTATCGGCGACAATCGTC
Source organism: Pantoea sp. RSPAM1 (assembly GCF_038816185.1). Taxonomy (NCBI): domain Bacteria; kingdom Pseudomonadati; phylum Pseudomonadota; class Gammaproteobacteria; order Enterobacterales; family Erwiniaceae; genus Pantoea; species Pantoea sp. RSPAM1. The sequence goes on along the minus strand of NZ_CP046138.1, from coordinate 198,203 downwards.
AGCAGCGGATTGCCCATATTCGAGTAAAGTACGCTGCCGGTGGTCAGGTAAGCATTACCCTGACGGCGCAGCGTACGCTGGGGATCGTAACGTTCGCGCGGATTATCTGCGTTGTAGAACAGCGTATCGATCGCCTGATTCCCTTCCAGGTCGAGCAGACGCAATGTTTGCCCTTGTTTGACCTCAAACAGCCAGGGTTCGCCCGCCGGGATCACATGACGGTAAACCGAATCCTCTGGGCGGCGATCACTGGGAATAATCATCATCACTGACTCCTTACAGGGCAAAAAGTTGGGTGTTATGTATCGCGCGCTGATTTTCATCGCGGATGAACAGCGCTTCTGTGGCAGCCTGTACGTCATCGGCCTGATACCAGCTCAGCTGGATGGGCCGCGGTGCATAGTCAGGGGCAGGATCCATTGGATGAGGGAGCGCGGTCAGGACGATCAGCACGTCCATTGGGGCAAACAGCTCAACAATATCCCCTGCGCGGCTGTGTTCGGTATCGAAGCGAAAGCGGCCATCTTCATCGACGGTGACCTTGCTAAAGAAGTTAACGACCATGAGCAGATCTTCAAGACCCAAGTCCCATTTGCCCATCTCGACCAGCAGATTATCGACACCATTGCGGTAGAACCCATTTCGCAACTCCTGATAGCGCCCTGCGCCATATTTTTCGCGCGTTTCCGCCGCGTTAAGTACGCCACCAAACGGGTCGTGCCAGCCACAACTGTCCGCCACGATCCCGGCGAGTACGCGGCCCATATCGGAATAAAAACAGTGGCCGGTAGTGAGCCGGGCCGTATGCTGGCCCTTCAGCGTATCCGGTAGATTCAGGCGTTCACTTTTCTCATGCGGATTGAGCATCATCATGCTGACGTTCGCGCCGCCATCAATATCGGTCAGGCGCAGGATGTGCCCTTTGCGCAGAATGAATGAAGTATGCGCTCCGCCGGGAAGCCGCTCTTCGCGCAGGCTGGGCGCTGAGTGAAAACGTGCCGTCATTGCTGTCTCCTTAATGCATAAACGTTGTCTTTACTGTCTGTCATCAGCTGTGCCATTCGCGCCTCATTCAGCGGAATGTCATAGGTAATACGCGCGCCCCAGGCATGAGGGGCCTGGGGATCGTGGCGGACTTTGTCAAAGACCAGTAGCCGGGTACCCAGGTTGAAGCCTTCGGTAAGATCGTGGGTGACCATAAAGACCGTCATTCGGGTTTCACTCCACAGTTGAAGCAGCAGCGCGTGCATGTCTTTGCGGATACCGGGATCCAGTGCGCCAAAGGGCTCATCCAACAACAGCACGCGCGGTTGCATGATAAAAGCCTGGGCAATTGCCAGCCTTTGCTGCATTCCGCCGGAGAGCTGTGCCGGATACTTATCCAGCGCATTTCCCAGTCCCACTTTGTCCAGCATCTGTCGTGCCTGCTGCCGGGCCGCGCGTTTTCGGGCGCCGAACAGGCGACCAGACAAGGGCGAAGCAGGCAGTTCGAGCCCTATCGCGACGTTATCCAGTACATTGAGATGGGGAAACACGGAATAGCGTTGAAATACGACGCCGCGGCTGCGGTCGGGTTCTGTCGCCAGTGCCTTACCCTCCAGGGTGATCTCTCCCCGGGTGGGTTTTTCCTGACCCAGCAGCAGGCGCAAAAACGTCGACTTCCCGCAGCCTGATGCACCGACCATAGAGCAGAACTCGCCCGCCTTAACCTGCAAATTGATGCGTTCCAGCACCACGTGGTCGCCGTACTCCTGCCAGATATTGTTGATACTGATAAAACTCATTCCCGGCCTCCTTCCGCCCAAGGGAAACAGGCGTTGTGCAGCTTGCGCAGGCCCAGATCCATCAGCCAGGCCAGCAGCGTGATCCAGATGACATAAGGAATAATCACATCCATCGCCATGTAGCGACGCACCAGGAAAATGCGATAGCCCAGCCCGGCGGTCGCCGAAATCGCTTCGGAGGAAATTAAAAACAGCCAGGCCGATCCCAGCAGCAGCCGTACCGAGGTGATAAGCCGTGATAACAGCTGCGGCAGCACGACCCGCAGCACGACCGTCCAGCTATTTGCCCCCAGGGTTTGCGCTTTGATTAACAGTTCCGCCGGAATTTCCCGTGCCCGTTGTTCAAGGTCGCGTGCCAGCATCGGCGTAATGCCAATGACGATGAGCATGACCTTCGACAGCTCATCCAGGCCGAAAACAATAAACAGCACGGGCAGAATCGCCAGCGGCGGCACCATTGAGACAACCGTCATCAGGGGTGACAGTGCGGCGCGGGACGTCGGAAAAACGCCCGCGGCAATGCCGAGGCACAGACCAATCAGCGAGGATAACGCCAGCCCCATGAGCAGACGGCTCAGGCTGATAAACGTGTCGGCCCACAGCAGGTATTCACCACTGCGCTTATCTGGCGTGAAGGCCATCCGGTCAATCGCCTCAATCATCTGCGACAGTCCGGGTAGCAGTTTGTCCTGCGGATTGGCCTCCAGCCGCACCGCTGATCCGATAAACCAGGCGGCGATGATCAGCACGAAGGGCAACAGCATCAGCGTCAGTCGCATGCCCTGGCGGGGATAGCGGTTGATGTAGCGCATGACATGAACTCCCGTGGTCAGTGGTTACAACTTGCCCGCAGCGGCCAGCTTGAGATAGCTGTCGTCAAAGCGCAGTTTGCTGTTAGCACTATCGCCAACGGTAACGTTGCCCGGGAACGTCATGCCGATAAAATCAGCGCTCTGTGCGCCCTGACCCAGCAGACCTTTGTCAAACGAGAAGTTCGCCACGCGTTGCATGGTCTTTGGCAGATCGGGCGAGGAAATAAAGGCCAATGTCTCAGCAGGGGTCCAGAACAGATGCGTTGTTTTAAGCTGAGCCTGATAGCCCGCGAGGTCGGTACCGGAATCTGCCGCCATCGCACTCAGTGCTTGTTTATCACCCGCCTGCATTTTTGCCATCATTTCAAACCACGCACCGGTCAGCGCTTTGCCAAGGGCGGGATTATCTTTCAGCGTTTGGGTGTTCACGACCATCATATCGATGAGTTCGCCGGGCACCTGGGTGGAGCTAAACACTTCGGTGGTTTGTGGCGTCTTTTTAATGACGGACAACTGCGGGTTCCAGGCTACCGCTGCCCGCACATTGCTGGTGCCAAAGGCCGAGACGATGTCCGCATCGGATGTGTTAACCACTTTCACATCTTTTTCCTGCAGTCCGGCTTTTTCCAGCCCGCGAACCAGGAGATAGTGCGATACCGAGAGTTCGGGCAGATAAACCGACATCCCTTTCAGATCGCTGAGTTTTTTATTCACCCCTTTTAGCACGACGCCGTCGTTGCCATCGGAATAGCTGCCGGTGATGAGTGCTGTCGAATCTACCCCACCTGCTGCCGGGATAGTCAGCGCATCCATGTTGGTCATGGTGCAGCCGTCAAACTGCCCTGCCGTGTACTGGTTGATGGATTCGATGTAGTCGTTGAGTTGAACAATATTGATTTTGATGCCGTATTTGCTGGCCCATTTATCAATAATTTTTTCATTGCTGATGGTGCCCCACGGCATCCAGCCCGCATAAATCGTCCAGCAGATGTTGAATTCTTTTTTAACCGTGGCGAAGGAAGAAAAGCTGATCAGCAAGGTGAGTGACAGCAAAAGCGTGCGGATGAACGGCGTTGTTTTCATGGTTAACCTCTGGTTGGCACAAAAAAGGAGCAGCGCGACACCTGACGGTGCTGCTGTCTCCCGGGCTTTTGTCCCGCCGTGTAACCTCACAGAGGTCGCCAGCTCTCGGACCAGACATTCACCTGCGTGAACCGGAACCCTAGCCAGCTATTTATTTCAGATTATGTGTTGCGCTGCTTACCGATCAGGTTTTTGCAATTGGCGTGCCAGAATTTCTCACGATAAAAATCAGTGAGTTAGCATTATTTCCGGTGACGAAGCACCAGAATGATGAGTGACGGAGGGGCATTGCACATAATCAGTGCTGACGGGCACACCAAAGACGCTGTGCAGTCCTCACATCTCTCTGCGCGGTTTCCTGGGCGACGTTGTAGCGGTAATGTCCAGCCTGGATAATACGTGACAGTGTAACGTATGACGCACCGCAGCTGACCGCGCGAGGTCCTTTAACCTGAACATGTCGCGCGGCCAAAGGGGATCCACCATTGCGCAATAGCCATCCTTGTGGCTTAAGGGATCCTAAACGCTTTTAATGGTGACCCTCCGCACTTCTGGTTTGTTGACCCTTCATTGCTGCTGTTGATGCTCGCACGCGGGTATGGCAATGGCGTGCGACACAGAGACTGGCTTTGCGTTCTGCCGGTTCTTTAACCCGCCATAAACGTCGCGCGTTTTTTGCAGCAGGGTCATCCGGCCTGCACTACAGTTAACTGACTCAGTAACCAGTAAAAACACGACCATGTCCTCTTCTCTTCGCTCAAATCTGTTTGCCCGGTTTCGCCTGCTGATCTCAGTGATGGCTGGTCTCGTTTGCTATGTTTTACTGCCTGAGCATCTGGGACAAATGCAGAGATTGTTAATCAGTTGGAACGTGCTGGCATGGCTCTATCTGTGGTTTATCTGGTTTCGCATGTTACGTACCGCGCCTGATGAAATTAAACGAATCGCCCAGATGCAGGATCAAAGTGCCGGGCTGGTACTGGGGCTGGTCATCGTGGCCTGTATGATCAGTATGGTGGCGATCATGAGCGAGCTTCCCACGTTAAAAAGCCTGACGGGCTCGTCGCGGGCTCTGCATTTACTTTTGACTGCCATGACGCTCATCGGCTCATGGGCCTTACTGCCCAGCGCATTTGCGATGCATTATGCGCATCAGCATTACCTGCATCACAACAACAGTATGACGCCGATGATCTTTCCGGAGAAACCGACGCATCCGGCTTACTGGGATTTCCTCTATTTCTCTTTCACCATCGCGGTGGCATCCCAGACCGCAGATGTGGCGACGGGCACGACAGAAATGCGCAAGATCGCCCTGTTGCAGTCGGTTATCTCTTTTATTTTTAATCTGGCGATTCTGGGTTTATCCGTAAACGTAGCCGCCAGCCTGTTAAGTTAACGCCTGGCAACACTGAAAAGAGAGGGATTATTCCTGCGCAGAAATGACAGCCTGATTTGTTCAACTTCGCCCGTCAGGAGACGGGCGATGTCGAAACGCGTTGATTATTGCTGCCCCTGCTGCTGTGCATCAGCCTGCTTTTGTTTTTTCTTCGCCATGTGGTGTCCAACGGCACAACCTGCTGCTGCACCGGCAACGCCGTGATTTTTCATGTGTCCGGCCACACCGCCCACCGCTGCGCCTTTCAGGCACCCTTTCGCTTCCACCTGAGCACTCATTGCCATGAGCAGCCCTGCAGTAATAACAACAAGAGAAAGTTTATGCATCTTTTGACTCCCTGAATATTATCAATAATGGTCAACCCTTATTAAGCATAGCTACATTGCACGTATTTTCCGTTCAGGTTTTATTGTGTTTATAAGACGTTTAGTTTTCGTTAAGATTGTTATTTTGGCGCAGTGATAAACGCGCGAACGGTCAGCATCAGGCAGTAAAATTTGCCAGTAGCATTCTGAATGCCCTGTTTTTTATTATGCCATCCGGGAAAACTATTTCTGCGCATATCAAAATTTAAAATGTTTTTCTGCGTGGTTATTTTTTAATAAAATAATAAGGTAAAAGTAAAAAAATTGACGATGCCCTGACAGGCTTGCGCATGTCAACCCACTCTCATCATCACCCGTTTTTCACAACGCCAGTCCATCTGATCAGCATGGTCTTACTGCGCATCGTGACTACTGCATGTAATGCCCCACTTCTGCATCGGAAAATGAATCAGCGAGATCGGGATGTCCTGCTACTGGCACTTTTTTAAACCTGTATTCATTAGCATATTTTTGATATGCAAACCCGTTTACCGATAAGCGGTTATTCCGCCTCACTGCATGAAAAGAAGTAGTGGACGATTCTGCGCAACGCCTGTGTTGAGCCCTCATATCCTCATTACCTTTTATATGAAGAGTGAATTTTCAGTGGCATTTTTAAATAACGCCCTCGTAAATTAATGCTCAACATCGTTAAACATCATAATGTTGTTCTGTTGACAGAGCCCTGCTCCTGGCACCATTTGCAAACGCGTTAATTTTCTTTGTAATAAACGCAGGTGCTTTTTCCACGCAACCGGTCGCGTGCAGAAAACGGGCCGTGCAAATAGCAGCATCCCTCTGCCTCTCATCTGGGTGAGCCGTCATGCTGTGACAGACCTTATCAGGCATTTCCTGCTTTTAGAACGACGGCGACTGAGCAGAAGTTTTTTACACGACAAGTTAAAGCGCGCTTTGTTTTTCTGCTTTTGTTTAAGCTGAGGGTAACGCCCAATGTTTGCCATAACCATGACACTCGCTCAGGAAAAAAAAATGAAAGTCCAAAAATTTGAACAGTCCGCGTCGATCACCGCTCTCGAATCCTGGGGAACCGTAGAGGGTTTGCCCGGTTCACCGGAGATCGTGCTCGCCGGGCTGCAGACGGTGATCCCCGGCCACGAGAGTATTGATATGGGCATTTTTGAATGTACGGCGGGCAGTTATCGTCGCGGCGTTAAGCAGGCCGAAATGATGCACTTCCTCTCTGGAACAGGGTCATTTACCGCTGATGGCGAAGCGCCACAGCATTTCAAACCCGGTGACACGTTATTTTTTGAAGCAAACACGCAAGGTACCTGGGTGATGGATACCACGATGCGCAAGCTCTATGTGATTTTTGACACGCCCTGATCATCGCGCCAGATGTGCGTCCTGACTGGCTGGACAACGGACGATCAGGACAGCATAAAGTCGACGGCATCGCTGGCATGGAGCCGGGTGGTGTCAAAGACCGGTAAAACGCTTTTCTCCTCCGGCACCAGTAGGCCAATTTCGGTACAGCCAAAAATTACCGCCTGTGCCCCCTGGTCGCGCAATTGTGCGATCACTCCAAGGTAATACTGGCGCGCGCTTTCGGTAAATTTCCCGACGCAAAGTTCATCAAAAATAATGTGGTTGACGGCAGCGCGCTGTTCTGCCTCGGGGACAATCGTGTCAATTGAAAAGTGCTGCTGCAGTCGTCCCAGATAAAAATCCTGTTCCATCGTATAGCGGGTTCCCAGCAACGCGGCCCGCGTTATCCCTTTGGCTCTTATCGCCCTGCCCGTCGCATCCGCGATATGTAAAAAAGGCAAATGACAGCGAGATTCAATCGCCCCGGCAACCTTGTGCATCGTGTTGGTACATAAGACGATGGCGTCAGCACCGGCGCCCGCCAGACCCACGGCCGCCTCCGCCAGTAGTTCACCAGCCCGATCCCAGTCGCCACTGCGCTGGCAGGCTTCAATTTCATGAAAATCCACGCTGTGCAGAAGCAGTTTTGCAGAGTGTAGCCCGCCGAGCCTGTCCCGAATGCCTTCATTGATTAAGCGATAGTAGGGGACGGTGGATTCCCAGCTCATCCCGCCGATCAGTCCAATGGTTTTCATTTTCATCCTTTTACATGCCGTGCTGAATCTGGATGACATTGCCCAGCAGCGCGGGTCTCCCGGCAGGTGTAAAGGCCACATCGCGCATCTCACGCAGGTATCCGAACACCCAGTGCTTATGTCATCAGGTTTTTTTACCCTGTTCACTGGCCTGCTGCAATGCCGTGATGACAATACCTGGCGTTAACACCTGAGGCAGGACAACGGGTTTTCCGCCATCTGCCGGGTACACGACGTACAACGGTAGACCGCCACGGCCAAAATCACTGAGTGCCTGCTCAACATCCGGATTGTATTTGGTGGAGTCCGCAATCATATAAATGGTGTTGGTACGCGCCATCGCTTGCTTTACGGCCTGGGTGGACAGTGACGTCCGTTCATTAACCTGACAGGTAATGCACCATGAGGCCGTAAAATTCACCAGCACGGGTTTGCCCTGACCTTTTATCGCGTCCACATTTTGTGGTGACCATGCCACCGCAGCCGCGGCGACAGTTTCAGGTGAATCCGGTGTGGCCGTGGCGGTTTTCAATGTCAAGAGCGGCGGAACCAACAGAACGACCATCGCGGCAGTAGCACTATGCAATGCCCAATGCCGTTTTCCCATCATCTGTCGCTTCTGCGCCATGCCGTATAACCAGCCTGCAAAACTTAACATCAGGCAGCACGTCAGGATAGCGGCCAGCGCTGTCGAACCGGCCTGACGCTCCAAAACCCAAATCAACCACCCCGCCGCGCCCAGCATCGGAAAAGCCAGTCCGTGTTTGAGCGTGATCATCCAGGCACCCGGCGCAGGTAAGCGGCGGGCAAACACAGGGAAAAAGGAGATCAGCGTGAACGGTGCAGCAAACCCGAGCGCCAGTGAAAGGAAAATAACCACGCTAATAGCGGGTGGCTGCGTAAAGGCATAGCCGATAGCACTGGCCATAAAGGGCGCGCTGCATGGCGTCGCCACGATGATGGCCAGGGCTCCCGTTAATGCCGAGCCCGTTAACCCGCCTCGTTCGCCGCCGACTTCGCCGGCCCGCTGGAGAGACAAGCCAACTTCAAACAGACCGAACAGATTCAGGGCCGATGCCACCATGATCAGCACCAGCAGCGCTATCACCAACGGCGATTGCAACTGGAAACCCCAGCCGACGGAAGCGCCGCCCATCCTTGCCAACAGCAGCACGCTGACCAGTAACACCATCGTAACGACCACGCCCGCCAGAAAGGTCAGCCCTTCGGCCCGCGCATGTGCCGGGTGGGCATTGTGGCGCAACAGACTCAGGGCTTTCAGCGAGATTACCGGAAACACACAGGGCATAAGATTAAGTATGATGCCGCCCAGAAAAGCGGCGGCGATTGCAGTCAACATGATAGCGCTGTCCAGATTTGAGATTAGGCCGGATTGGCCTGACGGTATTTTTTCACGGCATCCAGCGTTTTCTGGATATGCGCTTCTGGGTTTTTGTCCGTATAACTCAACAGAATTTTGCCATCCGGTGCAATCACATAAGACGTACGATCGGAAAGCGTTTTACCTTTCATCTCCATCGTACTTTTGTATTCTGCAGCCACTTTTGCGCCCGGATCGGCAGCAACGGTGAATTTATCGCGGCATTCAAGTTTAGAGAATTTCTCAATCTGATCAGTATTACCTGCGGTAACGCCGATTACTGTTGCGCCCTCTTTTTTGAAGTCATCTGTCGCTTCTGCAAAGGCATGCGCCTCTAATGTACAGCCTGCACTAAACGCCGCCGGGAAAAAATAAAGAACGACCAGGCCTTTTTGCAGTGCCTGCTGTAAAGAGAAGGTGGTTTCTTTACCTGCCAATGCGGCTTCCAGTTTGAAATCCGGCGCCTGTGCACCCACCGGCAGTGCTGCGAACGCGGAGGTCATCGGAAGGCTCAGTGACAGTAATGTTGCAGCCGTAAGCATTTTCAGGTGATTCTTAATACGCATTCTCTTTTCTCCGTCGACAAGCAGGCCTAAGTGCCTCTTGCACGTTAATACTAGTTTCATTCACTAAAAATGAAAAAGTGTGCGTCATGGAATAACGCGTTACCGTTACCAGAGCGTTCATGCAAACCTGTCTGGCCTCTACAGTAAGATAGTCTTACAACCGCTCATTTAGATATGCGGTTGAGCGGTAATTTTGTGTCAGACGGTAAATATTCAGGGAACAGAGAGATGCCCAACCTGATAACGCTGAAAATGGCCCGAATCTTGCGCAGGCGCCGTCGCCCAGAGGCAAAAATCTATGTGGCGCCAGTGAAAGGTATCCAGAGCTGATACGCGTGCTAACACCACGGCTTCTTTTGGGGGCTGCATCAATCCGGCGAGATCGGCGTAAGCAGGAACGGTGCTGACGTCCAGGGAAGCAAAACCGGCTTGAACGAACTCTGGCGACAGCCTGGCCGATAATACCGGGAAGGTATGCACCTGCGGCCAGCCAAAATCCTCAGTAAGCTTTTTAAAACCTGCCCCAGACAAAAAACCGTGCATGCTCTCTGCGTCCTGCCATAGATAAAAGGGCGCATAGACATTTTCATCCGTGTTTATGGGGTCTTTGGCTTTGCACGCATAAAGCCAGGCTTTGAATATGAGACCCGGAAATCCCGCCATCTTATATCCGTTGTCATCAATCCGGCGCTGAATAATCGTCATGTCGTAATCAGCGGGAAGAACAAAACGGTATTGCATAGCAAGCATGGTTTTCTCCTTAAAGTTTGGGAATATCCGCCAGGTCAAACATCTTCCCGTGACTAAAAGACCAGTCTTCTGGCTGAGTGAAATGAAGAACGATCATGACATCATGGGGTTTTATGCCCATCGATTGTTCAAGACGCCGGGTGAGATCCTCATAAAAGGCCTGTTTCTGTTGCCTGTTACGCGCTTTACCTGCGGTAATGGTAAAAAGAAGAAAGTCATTGCTGCGGCCCGCCTCAGCACCACAAAGATAATGCCGATCAAAAATCCGGCTGTGCGCGTCATAACAATTAAAAAACTGAAAACAGTCTCCGTGCGGAACGGAAAATGAAGCTTCAAGCGATTGTTGCAACGCAGCAGAAATTTTCTCTCGCCACTGCTGAAAACGCCGTGCTGAGATGGCTATATGGCTTACAGGCATCGGTATCCCTCACTCAGGCTGTGTGTTTTTGAAGACGGTCAACGCGGAAACCGCGTTGGGCCAGCCGCAATAAAAGGCAAGATGCGTTATCACTTCGATAATTTCATCGTCTGAAATGCCATTTTGGCGAGCAAATTCCAGATGCCAGCCCAGCTGTTCATTTCGATACAGGGCAATGAGGGCGCTGACCGTGATCAGACTTCTGTCCCGTGGCGACAGCCCGTCCCGCTGCCAGATATCGCCAAACAAGACCTCTTCACTGAGACGTGCCAGCTTGGGTGCTATCCCGGCCATATTTTCCCGACTCACCTTTGTCGTGTTCATTTTTGTTTCTCCTTGAGGATGTGGTAGAAAGATAGAATGCTTTGACGATCTATAAAATCAGAAATATTGGGACTCTTAATCCCATAAAACGGGATGAAAAATGGCGAAAAGACCCGTTACCTTTGATGCTGAAACATTACGAACCTTTGTCACCGGTATTGAGCTGGGAAGCTTTGCTGCTGCTGCAGAGCGCCTGGGGCGTTCAACATCGGCGGTAAGCGCTCAGCTTAAAAAGCTTGAGCAGCAGGCAGGCGCCGCGCTGGTGCAAAAGTCAGGACGACATCTGGTCCTGACTGCCCAGGGTGAAATGATGCTTGCCTATGCGCGCAGGCTGATGAGTCTCAACGACGAAGCTTACCAGGCGGTGAAATCGGTGGGCATCCGTGGCGAGGTTCGGCTGGGATTGCAGGAAGATTTTGGAGAATCACTTCTCCCTTCTCTTCTAGGGCAATTTTCACGTGCGCACCCCGACGTACAGGTCTCCGCGACCGTGACCCGCAACAAGCCTCTGCTGGATGCAATAGGTCGCAATGAACTTGATGTTGCCCTGAGCTGGCAGGGTGACGAGGACACCGCTTACAGCGAGTCGCTCGGGTCATTACCACTCTGCTGGATTGGCGCAAAAGATTTCGATATCGGCGCATTTATCGGTCGGAACCGACCTCTGCCGTTACTGGTTTTTGACGCACCCTGTCTGATGCGTAGCGCGGCGACAGCCGCCCTGGACAGCATGAATATCCCCTGGCGCATTGCGTTTACCAGCAGAAGCCTGAGTGGGATATGGGCGGCCGCGGCGGCCGGGCTCGGAATGACGTTGCGAACACAAACGGGCATGCCGTCATCACTCGCAATATTTGAACAGCAAAAATTGCCAGATACAGGCGCGATTGGCGTTCGTCTGCACCAGTCTGAAAAAAACCTATCAGCCGCAGCAGCCTCGCTTTGCCAGATGATAAAAACGCACTTTCATGGCACATAAGCCCACTACCGCGCCTGATGAAATCCAGCCTACAGACAGCATCAATCGATGACCGGGCAGGCAGGTATTTTTGGCGGTTGAGGCTGAGCACAGGGCTGTCAGATTGTGGTCGTTTAAACAACGCCCTGCCTTTTGTCCGGCCTGGCCTGGCACCTGTCCTGCTTGCTGCACTAATCCTGACGTGGGCACCTGAGTAAGGTCGCTTACAGTATGATGTAACTAAAATCGTTACAGAAAATATTGTGCTCACACTTTTGTGACACTCATCGCCAATGCTGTTTACCCCCGGCTTATCTCTCCACCATAGCCTTCTACTCTGAGCATCTCACCGTCTGCTTCCACCCACGCAAAGGGCACGTCCAGAGGGCCGTCGAGCATGCCCTTCATGATAAAAAAGTCGGTGTCCAGAATACGGGCATAGCCTCCGCGATGATCGTGTCCGGCAAAACAGGCGCGCACCCGGTATCGGGTGAATAAATCCACCAGCGCGTCGGCGTTCATTAACATATGCGTGTTCCCGGGAGCCAGCGGATAATGCCCGAATACCACGATGCTTTCTCCGCACTGCTGTGCCGCCTGTAACTGCTGCTCAATCCACACCAACTGTTGCGCACCCACGGCACCGTTCCAGGGCTGTGCGTGGGGCAGATGCTCATGTTGCAGCCGGGTCAGCAAGGCTGCAGCCTGTTGGCGATCGGTGCCGTTGAGCGCATTGCAGTAAAGACTCATATCATTGCCATCGTAGACAATGAAGCGCCAGCCGTTAAAACGGAAAGCGTAATAGCTCTTGGGTAATGCAACCTTCCCTTCAAGTCGTGTGGCAATCGTCTGCGCATCATGATTACCCAGCACCACAGCATGAGGATGCTTTAATTCTTGATATACCGGCAGTACCGCAGCATAGCTGTGCCAGTCGCGATCGACGAGATCGCCCAGCGTCACCACAAAATCGAGCGGCTGAGCGTTGAGCGCCGTGATGGCCTGGTGCAGTTTTAGCAGGCCGTTGCGATAGTAAAGATGGTTGTCAACATCCGGTGCGATATCCGCGTATTGCGGATCGGCCATCAAACCAAAACGAACACCGTTGTCCCGCGCAGGCAAGGGACGCAGCAACGGCGGTTGATACAGCGCTGCGACATCCGCCAGCAGTTCGCGCTGCTGCAGACTAAGTGAGTGAGGCGTTAACATTGGCGTTCACCTTAACGTATACCGGCACGCATGAAAGACTGAATAAACTGACGCTGAAATAGCAGAAAGAGCAGCAAAAGCGGCAGCGTTGTCATCAATGTTGCTGCACCAATAAGCGCCCACTGCACGCCCTGCTCTGGCGCGGAAAATAGCTGCAGCCCGACGGTTAAGGGCCGTACCTTAACCGAGTCGGTAATCACCAGCGGCCAGAGAAAATCATTCCAGTGAAAGCTGACAGAGACTAACGCAAAGGCGATATAAATCGGTCTGGCCAGCGGGATGTAGATCTTACGTAAGATATAAAACCGGCTGGCGCCTTCCACGATCGCCGCCTCTTCCAGCACTAAGGGGATGCTTTTAAATGTCTGGCGCAGCAGGAAGATAGCAAAGGCAGACGCAAAATACGGTAAGGCAATGCCGGTCAATGTATCGCGCAGGCCCAGCGCGCCAATGGTTTTATAGTTATTCAGGATCAGCACATCGGGGCTGATCATGAGCTGCAACAGAATAAGGGCAAACAACATGCCCGAATACTTCAGGCGAAAACGGACCAGTGCGTAAGCCGCCATTGTGGCCAATACCAGCTGGACTGTAACGATCATCAATACCAGCAAAATCGTATTCATGAAGTAACGGGCAAAGGGCGCAGCATGCCAGGCGTTAATAAAATTTTGCAGCGTCAGCGGCGCAAAAAGCCTGAAGCTGCCCTGCTCGGCCGCAGGATGCACCGCAACCCACAGCGCCACCAGGATAGGAAGCAGCCATAGCAGCGCCGCCAACCAGATAATCAGATTCAGGCCGAGGCGGCCAACAGAAAAGGGAGGTTTCATTGATAATGGGCTCGTTTATCCATCAACTTAAATTTAACTAGCGCAATCGCCGCCAAAATCAGCAGCAACACCACGGTCATGGCCGCGGCTGCCGGTAAATCCCAGTAACTGAATGCTGTGCGATAGATGTAAAACAGCAGCAGGCTACTGCTGTTGTCCGGGCCGCCGTTCGTCATCGCAATAACCTGATCGACGATGCGAAACGCATTCATGGATGCATTGATCAAGACAAATAACGTGGTCGGCATCAGCAATGGCCACTGGACGCGCCGGAAGAAATAGCCCTTTGATGCCCCTTCGATTTCCGCCGCTTCACGCAGGCGCGGATCAATCTGCTGCAGGGCAGCCAGATAGAAAATCATAAAGAAACCGGCCTCACGCCACACGGAGACCGCCATCAGGCACCACAGGGAGGTGCCCGGCTCGCCAAGCCAGTTAACCGGGGCAATGGAAAACAGCGACAGAAGTTTGTTCAGCAAGCCCAACTGTGGCGTGTAAAAAAACAGCCACAGATTAGCAATGGCAATCATTGGCAGAAGAGAGGGAATAAAAAAAGCCGCACGTATCACGGCGTTAGCCGCCAGTCGTCGGTTAACGGCCAATGCCATGAGCAGCGCCAGCATCACCGCCAAAGGGATAGTGACCAGGGCATAGAGCAGATTGTTCCACAACGACCGGATAAACACATCGTCATCCAGCAGCGCAGCGTAGTTATCCAGCCCAACAAACTGGGCCGGATGACCGTTACGTGAGGCGCTGAACAGACTTTCCCACACCGTTGCCAGAGCAGGATAATGAGTAAACAGCAATAAAAAACCCAGTGCCGGTAAGATCAGCAAATAGCCGCAAAGCTGTAATGACCTGACGCCTGAGCGCAAAGCAGGAGATGCTGTTGCAAGTGTGTTCATCGCCATCGTATTACTGGTAAGCCTTCAGCAAACGATCGGCCTGCTTCTGGGCGGCTTCCAGTGCTTCTGCCGGTGTTTTCGTCTGGGTTATCGCGGCTTCAATGGCGTGGTTCAGCGCCTCCTGAATTTGCACGCTGTTATAGGTCGAGAGTTCTGGCTGGGCATAATTAAGTTGCTCACGTGCCACCAGCGCCTGCGGGACCTGTTTCACATAGTCTTTCATGGCTGGCGTTTCCCAGGCGGCGGGTGAAGTTGCGACATAACCGGTGGCAATACTCCAGCGGGCAGCCTGTTCAGGGGCGGTGACCCAACGGATAAACGCCATGGCGGCTTTCTGCTGTGCCGGGGATGCATTTTTGAAGACATACAGATTACCGCCACCGGTCGGGCTTCCGCGCTGTGTCTTTTCAGGAAGCATCGCGACACCAAACGGGAATGTAGCATTTTTGCGCACCACGCTCAGGTTACCCGTGGTGGTCACCATCATCGCGGTTTTGCCACTCAAAAAATCTTGTGGCGTGGTGCCCCATGCAACGGCGCCTTTAGGTGAAACGCCCTCTTTCTGACCGAGATCGGTTAACCACTGCAACGTTTCAATGTTCCCGGGCGTATTAAAATACACGGCCGTGCCCTTGCCATTATCAAGATGCGCGCCATTGGTCGCAGCAAACCCCTGAAACACCCAATAACCATTTGGCGTAGTCGGGATTTCGATGCCCCACTGGCTGACGTTTTGCCCGTCTTTCACGACCAGCTTTTTGCCAAAGTCCACCACCTGCTGCCAGTTCGCAGGCGGCGTATCAGCATCCAGACCCGCTTTTTCAAACGCCTGCTTATTCCAGTACAGCACCACGGTCGAGCGCTGAAAAGGCACGCCCCAGACTTTTCCGTTGATATGGCGCAAGAAAGCAGGATAGAAACTGTCGATCCATTTCTTACCCTCATCGTCTTTGGCCAGATCGCTGGCCGCGACAATCGCCCCCGCATCCATCAGTGAATAAGCTTCGATATCGCCAATAACGGCCATTTGTGGCGCATTACCGCCGCGAAAAGCGGTCAACGCTTTGGTCACCGTTGTGGCGTAGTCACCGGTATAGACCGGCTGAATACTGACTTCGGGATGAATTTTTTCGAAATCGGCAACCAGTGCTTCAACGGTGTGGCTGATCTCGCCTCCCACTGCGATGGGATAATACATCTGCAGTTTTACCGGATCGGCAGCAAAAACTGACGCGCTGGTTGCGATAAGCAATGCAGGAAGCAGATGTGACAGACGAATAGCAGGCATGATTTTCCCTTAGGTAAAAGATCGTTAAACCGCGTATTTTTTGGACGAAACAGACATCAGCTGTTCTGCATGCAAACAGCGTTTACCGCTATCGGTGGAAAACAGGTATTGCTTATCAGCAGGCCATTGCAGCCCCACCAGGCTTCCCTCACTGAACCGTTTCATTCCCGCTACCGTCACCGTTAATGTTTCGTGGCTGTGAGCAAGCTGGCACAGTAATAAGGTATCAGCCCCCATATATTCGTAACTCACCACGCTGGCCGTCAGCACTGCGCCCGCAGCATTAATAAGCTGAATATCTTCAGCCCGAATGCCCAGACTGAGTGCGCCGTCGGTGAAGCCTTCGACGACAGGCGCCCTGAGCGGACTCAGATAGTGGTTCGCGTTGTGGCAGGCGAGCGGCAGGATGTTCATGGGCGGTGCGCCAATAAACTGTGCCGCGAACACGCTGGCAGGGTTGTTGTAGAGATTATCAGGTGTGTCGTGCTGCTCAATTCGCCCTGCGTTCAGCAAAATAATGCTGTCCGCCATGCTCATGGCTTCCGTCTGATCGTGGGTGACATAGATCATTGTCAGACCCAGCTTCTTCTGTAAGGCACGGATCTCACGGCGCATGCTTTGGCGTAGCTTGGCATCGAGGTTAGAAAGGGGTTCATCCATCAGGCAGAGCGTATTGTTGGCGATAACGGCCCGCCCCAGTGCCACCCGCTGTTGTTGACCACCGGACAGCTGGGACGGCAAACGATCCAGCAACGCCTCCAGTTCCATCAGTTTACTGACCCGACTCAGGCGATCGGCAAACGTAAGCTTATCTTCACCGCGGGCTTTTAAGCCAAATAACAAATTTTCTTTAACGCTCAGGTGAGGAAAAAGCGCATAAGACTGAAACACCATGGAGAGCTTGCGTTGGGAGGGGGGCAAATGGGTGATATCCACATGATTGAAACTCACTGAACCTGTGTCGGCCGTCTCCAGGCCGGCAATAGTGCGCAGCAGCGTCGATTTACCACAGCCGGAAGGCCCCAACAGCGCAACGAACGTTCCTTCGGCGGCGTCAAAATGGATATTATCCAGTGCGATTTTCTCGCCCCAGCTTTTGGTAATGTGATGAAGCGCCAGATGGCTCATACATGCGCCGCTTTGCAAATAAGAATTGCAGTAAGCTAGCCGAGAAAAATGAACGATTTATGGCTGAAAAATGACAGAAAAAAGATCCACCCGTTGATTAATCATGCGGGCTTACCCTTCCTTACCCGTTCGCCGTCGCGACCGCGCTTTTCCTCTTGTTCCTGACCGTGAATGAACGCCGCAAGCGGCATTCTGACAACCTGTCGTGCCCATGAGTGACGTTGAACGTCTTGATGGTATGTTGACCAGCCGATGTTGACTACATGCGGCTCTGCTGCACGACAGGGCCAGGGCTAACGTAATACGTTCGGCGGCATCCTGAATGCATAAGAAATGATCAGACGCACGCGAAGCGCCAGAGACTCACACAACGTCTCGCAATCCTCGCTGTAACCACTGAGAAAGGGCTGCAACGACGGTTCACTGCCGGAAACAGGCGCAGGTTGATTACTTTCGCTGAGTAGGTAGACTGGTATACATACATGTTGCTAACAAAGGTTATCGTCATGCCAGCTCAATCTCCCAGCGCAGAAACTGCTTATGATAAGTTGCTCAGTGCGGCGCGGGTGCTGTTTTACCACCACGGCATCAACGGGACAGGTATCGATGCCATCGTAAAGCGGGCCGGCGTTGCCAAAAAAAGCCTGTATAACAACTTTGCCTCTAAAGATGAGCTGGTTGCGATTTATCTCAGGGTTCGTCACGAGGAATGGCTTGCTTTGTACAAACATCGTCTGGACCTTGCCATGACGCCGAAAGAACGGGTCCTTGCCGTGTTCGCGGCTTATGAGGACCATGCTGAATTGGCCTATGAAAACGGGTTTCGCGGATGTGGGCTGCTGAACGCAGCGGCAGAGTTGCCTGCCAGCGCGCCGGGACGACAGGCCGTTCGTGAGCACAAGGAGGAAGTGGAGTCGATTCTGACCGTGCATCTGACAGACCTGATGAAGGGAGACGCAGAAAGCGCGCGCAAAATGGCACGGCACTTTGCTTTTCTACTGGAAGGCAGCATTTCACGAGCCGGGCTGGAAGGTAACAGCGACTGCGTGATCCAGGCCGGTATGATTGCTGAGCAACTGATGGAGGCATACTGATGCCTGCATCTGGACACCAAACGGGTGGCGCAACGGCCGTCATTATCGCGGCTGTGCTCTGGGGAACGACGGGAACAGCTGCCACCTTTGCTCCGGCTTTAAGCCCGCTGGCCGTAGGGTCAGTGGCAATGGGTATCGGTGGACTGTTGCAGGGACTTATCGCTGCAGCCCCGCTTATTCGGCAGCGGCAACTGATTTTTCGGCATTGGCCGTTTCTGCTGACGGGTGTTCTCGCAGTGGCGATTTATCCGCTCGCTTTTTATGCGTCTATGCGCTATGCCGGCGTCACTGTTGGCACCGTCGTTTCCATCGGCTCCGCCCCGCTACTGTCAGCACTCATTGAGCACCGTCTTGAAGGCGTACGCCTGACAAAGCAGTGGGCAGGCGGTGCCGCTATAGGGCTTGGCGGGATGATCCTGCTTTGCCTTGCGGAAAGGGGTGGGCACAGTACTGGACAAGGTTCTGCAATGACGGGCATTACGCTGGGGCTGCTGGCTGGTTTTACCTATGCCCTTTATTCGTGGTCTGCGCGGCGATTAATGCAGGGCGGCGTGGCGCCACGCGCGGCAATGGGGGCGACCTTTGGGGCGGGCGGTATCCTGCTTGTCCCTGTCCTTCTGATGACCGGCGCACCGCTTCTGGAAACCTGGAATAATGCTGCCGTCGGGATATATATGGCGCTGGTTCCAATGTTTCTGGGCTATCTCTGCTATGGCTACGGACTGGCGCGCATCCCGGCCAGCATGGCAACCACGATCACGCTGCTGGAGCCGGTCGTCGCCGCTCTGCTGGCCGTACTGCTTGTCGGGGAAAGGCTGCCGCTCTCAGGTTGGGCCGGTGCAGGGCTCATTATTGCCTGCCTGGGTGTGATCACCTTTCCGGCGAGCAAGCGCGCCTCTCCTATAACCCAGCACCGGGCTGATAACCATTAATCCAGGGACAGGAAAAAAGAAGGAAAAAGCGGTCTTTAATGCATGCTTTTCTCTCGGCAGATGCACGGACACTCTCATCAGGCCTGAGAAAAGCAAAATCCGCTCCTTAATACCTTTGCTGGTTATCCACGAACTGCCTGACTCACCTGTTAAATTTATTATTAATCGGCAGCTTAAGGCCAGTGCGGTTAAACAGGTGCCCGTCTGTATTTGCTATCCTTGGGAAACGAATTCTTGGGTTACCCTTTTTGGAGTAATAATGAGCGATATTATTAATCTGTTCACCAGCCATAAAAGTGAGCGCAGCTTCACCGATAAACCTGTTGACGATGCCATCCTTGATCGCATTATCAGCACCGCCTATCGCGCCCCTACCTCCGTTAACTCACAACAGGTTTCACTGGTCGTTACGCGGGATGCCGCTCAACGTCAGGCCATTTCTGAGATTGCCGGTGGACAGCCCTGGATTGCCAAAGCGCCTGTGTTTATCACCGTCGTTCTGGATATGCATAAATCCCGGGTCGCCATGGCGGCTGTGGGCAAAGAGCAGGTTGCTCAGGACAGCATTGAAAGTATCGTTTCTGGCGCGACGGACGTAGGCATTGCACTAGGCAGTATTATGGCCGCTGCGCGGGCAGAAGGTTTAGGCATCGTGCCCATCGGGGGAATCCGCCGCGATCCTGACGCGATGATCGAACTGCTTAATTTGCCGGAATATACTTTCCCTGTCGCAGGCGTCGTTATCGGTTACGTCGATCAGCCTGCTTTCCAGAAGCCGCGCCTGCCTCTGCAGACCTTCCGTCACGAAGAAAGCTATCACACCGAAGGTCTGGAACAACAGATCGCCGCTTACAATGCCGAAATGGTGCAGCACTGGAAAAACACGGGACGCACCGACGGCGAAAGCTGGAGCGACAGCGTGAGCGGATATTATCAGCACATCTATTTCCCAAAAGTCCTGCCAGCCCTGCACAAGCAAGGATTTGGTAGCGACAAATAACCATCATCCGTCCGGGCAATGCCCGGGCGATGTCTTCCCGTCTGGCTCAACGCTCACAGGCTACCCCCTTGCCCCGTTTCGCCCCTCGTGTTTGGCACGATAAAGCGCTTCATCCGCCCGTTTAATTAATCGTTCCGCCCTGTCTGGTCCTTCCCCTGCCACCGTTGTTGCTACGCCGGCACTCAGCGTGACGCACCCGGTTTTCAGCCCTGTCGAGCTGTGCGGTATCGCTAACATCCTGACGGCCTCAACCACGTCTGAGGCTATTTTTAACGCATCCGCGGCGCAGGTGTCGGCTAACACGATGGCAAATTCTTCTCCGCCATAGCGTGCGGCGATATCGGTGCGGCGCTGGGCAAACGTCTTCAGTAA
Organism: Pantoea sp. RSPAM1; assembly: GCF_038816185.1. NCBI lineage: Bacteria > Pseudomonadati > Pseudomonadota > Gammaproteobacteria > Enterobacterales > Erwiniaceae > Pantoea > Pantoea sp. RSPAM1. Next base: position 177,518 of record NZ_CP046138.1, on the reverse strand, counting down.
GCGTGCTACTTGTTGTAAACAGGCGTCACCCGCGACATGACCGTAGGTATCGTTGTAGCGTTTGAAATAATCGATATCGAAAAGGATTAATGATACCGGCCCACCGCTACTGCGGCCGTGCAGCAGGCTTTTTACCAGAAAGTGGTCAAAGTGCCGGCGGTTAGCCAGCCCGGTGAGCCCGTCGCCGTTTGCCAGGTTCTCCAGTGAATGGTTCGCTTCTGTCAGTTCATCCCTGAGATGGGTTAATTCTATCTGATAGCGTAAGCTACGTCTGGCCTCATGCCGTATCAACATCCATAGCAGAATGATCGCCATCAGAAGCACCAGGCTCAATACTACGCCCTGAACCCGGCTTTCGGCCCAGCTAATGAAAAGCCCTTCTTTATCAAAGCCTGCAGCGACAACTAAAGGGTAACGGCTTGAACTGGCGAAACCAAAAATGCGCGTTACGCCGTCAACCTTCGCTTTCCACTCTCCGCTGCCGCGTTCGGCATTGGCTAACAGCTGGTGAAAAAGCGGGCTGGCGGCGAGATTTTTACCGATGTAGCTGTCCGACAAAGGACGCGCATAGAGCACGGTGCTGTCTGCCAGCATTAGCGCCAGTAAGTCCTTGGGACCAATAACAAAATAATCGTAGTAGTGACGAAAGTAATCGACGCTCACCGTGGCAAGGAGTACACCACGAAATCCCTGGTAGTGATCGCTGACGCGCAGCGAAACAGGAATGACGTAGCGGCCCGAACTGCGGCTTCGTAATGCAGGCCCCACGTGCAGGCTGTTGCGTGGATTATTGCGATGATAGCTGAAATACTCCCTGTCGGCGTTATTTGCTGAAAACGACTGCATTAACGAACTGGCGACCCATCGCCCCTGCGCATCGTAATAGAAGATACCGTCCAGCTGCGGCAGGCGGTGCTGTAACGTCCGCATGATGTCGTTGAGGGTTGAGACATCTTCGCCCGTCTCTGCCTGAGACTCGATTTCACGCTGGACTTCACGCAGCGACAGTTCCGTTTGCAGAAAGGTATCTTCGGCCTGACGGGCCTGAGCCAAAGAAAGATCAATTGCGCGTTCTTCAGTGATACGAACCGTTCTTTGCCAGTCCTGGTAAAGCGTCCAGACATTGATAACAATAACGCCAATCGTCAATAAACTTCCCGCCAGGGTAATGCTTCTGAGCAGTGGTGAAAGGCGCATCATTGCCGCATCTTTTTTTCGACGTAATTCCATGCCGGTTAACCCTTCTCTCGCTACGGGAGGATGTAACATATCAGAAACAACGTGTTATCAATAACATCCTGACAGGCCATTTATATCTGCTGTTTTCAGTTTAGATTAAGACAGGAACGCCAGCATCGCTTACGCCTCTTCAGAGTACAGGCAGCAGGCTTTGCTAGCAGGCTGGTGGGCCAGCCTCACCGGGCGGACGTATCGGGGAAAGGGCAGATGTCGCGGCAGCGCTCCACGTCATCCATGACGTGGAGAAGGAGAGGTTAACGTCGGCGGCGCCACCACCAAAACAGCAGCAGTCCGATCGTCAGCACAGCGACTGCCAACCCTGCCCTGGCTATCGGTAAAAGCAGTGACGGCTCGCCGCCCTGACGCAGTGCTTTCACCCGCTCCGGAGTGATGCGCACGGCACTGTTGCCAATATCCTGCATGACATAATTCGTGACGTCGGCAATTTGCGTATTATCCAGCGTGTGGGCAAAACCAATCATGCCCTGACCGTTTGCGGGCCAGACACCTTCAAGCACGGCCATAGCTACGTTATCGGCCGTAGGCTTTTCCAGGATCGGATGTTTACTCAGGGCAGGTAAACCATTCAGGCCCTGTCCCTCAAGGTTATGGCAGGCGGCACAGTTGTTGCGGTATACGCGCTCGCCATCCGTTAAGTCGGACAGCATGTCTGGCGTATCATCTCCGGTCACCGGTGTGAGTCCGCTAGCCGGTTCCTGAACATCTGAATCCGCGTCAGCCTCGCCTTCCTCCTGGTCGGCGGCAGGCATCAGGTAGGTTGCTATGGCCGCCCGATCTTCCGGCGTCATACGCGAAAAACTCTTGTCTATCGCTTCAAGCATCGGCCCCGCCGCCGTCGCACCGTTATCGGCGTGACCACTGGCCAGATAAGCTGCCAGGGATTCACGTGACCACTGATCGTCACTCTGTAAGGTATCGGCGGTGATGTCAGGCGCAAACCACGTCCCTAAAGAGGCGCCCTGTAACGATTTGCTCTGCTGCTCAGCCATCAAAAAATTGCGCGGCGTGTGGCAGGTGCTGCAGTGCGTTAGCCCTTCGACCAGGTAAGCCCCCCGGTTCCATTCCGCGGACTGGCTGGGATCGGGCTTGAAGGGTTTCGTGTCCAGGAAGAGGAAATTCCACGCCGCCATACTAAAGCGAAGATTAAACGGAAACGGCAAATCGGTTTTTTCTGGCTGGCTATCGACCGCTTTCACACCATGCATAAAGTATGCATAAAGCGCAGACACATCGCTGTCGGTCACTTTGGCATAGGCAGTGTAAGGCATCGCCGGGTAGAGATGGCTGCCATCGGCGCGGATCCCCTTACGCAGCGCATCAGCAAATTGCTTTTCAGTGTAGTGACCAATACCGGCCGTTTTCGATGGCGTAATATTGGTGCTAAAAATAATCCCTAACGGACTCCCTATGGCATGGCCACCGCTAAACGGCGCCTTGCCTTCCTCTGTGTGGCAGGCCGCACAATCCCCAGCCACAGCAAGATATTCGCCTCGTTTTATGAGGTCAGTCTGGCTTTCCGCCCACGCGCTACTCTGAGTTGCAGCCAGCATGAGCAGCGTGGCGGGCAGCAATCGGCTCAATCGCTTACCCATGCTGTGTCTCCTGCAGAATCTTATCAGCGGTACGTAGCGCAAGCGCCATGGCGGTGAGCGTCACGTTACAGGTGCCGACCGTCGGCATCACCCCAGTGCCGACCATAAACAGATTGTCGTGATCGTGTGCCCGTCCCCAGGGATCAGTTACGCTGGTTGCCGGATCGCGCCCCATCGACAGCGTACCGATAATGTGTTGCCGGTTAGAGAATTTGCCACTTTTGCTGTGCCGGATATTGGTCGCCCCCAGTTTTGCTGCGATTGCATCGTAGCACTCACGCGTTTTTTCCGTGCCCTTCTGCACATAGTCATCCACATCCCAGAACAGCGCAGGCGTGGGTAATCCTAATGCATCTTTATTGCTGCTCAGGGTCACGCGGTTATCGGGATTGGGCAGCTGTTCCAGCGCATTTTTAATGCTCAGACGGCGGGCCGCACGAAAACGAACCTGCTCCTGGAGTTTTTTGCCAAAGTACCCCTCTTCCAGCACTTCCTTCGTCACCGCCGCCACCTGTGATGCATTGGAGATATCCAGACGGAATGGCGCATGTTCGCGACGGAATTCGCCGTCTCTGAACTGCCCTATTGAACAGGGACTGACAGGCCCCCGTCCGGGCCAAATCTCTTCATCCACGTCGAAGGTGACACCAATGGCCGGATGGTCGCAGAGATTACGACCCACATTGTCACGGGCATTGCCGATCCCTTGCGGAAATTTATCGCTGGTCGACATCAGTAAAAGCTTTGGCGTTTCAATCGCATTGGCCGCCAGAACAAATGTCTGTGCCGTAATGCGATGGTTGGTTTTGTTCCAGTCATAATAGTGGGCGGCAACAATCCTGCCCTGCGCGTCATGCTCAAGCTTATACACGACCGCCTCGGTGATCACCTGAACGCCTGTGTTCTCAGCCTGCTGAGCGGCCAGACCGCCGTGGTACTGAGCATCAATCGGACACACCGGCATACAGTTGTTGTTACCGCAGCAGGCCGGGCGACCATCGTAACTGCGACTGTTGCGTCCCGTGCTGTCGTCCAGCACGGTGAAATCGGGTGCCAGTCTGGCCGTGACGCGTTGCTGAAGCCACGAAGCCGGCACGCGCGCCATCGGAAACGGTTTACTGCGTGGCGAGCCGTTATCAGGCGAACCGCCGACGCCGGCAATCACCTCCGCCTCATAGTAATAGGGCTCCAAATCCTGATAGCTGATAGGCCAGTCTTTGCCCACGCCATAAAGGGTGTGTTGTTGAAAATCATTTGGCACAAAGCGCCACAGCTGAGCAGCCCAGTGCCAGCTGGTGCCGCCAAAAATACGGATATACTGCGCATTAAACGCCTGCGGACCGAGCTGTTGCAGATAATCATTAGGCTCAGGCGTATAACGTGGCTGAGGGGCCATGGGAGAAAAGGGATAAGGTGACATAAAGTCAGACTTAAAGGCGGAACTGCGAAAGCGCTCGACCAGTTCATCGCGCCCAATTTTCGGCCCCGACTCAAGTAATACAACGGATTTACCCGCTTTGGCCAGTCGGGTAGCCAGCAAAGCGCCATTTACGCCCGCGCCTATCACAACGACATCCGCCGACTCATTCTTCTTCATTGATGACATTACTCATAAAAAGTTTCAGGGTTGACTCGCCCAGCTACCGCAGACGCCATAGGAGAAGCTCGGCGGTACCAGTTTGTCATTCACAATTTGATTCGCGAGCGTGTTGATGTAGGTGATGTAGCGTGCATTTTTGCCTTTGCCCACGACACCGGTGTACCAGCCGCTCAGGATAGTGCTCGCCAGTTTCGCACTACCTGCGTCACTCTCAGCAAACGGCAGGCGTTCCTGTTGCAACAGATCGGGCTGATGGGTCAGCAGATTGCTCAAACGCAAGAGCGCAGTGGAGAAATTCTTTTGGGTCTGGCTTAACGTGTCATACAGCGCAGCACCCACGGTTTCGTTAAGTTCATCCTGCTGGGTAAGTTGCTGAGAAACCTGCATAAAGATATCCAGTTCATCTGTCTGGGCATCGGGTTGGGCGGCGTTGAGGCGAGCAAGAGGGAGCAGATGTCCGGCAGCGCTGGTTACAGCAACCAGACCGACCATCTTCAGCACGCGTCGGCGTGAATAGTGATTCATCATATCTTCCAGTAAAAGCCACCTGTCGCTGGCAGCAAATCATCCTGCGTAATACGGATTATTATGCTGGCAGCGCGCATGATATTTGGGCCAGGATTCACAGCAATTCTCTGCCGCGTTGGCACCTGAAGCCGCGGGTTAAGCGCCAATTCACAACATAATGGTTGGTGAGTCTGCCATCTGCCGCTTTCAGTCTGCGGGATCATGAACGTCTCTTTCTCAATGATCCACTGGTAATTAACTAAATTTTAACAATCCGCTGAGGATAAACCAGATAGTTGCTTGGGTTATAAATATATTAAATCGATATTAAACAAATTTGATACAAAACGGAACTGAGAGCACGCTGCCCTATGTGGCATTTTCAGGGTAAGGAGGGCGATCATTGTCTTTGAAGTGGAGTGAAGTAAACTGCCATTCTGCCCTGCTGCAGCGGCACAGGTTCTCAAGCAAACGGAGTTGATCATGCCCCCATTACGTATACTGTTATCAGAATCGAACGATCCCTGGTTTAACCTGGCGGTAGAAGAGTGTATTTTTCGCCAGATGCCAGCTAACCAGCGCGTACTGTTTTTGTGGCGTAATGCGGAAACGGTGGTCATTGGTCGGGCGCAGAACCCGTGGAAAGAGTGCAATACACGTCGTATGGCAGAAGACGGTATTAAGCTGGCGCGACGCAGCAGTGGCGGCGGCGCGGTGTTTCACGATCTGGGCAACTGCTGCTTTACCTTTATGGCGGGCAAGCCAGGTTACGATAAAAGTGTTTCAACCGCTATCATCCTGCAGGCACTGGCAACACTGGGCGTCAATGCGCAGGCTTCAGGACGAAACGATCTGGTGATCGACACCGGTGACGGCGTGCGCAAAATATCCGGCTCGGCTTATCGCGAAACGCCTGACCGTGGCTTTCATCACGGCACAGTTCTCATCAATGCCGATCTGTCGCGGCTGGCTGATTATCTCAATCCCGACGTGAAAAAGTTACAGGCGAAAGGCATCGCCTCCGTGCGAGCACGCGTGACAAACCTGCAAACGCGGGTGCCCAATATCAGTTACGAACGCCTCTGCCATGCCATTATGGAAGCCTGTTTTGAACACTTTGCAACTCGCTGTGAACCCGACGTCATTTCTCCTGATAACCTGCCGGATCTGCCGGGCTTTGAACAACAGTTTGCCCGTCAAAGCAGTTGGGCGTGGAATTATGGCCAGGCGCCAGACTTTTCGCATCTCCTGGATCATCGCTTTATATGGGGCGGCGTGGAGATACATTTTGATGTTGAACGAGGCGCCATTAGCCGCTGTCAGATATTTAGCGACAGCCTGAATCCTGCGCCACTGGAGGTGCTGGCCTCCCGCTTACAGGGTGCTGCCTATCAGCCTGAGGTCATGGCTCAGCATGTGGAAACGTTAAAAACGGACTATCCGCTGCAGCAGCACGAACTGGATGAGCTTGCACAATGGCTGGTGACAAGTCTCCGCTGACAGTCCGGTGAGAGAGGTAGCGTTTGCCCGGCTCAGCAGCAGAAATGGGCCGCGTCAGACCATTGCCTGCGGCTGCCCACGTTCAACTTAGCTTCCCGTATTGACGCGTTTGCCGATATCTTTCAGTTGCGAATATTTTTCAAGCAATCGCGGTCCGTCATCCAGGCTCATGGCAAACATCCACAGATAGGTCATGACCGAATAGATGTGCCCTGCGTCACCCATCCCTTTACGGGTCATGGACAGGATGGTAAAGGCAAACAGCAGTGCCGCTGCTGTACCTATGGTTATAAAACCTAACGCCTCGCGATCGGATAGCCCTATGCGTAATCGCGCCAGCACGCCGTAGTGTTTCGCCAGAGCGGGAGTCTCGGCCACGGTGACCAGGCTAACCTCTTTTTCAAGCCGGTTATTCAGACGGCCAAACAGCGCTTCGTTCTTGCGTGAGAAGCCCGGCAGAAAGCAGGCAAGTATCAGCAAAATGATCAGACAGCCCACGCCCGTCCAGAACTCGATGACCAGAAGCATAATGGCTGCGCCGCTAATCGATGCCAGAGAGGTGATCAGCGTTGGCAGATGCAGCTCAAAAAAATCGACAAACTCACGTGACAAGGTCACGCGAGCGGCGATAGTGGACGCATTTTGCTTCTCGTGACGTTGTGCCATGATAACCGGCACGGCCAGTTCGGCATAAATACGGGCGAAGGTGCGGGTATCAACGCTGCGTCTTGCGGCACCTATTGCCCACATCGCAAAAACCATGACTGCATAGAGCACAGCATGCAACGCCTGCCCGGTGACAATGGCGTTAATGGCAAACCCGGCTAACAGCGGATAAAGCAGGTAGGTAACGTTTTCCGCCACCACTAACAGCAGGGTAAGCAAGAGCTTTTTACTGTGACGGCGTCCCAGCATCTTGAGGGTGGCAATGGCATTTTGCGGCGCCGTCTCCGGCGTTATTGTTTTGTGAGAACACATGATTTTCTTTTGGTAAATGGTTAAAATTGAGCGGTCGCTCAATAGCCAGCGCATCGTATTTGAGCGATTGCTCAAAGTCAATCCAGGAGTCATAATGAAAGCATCAACGGCAACATCTGGAGAAACCCGGAAAGAGACGATTATTTCGGGCGCTATCGCGCTGTTTATCGAGAAGGGAATTGAAAAAACCACGACACGTGACTTAACGGAATCGCTGGGTATTTCACGCAGCCATATTTATCACTACTTTCCTGATTGGCACACGCTCACCCTGACGGCGCTGGAGCACTTTATGCAGCGCGAGTTGGATGAGTTCACCCTTGAGCTGGCCGCGCTGGATCCTGTGCAGCAACTACACTGTATGATTGAAGGCCACATTCCTGACACATCAGATTCAGTCTGGCGGCTTTATGCTTCCTTCTGGCAAATGGCCAGCCATAATGCCGATTATGCGGAACTGGCCGACAAAATTATCGCCGGTTGGGATGCGTTGCTCTGCAAGATCATTCGCGCGGGCGTTGAACAAGGGTGCTTGCATACGGATGATGTGGCACGCAGCGCACGCCAGCTTAACGCCTTACTCAACGGCTACGCCGATCTGCTGAGTATAAAGTCTTCACCCGCGCGAATTGAGCAGGCGTTGGCCGACATTCACCACTTTGTGCAATTTATGCGTTAACGGAGCGGGAAGTCAGTAAAGCGCCGTTTTCTTCTTTATTTCCATTAATTAAATGTTAAATAGAAGTTATAAGAATGATGTGTAGTACGCTTTGAATGTGTCATTCAAATGGCGCGCGTTTTACATTTTGTAGCTTGATTAATCTCAAATTTTATCGCTTATTCGCGCAGAAACGCTTGCTAACACACTTTATTTTTCTCGCCCAGACTGATGCCGAAATGCGATAAGCAGGTGTTTTTTGGCGCTTTATTGTTTACAGGTTTTGATAAAAGTGGCTGCCCTGGCCGTTAGTTTGGGTCTAAGTCGCTGGTTTATAAAGTAAATACATTAACAAATCCTCATAAAATTAATCATTGAGTCCTGTGATAAAAACCAATATATTGGCCGCGTTTTTAACACCAGCTCTAATTTTTATTCACTTATCCAACTGCAGCGTGATGCCACGCCCGGTTGTAGGAGAGATATGATGACGGATAAAGTCCGTATTGATAGTTTGAATGCGAATACATTAAACGGTAACAATGAGTCTTATCTGGCCCGCCAGGCCGAGTTTGAATCAAATGTTCGAAGTTATCCGCGTAAATTACCATTAGCGATTGCGAAAGCTAATGGTGTCTGGATCACAGACGTCGAGAACAAACAGTATCTTGACTGTCTTGCCGGTGCCGGAACGCTTGCGTTAGGTCATAATCACCCTGACGTACTGCAAAGCATCCAAAATGTCATTACCAGCGGCTTGCCGTTACATACTCTCGATCTGACCACGCCATTGAAAGATGCGTTTTCAGAATACCTGCTCTCCCTGTTACCGGGTCAGGGCAAAGAGTACTGCCTGCAATTCACCGGTCCTTCAGGCGCAGATGCCGTTGAAGCCGCTATTAAGCTGGCGAAGAAACACACTGGCCGTTCAGGGGTGATCAGCTTCTCCGGGGGTTATCACGGTATGACGCACGGTGCGCTTTCTGTCACCGGTAATCTGTCACCGAAAGAAGCCGTAAACGGCATGATGCCTGAAGTGCAGTTTATGCCTTATCCGCACCTGTACCGTTGCCCGCTGGGCATTGGTGGTGACGCGGGCGTAAAAGCGCTGACCTACTACTTCGAAAACCTGATCAACGACGTTGAAAGTGGTGTGCGTAAACCTGCTGCCGTGATCCTTGAAGCGGTTCAGGGTGAAGGCGGCGTGAACCCAGCCCCCGCTGAATGGCTGCAGCGCATCCGTAAAGTCACCCAGGAACACGGTATTCTGCTGATTCTGGATGAAGTTCAGGCAGGTTTTGCCCGCACCGGTAAATTCTTTGCGTTCGAGCATGCCGGTATTGAGCCCGATATCATCGTCATGTCAAAAGCCGTCGGCGGCGGTTTGCCGCTTGCCGTGCTGGGGATCAAAAAGCAGTTTGATGCCTGGTCACCTGGCCACCACACCGGGACATTCCGTGGCAACCAACTGGCCATGGCAACCGGCCTGACTACCCTGAAACTGCTAAAAGAAAACAACGTCGCTGACAGCGTCGCCGAAAAAGGTGAGTGGCTGAAAGGCAAACTTGGTGAACTGCAGAAACGGTATCCTGCCATCGGTAACGTTCGTGGTCTGGGTCTGATGATCGGTATTGAAATGGTCAAGCCGAACGAAGCGCAGGACCATATGGGCTGCTACCCGGCCGATGGCGATTTATCGGCTCTGGTTCAGAAAAAATGCTTTGAAAACGGTCTAATCCTTGAGCGCGGGGGACGTCACGGTTGCGTATTGCGTCTGCTGCCTTCCCTGTTGATCAATCATGACGAAATGCAGGTTTTCCTGGATAAGTTCGAAAGCGCCCTGCTTGCCGCTGGCGTCGAAGCAGTTTGAGTGGAGTAAATTCGATGTCACGGTCAAATCCGATTCTGGCGTCCTCAGTGCAAAGCACTGAGGCTTACCAGCAGGCTATCGCACAAAGCAGTGCGGCAGTGGTTAAGTGGCTGGAACAGCCTGAAATGTATCAGGGTAAAACAGTTGCTGAACTGCGCGAACGTATCCAACTGGACTTTAATCCCGAGGGCCTGGGCAACCAGGCCGCCATTGAGCGCGCGATTGAGTATTTCCTGAAAGACAGTCTGTCGGTCCATCACCCACAGTGTGTGGCGCATTTGCACTGCCCGAGTCTGGTCATTAGTCAGGCTGCCGAGGTGCTGATTAACGCGACGAACCAGAGTATGGATTCCTGGGATCAGGCGCCTTCTGCCACCCTGATTGAAATGAAGCTGATTGAATGGCTGCGTTCACAGGTGGGTTACCAAGCAGGCGATGCCGGTGTGTTCACCAGCGGCGGCACCCAGAGCAATCTGATGGGGCTGATGCTGGCGCGTGATGCCTTCTTTGCCCGTCAGGGCCATTCTGTTCAGCAGGACGGACTGGTCGGCGATCTCAGAAAGATCAAAGTCTTTTGTTCAGAGAATGCCCACTTCTCCGTGCAGAAGAACATGGCACTGCTCGGCCTGGGCTACCAGTCCGTGACGTTAGTGAAATGCGATGAGTTTGCACGCATGGACGTGACCGATCTGGCTGACAAACTGGCACAGGCGAAAGCCAATAATGAACAGGTGCTGGCCATTGTCGCGACGGCAGGCACCACCGACGCCGGTGCAATCGATCCGCTGCGTGATATCGTCAAACTGGCCGCAGAGCAGAAAATCTGGGTGCACGTTGACGCGGCCTGGGGCGGTGCATTGCTGCTGTCAGAGAAGTATCGTCATTATCTGGACGGGCTGGACCTGGTGGATTCCGTTACGCTGGACTTCCACAAACAGTTTTTCCAGACCATCAGCTGCGGTGCTTTTCTGTTAAAAGAAGCCCGGCACTATGAGCTGATGCGCTATCAGGCGGCATATCTGAATTCTGAGTTTGACGAAGCACAGGGCGTGCCGAATCTGGTTTCGAAATCGTTGCAGACCACCCGTCGTTTTGATGCGCTGAAACTGTGGATGGGGCTGGAAGCCCTCGGTCAGAAGCAGTACGCCGCCATTATCGACCATGGCGTAACGCTGGCTCAGCAGGTGGCGCAGTTTGTTGAGCAGCACGATGCACTGGAACTGGTTATGAAACCTCAGCTGGCGAGCGTCCTGTTCCGTTATCGTCCACAACAGATGGCGGAATGGAGCGATGCCGACGTTGCGCTGTTCAATCAGCGTATTGGCGATGCTCTGCTGGAATCTGGTCGCGCCAACGTTGGCGTGACCGAGCATAACGGCGTTACCTGTCTGAAAATGACGTTGTTAAATCCAACCGTGACGCTGGACGATATTACCGTCCTGCTGGCACTGCTTGAGAAAACAGCCCAGACATTACGCTAAGTGCTTCATCATGCTGGTGACAGTGTCACCAGCATGATGCTTTTATTCCCCCCTGCTGCTGGCGCAGGAGCTCGCTGCACCCTCCCTCTGAATCCCTCCCTGCCCCTTTAATCAACAGGTTATCATCTGTTTAGACGTCACGGCGTTGCTGGACTTGCCGTTTGCAGGTCTCTGAAAGGCGAAGAAAAAGCGCAGCACCTATGGGATATCGCGCAGCACCGGCGTGATCATCTCACTGGCCGAAAACAGCAAGAACGGCTGACGCAGAAACGTTATCGTCCTTCTGTTGATAACCGGAGGATCACCATGACCTGTCAAATTTCAGGCCTGAAAGCCGATGCTTTCACTCATCTTTTCGGACAGGACGAGCGCTATTTAAAACAACATGGCGTAATGAGGCTGAAATTAGAAAACGCTCATGGCTATCCCGACAGAATTTCACTGCGTGATATCCCGGCGGGTGAAACCGCGCTGCTGATTAATCATCTCTATCAACCGGCCCGAACGCCATATTATGGTTCTCATGCGATCTACCTCTGGGAGCACTGTACCCAACAGGGCATTTACATTAATGCATTACCCCCGGTCATGACGCACCGGCTTCTTTCGTTACGGGGCTTTGATGCGCAAGATTTACTGATCCAGGCAGACGTCTGCGAAGGAAAAGCAGCAGACGAAATGATAACGCACTTTTTTAGCCACCCGACGGTGCGCTATATCCAGGTCCATAACGCCAGGTAGGGATGTTATTCCTGCCGGGTAGATCGTTGTGAGTAACAGCCCCGGCAGTGACCGGGACAAGGCGAAAGGTGCGTTTCGTCTGTTCTGTTCCCGAAGTCGGTGAGGCGCAGAGAGGGAAATGATACTGCGCGCTCATATGGCCCAGGAATGCGTGCAGCAGATTTTCAGAACGACAGCGAATATGTTCAGTCAGCGCTTGCACCCTGAGGCACCATACTGCAGGATCGGTTTTTTACTGCATCAATCGGAAAGACTATGACCGTTCACGCCTCTAAAGATCCCCTGCATGGCGTTACGCTTGAAATGCAGGTCAACAGCCTCGTCGCACAGTATGGCTGGCCTGAACTGAGTAAGCGCATCAATATTAACTGTTTTAAAAATGACCCCAGCGTGAAGTCGAGCCTGAAGTTTTTACGCCGGACGCCGTGGGCGCGGGCAGAAGTGGAAGCGCTCTATCTGGCTTCGCTGAGTGGATCTCAGCCGGATTCTGCGCCCCCTGCCAGTGATGATCCCTGGGCTAACTGGCGCGAAGATAAAACCTGAAAACGTATTAACGCCCTTCTAAATAAAAAAAACCCGCGTCACGGATGGCGCGGGCTTAGTTTCGTTCAGATGACCGTATTACAGCGCCATATCGTGCTTCGCCGAGGCTGGGGCTTTTTCGCTGTTAGCAGCGGGCGCTTCAGTTGGCTGATTGCCCATCTGAATAACCGGCGGCTTGGTCAGCTGCAGCGTTGCTGCCGTTTCATCCCAGACCTGCTGCGTGAGCGCAGGGTTGTCGTTCAGTTTCTGGCCGTAAGCAGGAACGATTTTACGGATTTTTTCCTGCCATTCTGCTGACTTGAATTGTTCAGGGAACAGTTTCTGCATCACATTAATTGCGATAGGTGCCGCCGTGGATGCGCCAGGCGATGCACCCAGCAATGCGGCAACAGTTTTCTGCTGATCGGTCACAATTTCCGTACCCAGTTTCAGCACGCCGCCTTTATCCGCATCCTTTTTGATAATCTGCACGCGCTGACCGGCCTGAATCAGTTTCCAGTCTTCTTTCTTCGCTTCAGGATAGTACTCTTTCAGCGAGGCAAAACGGTCATCATCGCTCAACATAACCTGACCGATCAGGTATTTGACCAGGTCAAAGTTATCCATGCCTACGTGGGTCATCGGCATAAAGTTGTGGGTGGTCGTTGTGCTCAGTAGATCAAACAACGAACCATTTTTCAGGAACTTGGTTGAGAACGTTGCGAAAGGTCCAAACAGCACGACACGCTTACCATCAAGATAACGGGTATCCAGATGCGGAACCGACATCGGTGGCGCACCCACGGAAGCCTGACCATACACTTTTGCCAGATGGCGATCGGCAATCGCGCTATTCTCTGTCACCAGGAAGGATCCCCCTACCGGGAAACCTGCATAGTTGTCGGCTTCCGGAATACCGGTTTTTTGCAGCAATTTAAGCGCACCGCCACCTGCACCGATAAAGACGTATTTCGCGTCTACGGTACGTTCGCCGCCATTTTTGGCGTCTTTAATGGTAACGTGCCATGAATTATCACTGTTACGTTTAAAATCGGTCACTTCCGAAGAGGTTTCCAGGCGGAAATTATCGTTCTTCTTCAGGCTGCCAATTAACTGACGGGTGATTTCACCATAGTTAACGTCGGTTCCAACTGGCGTCCAGGTAGCAGCCACTTTTTGTTGTGGATCGCGACCTTCCATAACCAGCGGCGCCCACTGCGCAATCTGCTTGTGATCGGTTGAGAACTTCATGCCCTGGAACAGCACAGTTTTCTGTAGTGCGGCATAGCGTTTCGTCAGATAATCAACGTTATCGCCCCAGACAAAGCTCATGTGGGGCGTTGAGTTAATGAACGAACGCGGATTATTTAACACGCCGTCTTTAACCTGAGAGCTCCAGAACTGACGAGAAATCATGAAGGCTTCGTTGATTTCCAGCGCTTTGGTCACGTCAATAGAACCGTCTGCACGCTCTGGCGTGTAGTTCAGTTCCATGTTGGCTGAGTGGCCGGTACCGGCGTTGTTCCAGCCGTTAGAGGATTCCAGCGCTACGCCATCAAGTTTCTCAACCATGATCTGTTTCCAGCCCGGTTGCAACTCTTCCAGCAGGGTGCCCAGAGAGGCGCTCATGATACCGCCGCCAATCAGCAGAACATCTGTTTTTTCTGGTGAATTTTCAGCGTGGGTCACTGAAGAAACGAGTAACGCTGCAAGCGACAGTGCAGGTACAAATTTAGTTGATTTAATCATTAGGGATCTACGATGTCGTGGAGAACTAGTTAAAAAAAGTTCCGAAACTTTAAAATATTGTTATTTCGTAGTTAATATGAAAATAGTTAAAAAATTAAAAGACAGGATTTTGCAGTTAATTTAGTTACAAAAGATTAACTTTGTTATCTATATATTTTAACCACACAATAAAGGGGCGTTTCGAAATATACAATGCCCTAACACAAATATTCTCTGTGCGATGAATAAACGGAAATGGCGGCGCCTGACCGGAAAGTGAGGTTATTTACTGCAGCAAACATGCATTGATATGCACGTCACAGAATGAGGCGGTTTACGGAAAAAGTATGGGCAGTACACGCAACCTGATGTCCCTGAAAGATACGCGGTCAGGGACACGGATTAGTGGCGAATCAGCGCCAGTTCGTCTTCACTCAGACCGGTCATCTTCATAACCGTCTCACGATCAAGACCACTTTGAAGCATAGTACGGGCGATTTTCAGCGTCGCCTCGCGCTCTCCCTCTGAGCGGCCTTCTTCGCGACCCAGTTGGATGCCTTTTTCCATGCCTTTTTCCATGCCTTTTTGTTCAAGCTGCTGCGCAATGGTCATCAGTGCGTCTCCGTGTTGCGGCACGCGATGTGCCAGTTCTCTTACCAATGCTTCGGCGTCGGCGGTTTCTCCCGCCTGCACGATATAGTGTATCAGCGATACGACCTGTGATGAAGAAAGATAGCCCGCCAGCAAGACCGGGACAAGTTTATCAACCAACTCCGCTAAATCGCGCTGGTGGATATGTTTCTGAAGCAGGGTTAAGGCGGCCATACTGCGGTGCTCTGCAATCTCCTCGTCAGGAATAATTGTGACATCCACCAGCGGAAAAGCCGTGCTATAGAGCCGGTTGGCCAGCGCAGGATCGGTAAATTCATCCAGCCAGCGCGTGGAATAAGGATAAGGACGACGTTTCCCGGTATAGAACAAGACAGGGATGACCAGCGGCAATTTTTTATGGCCGGCTTCAAGGTGGCGCTGCATCGCCGCCACGGCATAACGCAGCAGCCTGAATGCCATGTGCTTATCCGGTGAGGACTGATGTTCAATCAGGACGTGAACATAGCCGTCATCGCCTTGTGCAGTTTTCAGGCTGTACAACACGTCGCTGAAATATTGGCGAAGATCGTCTTCAACGAAAGATCCGGATTCGAGTTTTAACGTGCTAAGATCGCACACGGCCCGTAATTCTGCAGGCAGGTGCAATTCCATAAAATCACGCGCAATCTCTGGCTGCGTAAGAAACTGGCGGAAGGTGGCATCGTGAGGCGTGGGTGTACTGTTTTTTTTCTTCATCTGTCCTGACTCTGCAAACGCAACCTGGCGTCATGCTCACCAGCGCGAAAACGAATACGTCGATTCACACATACATTTTGTCCAGCACTCTCTGATTTACCTGCCATGCTGTCAGTGTGATCTACAGGCGTTGTCCGCCATCATGCCAGATATCCACGGTTAAAAGCACGCTAACCTGCTTAATTTGCTGGATTTCAGGCGTAAACTGTACTGGTGCGACGACTTCGCGTATGTTGCAACGCGTACCTCAACACATCTGATGCTGACTATGAATGACTCCCGGCCCCAACGATCGTTAAAGAAGCGCCCAATGAAGCTCAGCACCCTGTCGTCATTGATGATGGCGGCCGTGCTGATGACCGTAATATTAAGCGTCCATCTGCTTTATTACATCCAGATCGATAACTTCACCCGTTCGCATTTGAAAGATAAAGCGATGGCGGTGGCGCGCACGCTGGCCGACAGCCCGGAGATTCAGCAGGCCCTGACGCGGCCAGACGGAAGCACCATCATTCAGCCGATCGCTCAGGCAACGCGAAAACGTAACGATTTGCTGTTTGTCGTCGTCACCGACATGCGCGGTATTCGCTTCTCTCACCCAAACCCTGAAGTGGTTAATCAGCACTTTGTCGGCGACGATATTAAACCGGCGTTACGCGGCAAGGAGAATGTCGCGGTGAATCATGGCGTACTGGTTGAGGCACTCAGGGTATTTACGCCCGTTTTCAATCAGGCGCATCAGCAAATTGGCGTGGTGGCAATTGGGATCTCGGTGAATGACGTCGCGGCGCAAATTGCGAAAAGCCGCTGGAATATTCTCTGGACCGTGCTGTTTGGCGGGCTGGTTGGCATGCTCGGCATATTAATCTTAGTGAAACGCTTAAAGCGCATCTTACTGGGATTAGAGCCGTATGAGATTTCCAGCTTGTTTGAAGAGCGTCAGGCTATTCTCGATTCGATTAAAGAAGGCGTGATTGCGGTTGACGATCAATCCCGCGTCAGCCTGATTAATCAGGCTGCACAGCAGCTGTTAAAAGAAACTACCCGCAAAGCGTTTCTGAGCGGTGACCGCGTGCCGGAAAATGCACAGATGCTGACACATTTACGCGATGCATTGCACGAAGGCAAAGCCTCTTATGACGAAGAGCTGAACGTACGCGGCAAAATACTGATCAGTAACACCGTGCCGGTGCGCAGTCGTAACAGTATTATTGGGGCAGTGAGTACATTCAGGGATAAAACGGAAATCAGCCAGCTAATGCAGCGTCTCGACGGCATGGTAAACTATGTCGATGCACTGCGGGAGCGATCCCATGAATTCATGAACAAGCTGCATGTGATTCTTGGTCTGCTGCATATGAAAAACTATGCGCAGATGGAAGAGTACATCCTTAAAACGGCCAATAACTATCAAACGGAAATAGGTTCGCTGCTACAGAAGATTAAGTCGCCTGTTATTGCAGGCTTCCTGTTGAGCAAAATTAACCGCGTAACAGATGAAGGCCACCAGCTGATCCTGAGCGAGGCCAGCTATCTGCCCGACAACGGCAGTGAACAGCAAATCGCAGCACTTATCACGGTACTGGGCAATCTGATTGAAAACGCGCTGGAAGCGCTCGATCCGGAAATGGACGGGGAAATCCATGTCATGCTGCATTATCAAAACGGCTGGCTGTCGTGCGAGGTCAGTGACGATGGCCCCGGAATTCCTGCCGATCAGCTCGCCGCCATTTTCGAACGCGGCGTCTCTACCAAAGGTGAAGATCGTGGCGTTGGACTGTTTTTACTCAAGCAACAAACGGAAAGTCTGGGCGGTAACGTCAGCGTGGAATCAGAACCGGGCGTTTATACCCAGTTTCTGGTTCAGCTTCCGTGGGAAAGAGGGAATATTAGCGAATGATCAATGTGTTAGTCGTAGACGATGATGCCATGGTGGCCGAACTGAACCGATGCTACATCGGGCAGATTGACGGTTTTACCTGCTGTGGTACCGCGTCCACCTTACAGCAAGCCAAAGAGCGCCTGTTGCAGACAGATCCGCCCGTTGATCTTATTTTGCTGGATATCTATATGCAGCAGGAAAACGGACTGGACCTGTTGCCAGAGCTGCGCAGTGCGGGGCGTCCGGTTGACGTCATTATCATCTCATCCGCTGCCGATGCGGCGACCATTAAAACGTCGCTCAACTACGGCGTTGTGGATTATCTGATAAAACCCTTTCAGTTTTCCCGCTTTGAAGAGGCGCTGACCGGATGGCGTCAGAAAAAACGGCTGATGGATAATCATCAGTTTTACCAGCAGGCCGATGTGGATCAACTGCTGCATGGTAATCAGGCCAATGCCTGCGAGACAAAACGCCTGCCAAAAGGGCTGACGCCGCAGACATTACGTACGCTGTGTTTGTGGATTGATGCGCACCCGGTACCGAGTTTTCTACCGATGAGCTGGCCACTGAGGTGAATATTTCTCGCGTATCCTGCCGTAAATACCTGATTTGGCTGGCGCAGAGCAATATTTTGTTTACCAGTATTCACTATGGCGTCACAGGACGTCCGGTGTATCGCTATCGTCTGCAGCCGGAGTACCACACGCTTTTACGCCAGTACTGTCAGTGACGGAGCTGAAAGCGGTTATCCAGTAAGGTGAAGTGAAAGTGACGTTGTGACGAGCAAATGACCTGCTTGTCGCGCGTCACGAAGACAGCTTCAATATCAGGATGGTTTTTCAGATACGCAATGCCCTTCTCAACGCCCATGCCATAAATCAGCGTGGTATAAATATCTCCGTCGATCGACTGGTCGGAAATAATGGTCACGCTATACAGCTCATTATCCAGCGGATAGCCGGTATGTCTGTCAAGAATATGGTGATAACAGACGCCATCCTGTACGAAATAACGTTCGTAAATACCGGAGGTCACCACGGATTTGTTCACAACGTGAATGACTCCAATCAGGGCATCCTGGGCCGCAAAAGGGGTTTTCAGACCGATTGCCCATCCCTGCTGCGGCGCATCACGTGGTGCGCCTAACGTTTGCACGTTGCCGCCAAGGTTAATCAGCGCACTATCGACGCCCTGCTGCTGCAAAAAGGCCTGCACCCGATCGGCAATGTAGCCTTTGGCGATGGCGCCCAGATCAATTTCCATCCCCGTTTTGTTCAGAAACACCGAACGCGTGTCCACATCAAGCTGGACATTTTCAGGACAGGTTAAGGGCAACGTTGCCAGTATTGTCTCCCGCGCGGGAACGCAGTCACCCTTGAAGCCAATTTTCCAGCGTTTCACCAGCGGGCCAATCGTGAGATTAAAACTGCTGTCTGGTAACAGACTGACGTTAAGTGCGCGCTGAATTAAATCAAAGACGGGTTGACTGACGCTCACGGGATGCTGACCGGCAGCATGATTAATCGCCATCACTTCGGAGTGCGTCCGGTTAACCGTCAGCAGATTTTCGTACTGTTTGATTAATCTGAAAGCCTGTGCCGCAAGCTTTTCGTCGTGCTCGAATAGCTTGAGCAGAATGGGCGATCCCATCAGGACGGCGGAATAAGCACAGACTTGCGACTCAGTTTGCATAAGCGACACCGCTCTGGGAGGGAATAAAACCGGCACCTGCATGCGGGCAGATGCCGGCGGTGACGACTAGCGTTTGGCTAACGCCGCGGCGTTGGCACCTGCCAGAATACCAAAGATGATGATGTCCGCAACCGCGTTACCACCGATACGGTTCGCACCGTGGATCCCGCCGACCACTTCACCGCACGCCCACGCACCGTGGATTGGCTGTTTATGGCTGTCGAGCACGGCTGTGGTGGTATCAATGGTGACGCCACCCATTGTGTGGTGAACGCCGGGTGCAATGCGGATCGCATGGAAAGGGCCCTCGTTCAACGGATGACGCAGCGCGGTCTGACGGTCGAAGTCCGCGTCTTTCTGCTGTATCACAAAGCCGTTATAGCGATGCAGCGTTTCTTCCAGCGTCCGGTGTTCCATATTCAGTTTCACCGCCAGCTCGCCTACGGTTGGCGCGCTGATGACAAATCCTTTGGCAATATACTCATCGGCCGCTTTGTTATTCATACGAACCTGCTCATCGAAGACAATCCAGGCGCTTTTCTCCGGCAGTGCAATAATCTGCGCAGAAACTTTATCGCGAGTTTCCATCTCATTACAGAAGCGCTGTCCCGCCTGGCTGACCAGAATGGCCCCACCGCCACGAATAGACTCTGACACCAGATAGGATGTGGTTTGCTCAACCGTTGGGTGAATCTGAATCTCGCCCATATCCACGGTATCCGCACCAATTTTTTGCAGCATAGCAATGCCCGCGCCAGTGGCCCCTTTATGGTTGGTGGTGACAAAGCCATCCAGCTCAGGGCGGTATTTCACCACCATTTCCCGGTTGGCGCTGAAGCCGCCTGTTGCGACGATGACGCTTTTCGCATTGAGAATACGGCTGTCGTTGTATTCATCCACCACTTTGACACCGCTGACCGCGCCGTTGTCGAACAAAATTTCCTCTACGGCGGTTTCAAGCAGGACGTCAATATTACGGTTATTGATATTTTTCACTAACCCACTGATCAGGAAGCCGCCAACGGCCGAACGGTCGGCAGGACGGTGCGTACGATCAATGCTCATGCCGCCGGTGATGGTGATGTCATTCAGTTCGATACCGTGATCGGCCAGCCAGTCAATGGCTTCAGGTGCCAAATCAACGAACTCGCGCAGCAGGGTTGGGTTGTTTTTGTACTTACCGCCCTTGAGCGTTTCCTCATAAAACAGTTCTTTGCTGTCTTCGATACCTTTCAGTTTCTGAAAACGCGTCTCGGCGGCGTTCATCCCTACGGATGCTTTGATCGTGTTACCGCCGATAGTGGGCATTTTCTCAATGACAACCACTTTGGCACCTTCATCATGCGCCTGAATGGCCGCGGCCAGACCGGCACCGCCGCTTCCCACAACCACCACATCATACTGCTGCGGTGCATTGGGATTACCGCCCTCTTCAATCACATGGGCTTTATTTGACGTGGTCATTGCACGCGATACTGCTTTTTTCAGGGCCTCACTCTGCGTGGTCGCGCCGGTGATAGCATCAACGTGTGGGCTGTTAGCCACCAGAATACGATTACGCAGGCTTTCGAAGGTGGTAGTGAAGTCAACGTCCAGCGTGTCGTCCGGTACCAGCGAGATATCTGTAATACGGTCGGTGTCCAGCGTGACGTTGATCTTCAGCTTAAGCGCTTCGGCCTCAACTTTTTCCTGATAAACACCGGCTTTGTATTTGCGTCCCGACTCACTCATATCACGAATCATGGCGTCAACCAGCGAGAAACGCCACAGCGGTTCAGGGATCAACAACGCTTCACGCTGGTTACTGTCGATGTAAAGTTCGAGATGCTCATTATTGATAATGCGATCTGTCCAGTCGGGATAAGCGATGCAGGCTTTACCCACCGCCACCAGGTCATAGCCTTTTTCCAACGCTTTTTCGGCATCTTCTTTGTTTACCACACCGCCAACGCCAATGACCGGCACTTTCGCCAGCGTTGGGGACCGCATGTTGATAAACTTCTCAATCAGCGGGGTTGGATCGGTGGTATCAACGATAGAGGGGCGCATAAGCTGCCCAACAGAAAAGTGGACATAATCCAGCCCGCGTGCCGCCAGCTTTTCCAGTAGATACAGGGTGTCATCGAAACGGATGCCCGGGACTTCAAGTTCTTCAGGGGAAAAACGGTAACCGATGATGAACCCGTTATGCGCAAATCGCGCGGCCATTTTATGGGTAATTTCGAGGACTTCCAGCGGAAAGCGGGCACGGTTATCGCGACTGCCGCCCCATTTGTCATCGCGTTGGTTGGAATTGGGCGAGTAAAATTGTTGTATCAGATAGGTGTTTGCGCCATGAATTTCAACGCCATCAAATCCGGCTTTAATGGCGCGGTTAACGGCGTCACCAAATTTGGTGATCATGGTATCCACTTCTTCTGCCGTGAGCGCACGCGGCGTCGTGGCACCTTCACGAGGTGCGGCAATGGCGCTTGGTGCGACAGGGGTTTTTCCCCCTATCAGCTCAGGCTCAACCATGCGTCCACCGTGATAGATCTGCAAAATCGCTGTCGAACCTTCCTGCTTAATGGCGTCAGCAATTCGCTTCAGGCCCGGAATCTTGTTGTCGCTGTCGATGGCAATAGCCCCTGGAAACGCAGGACCTTTTGGATCGATAAAACAGCATTCGACAATGACCGTTCCGATGCTGCCAGCACGGGCACGATAATATTCAACCAGCTCACTGGTGACCGTTCCGTCATAAAAACCGGTACAGGTTGTCATGGGTGCCATGAGCAGGCGATTTTTTAAAACTGCGCCACGCGGCAACGTAATGGGATTGAGAATGGGGGTGAGTGTATTCATTGCGATTAACTCCAAAAATTCAAAACTCGGGAATTCTGTGCGGACGCTTTTTTATTAATAAATAAGTGGTCCGATGTCATAATGCTAATATACCAATTATTTTAGTTTCATAAGTTTTAATTTTAGTTTTTTAACTTTTAAATATTTCAGGCTTACTATTTGATCAAAGCGGAAACGTGATGTATATTTATTGTTAATCAATAGTTAAATAAAATCAATAAGAATTAATAAATTAATAATTATACATTAAAAACAAAAGGTTATCTTGATCACCTCATTACTCACCCTTGCCAGGCTGGGGCTAAAAACCGTTATTTTTGCAATTTATATATTTGCCCGGGGAGTATTAATAATTCAGTTGTTAAAAATTTAATCGTATAATTTAACTTACTTGATCTGGATCAATATTCTGTTTTTAATTAATCGCATCATATCTACATGATCTTTTAAAATGCCTCCATCGCACCAGAGGACACGTTAAAGAATTATAAGGCATCACGGTTTATTCTCATAATTTAGAATAAAAAAGTCCCTATGAGCGAATTGCCGTGGCGTTAATCGAATTATCCTTAACACGTAGAAAAATACTATGAAAACACTCTCAAACGTCAAAGAGCCTCCAAAAGCAGCCCCTGCAGCTGCGGGCAAAAATAAAGCACTTATGCTCCTTTTGCCGGTTTTGGTCGCCGTTCTGTTATTACTCGTCCCCGTACCAGCGGGTCTTGAACCTTATGCATGGCACTTCTTTGCCATCTTCGTCGGCGTCATCGTCGGGCTGATTTTTGAACCCTTGCCCGGCGCAGTGATTGGTCTGACCGGCGTCGTCGTCATCGCCCTGTTCAGCCAGTTCCTGCTCTTTAGCCCGGCAGAACTGGCCAACCCCAAATTTAAAGTGGCAAGTGAGTCCTTTAAATGGGCGGTCAGCGGCTTCGGTAACTCAACCGTCTGGCTGATTTTTGGCGCATTTATGTTCGCTGCGGGCTATGACAAGACCCAGTTCGGCCGCCGTCTGGCATTGATTCTGGTGAAATACCTGGGCCGCCGGAGCTTAACCCTCGGCTACGCCATCACCTTCGCGGATTTGCTGCTGGCCCCTTTCACCCCGTCGAATACGGCCCGCAGTGGCGGTACCATTTATCCCATCATTGCCAATCTGCCGCCGCTTTATGGTTCAAAACCCAATGACCCCAGCGCGCGTAAAATTGGATCTTATCTAATGTGGGTTGCTATCACCGCCGCCTGTATAACCAGCTCCATGTTCCTGTCCGCCCTGGCCCCCAACCTGCTCGCCCTTGCACTGGTCAAAAGCGTCATTGGTTTTGATATTTCATGGGGAATGTGGTTCCTTGCCTTTTTGCCACTGGGCCTGCTGTTGATTCTGACCATGCCGCTGCTGGCGTACTGGTTCTATCCGCCTGAAGTGAAAGTGAATGATGAAGTGCCTCGCTGGGCGATTGCTGAGCTGGAAAAACTGGGTAAGTTGACCCGCAACGAGATCCTGTTACTGGTGTTTGTTGTCTGTGCGCTGCTGATGTGGATTTTTGCCACGGCCTGGATCGAACCGGCCATGGCCGCTCTGCTGGTGATTATCCTGATGCTGTGGACCGGGTACTTAACTGGAACGACATCACCAGCAATAAAGCCGCCTGGAACACCTTTGCCTGGTTTGCCACACTGGTTGCGCTGGCCGATGGTTTAGCCCGCGTAGGCTTTATCGCCTGGCTGGGCAAAGAAGGGGGAATGTTACTGCAGGGATACGATCCTCAAGTGTCTGCTGTGGTGCTGTTGATTGCCTTCTTCCTGCTGCACTACCTGTTTGCCAGTACCACCGCGCATACGACCGCCTTGCTGCCTGCGATGTTAACCATTGCCGCTTCCATTCCAGGTATTAACATGCCCGTGTTTTGCCTGATGCTGTGTACTTCACTGGGTGTGATGGGGATTATCACCCCTTACGGTACCGGCCCAAGCCCTATTTATTACGGTAGCGGCTATTTACCTACAAAAGATTACTGGCGTCTGGGCACCATCTTTGGCGCTATCTTCCTGATTGCTATGATGCTCATCGCCTACCCCTGGATGGTGTGGATGTTCTGATTGTGTCAAATGCATTTCGACGCGTCATACGATAACATGCCAGCACTTGCCAGCCTGTGTTTAGGGCTGGCAAGCATAATAAACAACTCATTCGCCTTTGATGTTGCTCCTGTCAGCCTGCGTTAACGGAGCCAGCACGTCATTAAGTGAGATACTATGTCGAACAAACCTTTTTTTTATCAGAACCCCTTTCCTCTTGCCCACGAGGACACCGAATACTATTTGCTTAGCCCCGACCACGTTTCCGTGGCTGAGTTTGACGGCCAGTCCATATTAAAAGTGGACCCACAGGCATTGACGCTGCTGGCCCAGCAGGCCTTTCATGATGCGTCTTTTATGTTGCGTCCGGCCCACCAGCAGCAGGTTGCGTCAATTCTGGCTGACCCTGAAGCCAGCGATAACGATAAATACGTCGCACTGCAGTTCTTACGAAACTCCGAGATCGCCGCTAAAGGTGTCTTGCCAACCTGCCAGGACACCGGCACCGCCATCATCATGGGCAAAAAAGGCCAGCGAGTGTGGACCGGTGGCGGTGATGAAGCTGCACTGTCGCAAGGGATCTACAATACCTATATTGAAGATAACCTGCGTTATTCTCAGAACGCCGCGCTGGATATGTATAAAGAAGTGAACACCGGCACCAACCTTCCGGCGCAGATTGACCTCTACAGCGTGGACGGTGATGAATACAAATTCCTTTGTATTGCCAAAGGCGGCGGTTCCGCCAATAAAACCTATTTGTATCAGGAAACTAAAGCACTGCTCAGCCCAGGTAAGCTGAAAAATTATCTGGTCGATAAAATGCGTACGCTGGGTACTGCGGCTTGTCCTCCCTACCATATCGCCTTCGTCATTGGCGGCACTTCTGCCGAAAGTACGCTGAAAACCGTCAAGCTGGCATCGACTCACTATTATGATGGTTTACCTACAGAAGGTAACGAGCATGGTCAGGCCTTCCGTGATGTTCAGCTTGAGCAGGAGTTACTGGAAGCGGCGCAGCAGCTTGGCCTGGGAGCACAGTTCGGCGGCAAATATTTTGCACATGATATCCGCGTCGTGCGTTTGCCTCGCCACGGCGCGTCCTGCCCGGTTGGCATGGGGGTTTCCTGCTCCGCTGACCGCAATATCAAAGCTAAAATCAACCGCGAGGGTATCTGGATTGAAAAACTGGAAGCCAATCCTGGGCGCTATATTCCTGAGGCACTGCGCAAGCAAGGTGAAGGCGAAGTGGTTCACATCGACCTCAATCGTCCGATGAATGACATCCTTGCCCAGCTTTCGGAATACCCGGTTTCAACACGTTTGTCCCTGACCGGGACCATCATCGTTGCGCGTGACATTGCCCATGCCAAACTAAAAGAACGCATTGATAACGGTGAAGGCTTGCCGCAGTACATTAAAGATCACCCTGTCTATTATGCGGGTCCGGCCAAAACACCGGAGGGTTACGCATCTGGCTCACTGGGCCCGACGACGGCAGGCCGCATGGATTCGTATGTCGATCTTCTGCAGGCAAATGGCGGCAGCAAAGTCATGCTGGCAAAAGGTAACCGTAGCCAGCAGGTCACCGATGCCTGCCACAAGCACGGCGGTTTTTACTTAGGCAGCATTGGTGGTCCAGCTGCCGTTCTGGCGCAGCAGAGCATCAAGAGTCTGGAGTGCGTGGAGTATGCCGAACTGGGGATGGAAGCTATCTGGAAAATAGAGGTCGAAAATTTCCCGGCCTTTATCCTGGTGGATGACAAAGGCAATGACTTCTTCCAGCATATCGAACGTGAGCACTGCTCGCGCTGTGTGAAATAAACACGCGGCGGAAAACGTTATGAAACGGCCCCGTTACAGGGGCCGTTTTTTTATCATCGTTGCAGACGGAGCATAGCGTCGCTTATGCTTTCGTCGCCTTCGGTCAGCTCAATAATTTTGTGCGAAATTTGCGGTGTTTCGACCAGAGCCACCAGCGTAGCGGCCACATCCTCACGCGGGACCGCCCCGTAAGGAATGGCAAAACCTGCACGTACGGTGCCGCGGCCCGCGACATCGGTTAGCGTACCGGGACGAAGAATCACCCAGTCGAGTTGGCTTTCGACCAGGCGAACATCAGCCAGCCGCTTCACGCGCATGTAATTTTCGAAACCTTCAGATGTCTTTTCGCCACGAGCGGCATCCGGGAAAACTGAGACCAGCAAAAAACGCTTCACACCGGCCTTTTCGGCTGCGGCGACGGCCAGGGACAGCCCCTCGCCGTCAATGGCGTTGGTCAGCTCAATACCCGCGCCTCCCGCCCCAGCGCTAAAAATCACCACATCGTGGTCGGCCATTTTTTGCGCCAGTTGATCCACGGTCAGTTGCTGGAGATCCCCCGCCACGGGAACCGCTCCGGCCGATTTTAGTGCTTCAGCCTGCTCAGGTTTACGATGCAGTGCAGAAACCGCATGTTGCTTAGCGCTGAGCTGTTTCGTGAGATGAGAGCCAACGTTGCCCGCCGCGCCAATAATAAAACATGTCGTCATCTTCCTGCTCCTTTGAAAAAGTCAGATATCAGTATAGACAATAAGCACAGCGGTAATGAGCGCCCGTCGGGGCGCTCCAGGACATGATTAAGGAATGATTTTCTCATGCTTCAGCTTATCGAAAAGCTGAGTGAAGGAATCCAGAGTGCTCCGGTAGCCAGTAAAGCCCGCCTTACGACTTTTACTCATGTCGGTGAAGGCTTCCATTGGTCGCCCCAGATCCGCGTCGGTGTGCCACCATGAGGCCAGACGCGTGATATCCTGTTCAAGCAGGTTTTCACGCTGAGCAAGCGCCTGCCATACGCTGGCCGCCTCCTGCATGCGCCCGTCAAGCGGCATCATTTTTGCCGGATACGCTGCAGCCTCAAGACCAAAATACGCCGCCAGTTTTGGCCACATCCAGTTCCAGCGGAAAACGTCACCGTTTACCGCGTTGAAGTCCTGATTTGCCGCGGCCGGGCTGGTCGCCGCCCACTCAAGTTGCTCAGCCAGAAGACCGGCGTCGGTCATATCCACCACACCATTCCATTGCTCGGGTGAGCCTGGGAAGATAAACGGCCAGCCTTTTTCTTTACATAAGGTGGCGTAAACGGCCAGAGTCTGCCCCATGTTCATGGCATTTCCGAGCGCATAGCCAATGATGGTATGCGGACGGTGAACGCTCCAGCGATAGCCATATTTCTCTGCGCCAGCGAAGACTTCATCCTCCTGGGCATAATAGAAGTTGTCCACCGGCTGACGCCCCTGCTCTTCACGGAAAGGCGTGACCGGCACAGCACCTTTGCCGTAAGCTTCAAATGGTCCCAGATAGTGCTTAAGGCCCGTCACCAGCGCCACATGTGCGCCCTGAAGGCGTTCGCCAAGCGCTTCAATAACGTTGCGGATCATGCCGCCATTGACGCGGATATTCTCTTTTTCACTGTCCTGGCGCGCCCAGACGCTGAAGAACACTGCATCAGGTTTGACGGCTTTCAATGCCGTTTTTACCGCGTCAGGATCGGTTAAATCTGCGGTGAGATTGCTGCAGCCTTCAGGTACCGCGCTGCGGCCCCGTGACAACCCGCTGACCTGCCAGCCTTCGCTGTTTAGCCTTTCTGCTAACGCCCGGCCAATCACACCGCTGATTCCAACAATCAAAGCCTGTTTTTGCATGTTAATTCTCCTCTTTTTGCGTAATGCTAAGCGTAATAGAGAATTTAATTCCTATTTTTGGTAAAAATTCACATCATTATCAACCTGAGTTCATCAATCATGCACGATCAACGTCTTAAAGACATTGTTCCTTTTGTGGCCAGTGTAGAAAGCGGGAGTTTTACCGCTGCGGCTGCCCGTTTACATGTTACGGGTTCTGCCATCAGTAAGAGCGTCAGCCGACTGGAGACACGACTGGGCTCGCGCCTGCTCGAACGCACAACGCGAAAACTGCAACTAACGGATGCGGGCAGCGCCTATTACCAAACCTGCTTACGCGTCATGGAGGAGCTGGCCGAAGCAGAAGCCGTCCTGGCTGCCCAGCGGATTATTCCTTCCGGCCGTCTGAGACTGGCCGTGCCGCATACTTATGGGCGGCTGAACGTGATGCCGTTGCTGATTCCGTTTTGTCAGCAGCATCCCGAGCTTGAATTGAGAATGAGTTTTTCAGATCGCTTCATCGATCTGTTTGATGAAGGCATCGACGTTGCGGTCAGAATTGGCGGCTCCGATGATTTACCCGCATCAATGGGCTGCCGTCACATTGGTCGTGAACGCATGGTGTTTTGTGCCTCGCCAGCGTGGCTGGCACGCCAGGGACGGCCGCAAAATGAACAGGCACTCATGCAGCATCGGGCCATCCTGTATGAACGGGCCGATAACACGCCAAAACCCTGGTTATTTAGTGGTAAAGACGGTCATTCGTACTGGCGGGACGTTCCCTTTCGCATGGCACTGGCTGATGTGGATGCACAACTTCAGGCGGTAATGGCCGGATTAGGCGTTGCACAAATGCCTTCGTGGCTGGTACAGAACGCCGTTGACAGTGGCGAACTGGAAATCTTACTGCCGCAGCAGCAACCCGAGGGGCTGCCACTGAATGTGATTTGGCCCCGGCGTAAGCAGCTCCTGCCCAAAGTGGATGTTTTATTAACCACGCTCACGCAGTTAACCATTCGTTGATTGCGAGAGAATTTTATCGCTTTTTCACAGGGTGAGTAACGGGACAGGGCGCGTAACCGAGCCTCATTGTTACGTTTATGCCTGCGCTGCCCGAATCGGATGGGCAGGTTATGTCATAATATTTCAGTACTTTCTGGTCAACCCAATGGTGTTTATAATGGAGTGGCGCTAACGTAGAGGCATTTCAATCCGCTCAGACGTAGGGACAGAGGCGATATGGCAGCAAGGGCGGTAAGCGTTAAAAAAATCGAAGGTTGTGAAATGTTGCCGGAACCTGACAGTGAACGGCTGCGTTTATGCTGAGTCTGCTCTTTCGCCTGATGATACTGACCACAATGGCACTCACGCTGGCGGGATGCGCACGCTCAGATGCATTATGGGCGGTGACGGACAACGTTTGCATGGTGAACTATCACTACACGGGTCACCCTTCACCCTGTCAGCAGATCTATATTCCAGAGGGCAAACGGCAGGGTTTTAGCATTATTCAAAACCCTCGTTATCCCTATCATTTCATTCTGGTTCCCACGATTCCGGTATCCGGTATTGAAAGCCCGTGGCTATCAAGGCCTGGCCGTCCAGATTATTTCGGCTACGCCTGGCTGATGCGTTATCAGTTGATGTCTCAATACGGCAGGCCTGTGCCGGAGGAGATGCTGGGCATGGCAATCAACTCGGCCTGGGGCCGCAGTCAGAATCAGCTACATATCCACCTTACCTGCCTGCGAGAAGATGTTTACAGGCAGTTAAGGGCTGAACGCCCCTATATTCAAGATGCGTGGCATCCCCTGCCCGATAAGCTCTTAACGCATACTTACTACGCCCGGCGTGTCCTTCAACCTACAGCGATGGGCATTTACCCTATCGCGTCCGTTGCTCACCACTTTCGCCTGACGCCGCCTATGCTGGCTGAATATGGCGTCGCGTTAGTGCCTACAACGTTCTCGGGTGAAAAAGGGTTCATCCTGCTGGCAACCCGCCGCGGCTGGGATAAAGGCAATCGCGCCTCCGTTGAGTCTTTACTGGATAAGCGATGTGACATTCTGGATCCAAAAAATCATTACATTTTAAATAATTAACTCACTTATTAATGTGAAATACACCGAACCCACGCCTTCAACGGCTGATGCTCCCGAGGTGGATGAAATTAGTGTTCGGCCCCTTGCACCGTCGCCAGAGAATGTGGACAACAGTGTGGCCCTGCATGGATACCTCTCACCACAGCACGGCCTTCAGAGCTTACCGCCGCTAGACCAGATTACATAAAAAGTGAATTTTTTCATTTTGTAACTTTAACGTTATGTTACCTGGTGTTTTTGCTGCCATGATTCATGGCGTTACTTATTGAAATGTGTTGGTCACCCAAACCTTACTATTGCTACAGGGAAAATCACATGTCACAACGGTCACTTCAGGCACTGTGTCTGATGAGTTTTTTTCTGGCCGACGTCAGAGACGGTCTGGGACCATTTTTAGGCATTTTTCTGACAGAACGCCACTGGAGCCCGGATGAAATAGGCCTGGTCATGACGTCAGGCGGCATTGCAGGGCTCCTCTCAACATTGCCCGCAGGCGTGGTGGCGGATGCGACGCGCTATAAACGTCTTGTCATCCTGACAGGATGCATCGTGATTACCGTTGCGACCTTGTTACTCTGGTACAGCAACCAGTCCTGGACGGCGATCATTTCACAGATCGTTGCCGGCATTGCTGCCGCCTTTATTGGCCCGACCGTAGCAGGGATAACACTGGGCCTGACGGGGCAAAAAGGGTTCAACCACCAGATGGGGCGAAACGAGGCTTACAACCATGCCGGAAACACCCTGGCGGCTGTACTGGCTGGATTCGCTGCCTGGAAATGGGGACTCGGCGCCGTTTTCATCTTAATGATGATAATGGCCGTCTTTGCCGCCATCGCGACGCTGGCGATACGTGGAGAGGATATCAATCATGAGGTCGCGCGCGGATTAGAAGACAATCAGTCTCAAAAGCCGACTGTGAGCCTGTGGATCCTGGCGCGCAAACCCGCACTGCTGGTAACCGGTTTGACTTTACTGCTGTTTCATCTGGCCAACGCCGCACTGTTGCCCATGCTGAGTATGCGCGTGGCCTCATCAACCGGGCCGGATGCGGTCGATCCCGGTTTGTATGCTGCGGCCACGGTCGTTATTTCTCAGTTGGTGATGATCCCCGTCGCCATTTACGTTTCACGTCGTGTGGACAAAATTGGCTATCGCTATTTGATCATGACGGCCCTGTTGATGATGCCGCTACGGGCGCTTATTGCGGCAGAATTTCCAGAGACGCTATTCGTTATTCCGGTCCAGGTGCTTGATGGCATTGCGGCAGGAATACTGGGCGTTGCCGTGCCGGGCTACATCGTCTCCCTGCTGCGCGGAAGCGGGCACGTTAATGCGGGTCAGAGTGTGGTGATGCTAATGCAAGGCGTAGGCGCATCCATGAGCCCGGCGATGACGGGGCTGATTGTGGCTCGCTATTCCTACAGTATTGCCTTTAGCGCATTGGGTTGTATCGCCCTGGTGGCCTTACTGCTGTGGTGGAGTACCGGACGATCGCCGGCGGCTGAACCTGCATAATTAACACTAATCTGCCAGCAATCTCACGCTGGCGGATTCTGCTTTGCCCCTGAATACCGCATGCAACAGGCGACTCCGCCATCCTGAGTTCCGGACAAAAGGGACTCAGGCACCACCAGATGTGCCAAAATGTAAATAAAGGTAAAAAATGATTTATGGCCATCTTACTCAATAATTAGTCTTTTTTTCTGATTACTTGCAAAAAATTACATTCATGGACTATGTTTTCTCGCTGCGGTTAAGAACGCTCTATCATTAATGTCATTGGCCTCTTATAGCTTTCTCTTCCTTTATTTCCGTTAACCTCGCTGACTGGCTGCGAAAGCTATAGGTCGTCTTCATTTAAGTAGTTTGAGGAAAATATGGATACAAACCGTTCATCGTCACCCAGGCCCAAAAAACATTTCTGGAATAAAAAGCAAAAAAAACTCACGGTCGACGACATAACCGTTATCGACAATGACATGTTAAAACGCGCTGTGGGTGCCGCCGCATTAGGTAATGCCATGGAGTGGTTTGACTTTGGCGTCTACAGCTACCTGGCTGTCATCATTGGTAAGGTCTTTTTCCCCGATGCCAATACGGCAATTCAGTTGATCGCGACCTTCGGTACCTTTGCAGCGGCGTTTTTAGTACGCCCACTGGGCGGTCTGGTATTTGGTCCGCTGGGTGACCGAATCGGACGTCAGAAAGTGCTGGCCATCACCATGATCATGATGTCGATAGGCACATTTTGCATCGGCATCATTCCATCCTATGCCTCAATCGGCATCATGGCACCCATCCTGCTTCTGGTGGCCCGACTCGTTCAGGGATTCTCAACCGGTGGCGAATATGGCGGTGCAGCAACCTTTATAGCAGAGTATTCGACAGACAAACGTCGTGGTTTTATGGGAAGCTTCCTGGAGTTCGGTACTTTAGGCGGCTACCTGCTGGGTGCCTGTCTGGTGACCGTAATGACGAGCTTTATCTCATCAGAAGCCA
This sequence comes from Pantoea sp. RSPAM1, assembly GCF_038816185.1. Lineage (NCBI taxonomy): Bacteria > Pseudomonadati > Pseudomonadota > Gammaproteobacteria > Enterobacterales > Erwiniaceae > Pantoea > Pantoea sp. RSPAM1. Next base: position 144,971 of record NZ_CP046138.1, on the reverse strand, counting down.
TGATGTCCTGGGGCTGGCGCGTGCCCTTCTTTATTGCCGCACCCCTTGGCTTGTTCGGCCTGTATGTGCGTTTGAAACTCGAGGAAACACCGGCTTTTAAACAACATATGCAGAAGCAGGAGGAGCTGGAGCAGAGTAAACCGCGCCTGACGCTCTTCAAAATGTTAAGTCAGCACCGCGTGCCCATGATGAAGTGTATCGGGCTGGTCTTGTTGTTTAACGTTTCCAACTACATGCTGACCTCGTATATGCCCAGCTATCTTACCGGCGTACTGGGCTTGCCCGAGCTCAGCGGGCTGCTGCTGGTGATGATTGTGATGTTTGTCATGATGCCGTTAACGCTGATGTGGGGCCGCTGGACCGATCGAATTGGTCGTCGCCCGGTGATTGGTTTCGGTGCAGTGGGCCTGATCCTGCTCGCTATCCCCTGCTTTATGTTGATCGGTTCACATAATATGTGGGCAGTCTTTGGCGGTCTGCTAGTACTGGGGATTCTGCACACCTGCTTCAGTGGCACCATGCCCTCAACGCTACCCGCGCTTTTTGCCACTGATATTCGTTACAGTGCACTGGCGATCGGCTTCAATCTTTCGGTTTCACTGTTTGGCGGCACCACACCTTTACTTACCGCATGGCTGGTTGATACCACGCAAAATACCATGATGCCGGCGTACTACATGATGGTTGCAGGGGTGGTGGGATTACTGACGATTCTGACGGTACGTGAAACGGCCCGTAAGCCCTTAACCGGCTCTTCTCCTGCTGTCGCAAGCGAAGCCGAAGCCCAAAGCCTGATTAATAAAATGGACAGAAAGGCTGAATCCGATCAACCCGCGCCCGCTGACGCGAAATAACCCGCCGTTTTCAGCCAAAACACCCTGTCTGCAGGGTGTTTTTTTATATGTAAATCCAGTTTAGTCATTACCAAACCGGGCCACCGTGCTGGCCGCACCCAGGGCATGTCCTTTGAGTTTCTTCAACAGCTCGTCATGAGTCAAACCCGGCTCAAGCGCAGAAGGTGCAAGATCCGTGGCAATCAGCACGAAGTTATAATGGTGAATGCCTGAACCGACAGGCGGACAGGGGCCGTAGTAATGGGCGGTGCCCGGTGAGTTTTTCCCACCCGTGTAACCTTTCCCCGTTGTCAGCTCACCCTGAGCAAAAGCACTGCGTTCAGAAGCAATGTTGTAAGCCACCATATGACTCACCCCGAGACCTTTAGCCCCCACGGGATCGGTCATCAGTAAGGCAAAGCTTTTGGTACCCGCCGGACTCTCTGACCAGTTAAGTTCGGGTGATACGTTTTCGCCGGTACAGGCCGCATTACTTTTATTCGCACCGGCAAATTTTTTATCTAACAAGCCATTATCGCTGAAGTCTTTCGACTGCAGGGTTAAAGCCAATGCAGCAGGGCATAAAAAGATGAACAGCAGACAAGAAAATTTTTTCACCTGATACTCCTGTGTTATCGAGAGGTTATCCTGGGACGAGAGCGAAATTCATCTAATCCACAGTGAAACAGTATATGTCTCAAAACCCGACTGAGAAGCGCGACAGGAGCCCACAGAAAAAAGGAGAAGTGAAATAAAAACGGCAGTTCGCCGGGGGGACAGGCCTTCAGGATCGGCCTGTGAAGGGGAATGAGGCTTATTTTACTGTCATTTTTCAGGGTGAAATCGCCAGTATTTAGCCCCATATTACCGGTAGCAAACCGGCATGACGCCTTTTTTTATTTACACAAAAGACTTGATACTTGATCTGAGTCACAAAAATCCGCATGATCTGCATTAAACATCTAAACAGGTATTGAGGCCAAAATGACACTTTATCAACATATGCTGGTCTTCTATGGGATTGTTGCCTCGGTAGCGGCACTCATCACCTTCTTTATCGCCAAAGACAAACTCAGCATCAAACTGTTGAGCGCTTTTCTGGTTGGTGCAACCTGGCCTATGAGTTTTCCGGTAGCATTAATGTTCGCGCTATTTTGAAATTTCTCCCCCTGTAGGTCAGATACATCGTTGCCTGCTGCACGGTCTTCACACTTCAATAAGACACTTTCACCAGACAATTTTGCATAACGTTGTCATGGCGCAACAGCTGCCCTTTACTGTTCTGTAAAACCTGCTTTTTCCTGTAACTCATGGCTGCAATCATCGCCATAGCGTGCCCTTTTGACAGACGCCTTTTGTCATGCAACGCAGTTGGTGACCTGGTGACGTCGCAAGATACCCGTTTTTAGCAGCGCGCCATCGCCCGCCACCGAAAGGCAAAATCGCAGTTAAAGTACTGATTCTAATGAATATTACTCCCCACCTTTATTCTGAACCCTGGTATTTTATTTCAGCATAACGGGCCGTCACTTGCTTCAGGTGCATTTCCAGTTGAGACCGGGCAGCGGCAGGTAACGGTTGGCCCGCAGGATGTTGTGACAATGCCCGCAGTTGCTCTTCAGCCGGTATGGATTGGTTAAAGGACTGCATAGTGGAAAAAACCACTGATTTCAGCTCGCTGACCGTCATGTATTTTCCCTTTTGTTCATCGAGTCCGTTCAGTCTGTCACTCAACTTTTGGAGTGACATCATTCCCTTATACCAGCCATTTAGCTGTTCTGCTGACAAAGCGGCAGCATGGCGTTGTTGCTGCCATTGCTGCGCCAGCGGTTTCGCCTGCTCTGGCCACAGCGCCTGAGCCTGCTCGACAAGTTGTCGGCTGTAGTCAATATTCCATCCCGGCGAAAGTTGGTCCAGGCGGGTCAGTTGTTGCTGCGTCTGTGCAATAAAGTCCTGCGGCTGGGGAATCTGCTGACGCAACCTAATCACCTGTTCAGAGGTGAGAGTGGCAGGTAAAGGCGCCAGGGAGGCGACAAGCTGAGTCTGTAACGGGTCAGGCTGGTGAAGAGAGTGCCAGCCCCACACTGCGGCTGTGCTTATTACCAGCATGGTACTCATCCCGGCAAGAAAGGGTTTCCACTTTTTTGCCGGCACCGGTATTGCTGCCAGTACGTCCACATTGGCCTGGTGTTCCGGCTGCGCAACGTACACCCACTTCACTGAGCTACCTTGCCCTGAGGAGTTTTCAAATGGCCCGCCAGCCTGAGAAACTGCTGACATTCCCGCGTCCTTTACCGAGGGGGCAGGCAGCACGTAACCTGGCTGACTCGTCGCCGTTGCAGGGATTGTGTCATCGCTGTTTTCCAGCCGGGCAGCACTGTTGTGCATCAGGCTACGCAGGGTATCCAACTGGCTGAGATGCTTAAGCTCCAGGCGCTGCAGCACCTCCCCCATAGCGCTGAGACGTTGCTCTGCCCGATACAGCTGACCGAGGTCGCTATAATTCAGCGGGAGCGAGCGCATCCGCTGCTGCAGGCGCTGGCTCAAACTGCTGATAATTTCCATACGGGCGTGAACAGGCTGCGGCCAAAGCGAGCCCCACTGATGGCTGATCAGCGCCTCCAGTATCGCCAGACCTTCATTGAGACCGAATAATCCGGCAAGTTGCATACGGGCAAGCGTATACCAGGCCGCGGTCTGCAACTCCACACCGTTCTGCTCAAACAGTGAAAGGCAGAGCTTTTCGACATAGTGCCAGTTCACATCAGGCCGCGCCGGATGTGACAGCTTGCTCAGTTCATTGCGCAGGGAAGCATAATCCGGCAGCGTGCGCGGGTCACCACCGGTTTTGATTTTACGTGAGGTAATGTCATTCATGACCAGTTATCCATTTGACGTGTCGGTAGCGGTGGAAAATATTGCGGTTTCGCTTTCTGCAGAGTCGGAAGGTTGCAGAGACTGTCGCGCGACCAAATTTGCGATATATTCCCTTTCATGCGAGGCCGCTCCATCGCGGAAAATCCCGGGGCTGTGAACGGCTACCTATTCAGCCCGGTATCTTTCAGCCACGCATCTATCGGTTTCTGAAGCTGCACCTCGCCCGGATAAAACTCAGCGAGACTGACCTGACGCCCGGGGACGACGGGAACAGATCTACCGTTTTTTTGAGGAAACGTGAGGGTAATGACAGACCGTTATCAGGCTTCACAGACGGGTTTAGTCAAGATATTGCTGTTGCTTAAGATGCCTCAACAGGACCCGCCCCTCTGGCATAAACTCGGTGCCATAGCGCACCAGCCCTATACCTTTGAGTTCAGCGTCAATGGCATAGCGCAGCTCACCGGGGACTTTTTGTTCTAGCATGACAACCGTTATTTTTTTCAGGCGTGGCTCATACCTGAGCAGAACTGCAGATAAGGTGCCCATCATTTCATGGGCCGTACCTGGCATGCCTTGCAGGATTTTGGTCATGTCTGGCAAACCGTAATCCGGCAAATGCGCCAGCGTTCCGGCGCGACAGTTGAGGATTCGCTGCATGTTATCCAGCACTGAGAGGATAACCTGGTTTTCCTCACTCACCTGATGGAGGCTCAGACCACCGGAGAAATTGCCGGCGAGTATTTCATACAGTGAGGGGGATTGATGAAACTGAGGCATTAGTCATCCTTTGGCGATAATAATTTTAGATAATGACTCCCGGCTTCAATCACTCGCGCCTCGTCAGGATCGAGTGCTTCGCGGTCAATCGTCAACTTCCAGGTATTTTTCACCGTATCCGGGTCCCGAAACAGCCCGGCAACCGCCACGTATTTCGCGTCGTCTTCCATGGGCATATTCAGCGAGACATCACCACCGGGCTTCAGCACGACATTGCGCATGGCAAGTAAATCCCCACCAAGTGTCGTTTCTCCCTCATTCAACAATTGCTGATAGACGCTGCTGTCGAAGGTTTTGATGTCTTTGAGCTGATAAATGCGTAGCACTACCGATTGAGACAAGGCGTTGTTCTCCCGCGCGTCCGTATTCAGGGCTTCACGCGCGGTGAAATCCAGATGTAGCACCTTAATCTTTTTATAAAACACCGCGCTAAAGGCCGATTTGGTCCCATCACTGACGCTTTGGGTCAGACCGCAACCGGAAAGCGCGATTGCCAGCATGGGCATCGTCCAGCAGCGCCTGCTCTTCCAGCGCCAGCGCGGTAAGTTGTGCTTTCAGGCGCACAATGGCGTCCGGAACGGTATCAAGACTCATACGTACACGTGCGGCGGCAGTATCCAGCAGATCCACGGCCTTGTCCGGCAGTTGGCGGCCGGTTAAATAACGTCGGGAAAGCGTAACGGCAGCCCGCACCGCATCGTCGGTAATGTGCACGCCGTGATGTTCGGCATAGCGGGATTTCAGGCCCCGCAGCATCAGGCAGGCGGTGTCATCGTCGGGCTCGTCCACTTTCACCATCTGGAAGCGACGTTCCAGCGCGGCATCGCGCTCGAAGTACTGCTTATATTCAGACCAGGTTGTTGCGGCAATAGTGCGCAGTTCGCCACGGGCGAGTGCGGGTTTCAGTAGGTTAGCGGCATCGGCACCGCCCGCCTGGTTGCCCGCCCCGATAATGGTGTGCGCCTCATCGATAAACAGCAGTATCGGCACCGGCAACTGCTGCACGGCATCAATGACGTTTTTGAGGCGCTGTTCGAACTCGCCTTTTACGCCCGCACCTGCCTGCAACAACCCGAGATCAAGGGTGCGCAGAACAACCGGCTTGAGAGATTCCGGGACGTTGCCCTTTGCTATACGCAGCGCCAGGCCTTCAACCAGCGCGGTTTTACCCACGCCTGGTTCACCGACCAGGATCGGGTTGTTTTTACGACGACGGGAGAGGATGTCCACCATCTGGCGGATTTCAGTGTCGCGACCAAACACCGGGTCAATTTTGCCTTCTCTGGCTTTAGCGGTGACGTCGAGAGTGAATTTATCCAGCGCGTTCTGCAGGGCCGGACTGAACTCACCCTCTTTCAGCTCTGCACCGACCGGGCGGCCAACAAACGCCACCTCACTGCCATGCTCCTGGGCCAGTTCAACCTCAAACTGCAGCTCCGGACGTTCGTCGGACTGCGCATCCAGCAGCGGTCGCAAGCGATCCAGTTGTCCCCGGCCCAGCGTCAGTAGCGGCCACAGACCATCGCAGCGGGCCAGACTCTGTTTTTCAACCAAGACCATCAACAGGTGGTGACTGCGGATCTGTTCTTCACCGTTGAGCGAAGCAATCAGCCAGGCTTCCTGCATCAACACCTGGAGAGGTTTGGAGAGTTGTGGACGTTGGCGCACTGAGCGCGGTTGTCGATCCAGCCAGCCCAGCAAATCCTGCCAGATGCTGTCCATATCCCACTCATAACGCCGCGCCAGTACCGTGAGATCACCCTCGCCCTGCTCCAGCAGTTTCAGCAGCCAGTGCTCCGGCAAAATTTCCGCGTGGGCGCGGATCTGGCAGAGCGAAGCCGCCCCTTCCATTGCACGGGCACAGTAAGGGTTCAGACGTCGCAACAGGATGGCTGGATTTTCCATGAATCTCTCTCTTTGTCGGTTCCTGGACAGGCTACCGCCCCTCGCTGTTTCCCGTGAAGGGGACCAAAGCGCATACGGTCAGGCGGGCAGTTTGTGGTTTTCTTTGCTGAAAGCCCGCTTCATACAGGCACTCAGCAAAAAACTGCGGACAGGAAACCCTGTCCGCATCGGGCTTACGCGGTAGCGCGTTCGTTCCAGGAATCGGAATGGATGATGTTGCCGTCTTTATAGGTCCAGGTGATTTTTTCGTAACGCAGTTCGATGCGCTCAAGGTGGTTGTGCTTCTCAAAAGAAGGATCCTTGATGTCATGCATCACGGGGTTCACCTTCACCACCTTCACGTTTTCCAGTTTGGTGTTGAAGTACTCCACTTCCTGACCCGCATCGTTGATTTTGTACCATTTGAATTCCGCAGACTTGAGGGTCTGACCGGTGGTTACCGCTTTGTAGAGATACGGGCTGGATGAATCGATTTCCTTGGTGAACAGGAACGGCGTATGAATACGGGTGCCGGTCAGCTTGCCGGTGTTGTTATCGGTCGGGATGTACAGGTTGTGCGCCTGCGCGACCACTTCGATGCTGCCTTCACGATCCTGAACGTCAACCGAACCCTTTATGTCCGCGCCGCCGTCGTCTTGTAGCCAGAGATAAACAGGAATTGCCATGAAATTACTCTCCATTGTGTTGTGATGCGCCATCATCCTGCGATGACGCCAGGGGGTAATCCGGTATCTGACAGGCATTCGCCTGAGGTACCAGACTGATTTCGACACGGCGGTTGAGCGCGCGCCCTTCCGGAGTGCCATTGGCAGCGACAGGGCGGCTTTCACCATAGCCCTGCACCGCGAAACAGCTTTCCGGTACGCCGCCGGTATCACGCATCCAGTTACGCACCGCTAGGGCACGCTTCAGAGACAGCGCCTGGTTTAATTGCGGATTGCCGGTGTTATCGGTATGCCCGGATACGATAATCAGCCAGCCTGGCTTCGCTTTGATGCCGACCAGTGAGTTCACCAGCATTTTGGTGGACCCGTCTTTCAGCGCCGATTTGCCGGAATCAAACAGCGACATACTGTCGAGCCGCACGATTGTCGGAACCGGAATGGATGCTGGCCGGGGTTCTGCCGGCACGGATGAAGGCACGGAGGGCGGTACATACGAACGGATAGCATCCAGCACCGGCATTCGCAGGCGCTCGCCTTGGTACAGACCGAGGCTCATCCGAACCGGTACGCCATTGCGCGCCCAGCTATCCAGTTCTGCCGCCTCGTCACGTAGAACGGCAACGGCATCGGCCTTAGCTTCAAAATCATGCATCGGGATACGGTCATAGCGGGCAATATCGAAGCTCACGCGATGCAACAGCTGGCGATTGTTCCAGCCACTGCTGAGCAGAGCAGCAAGGGCTACAAGGGTGAAAAGAGTGCATGCATAGCCTAAGGTTTTGCCACGGGGCGTCATGCCCTGCCCTTGCGGCAGCAGCGGCAGAATAAAATTCGGGAGTGGGGAGAGAACCGAACCGTTCGTTTCGGCTGGTTGCCATCCCGTCACCTGCCGCATTGCGGTGTGACGCGAAAGCCACGCCGACCAGAGCGACGTCGCCAGGCTTCCGGTAAGGATCGGCCCCATTCCCCACAGCACTGCGGCAGGTACGATGACAGGAACATCGGCGTTCTCATCCATGAAGACAGGCTGGACATGCTGACAGAACCAGCCTCTGAGGCTGTTCATTATCACCTGCTGCTGCATCGCCGGTGCCCCTCCAGTGGTGCCCCATTCAGCGATTGACGACGGTGCTGAGGACTCACGCCAGATCCTCACCCCTTCCCCCGCGATAGCCGCCTGCCAGAGCAGTTCATTTGTCATCGCGCTGCCGATCTGACAATTCAGAATCAGCGGCACAGAATGACCGGTTGCTTTACGCAGTTGGCTGATTTGCCAGCGCAGAGTCAGCAGACGCCGGGTCAGGGCTTCGCTGTCAGCCTGTTTTTGTGGGCAGATACAAACCATCACCGACAGCTGACCTCCCCAGTCAGGACGTAGCCACAGCACCTGACGGGCGGCCTGCTCCGGGTCCTGCTGGTCCTCCACGCGGATCCAGCATCCCTGCGTGACAGTGTGTACCGGTGACTGCTGCATACATGCCAGCGGCAGATCGCCACAGATCAGCACCACGGGCTGACGATAAGAGGCTTCTGGCAGATCATCCAGTTGCAGGATGACATTCTGCTCCGCACGACGACTGGCCACAGACCAGAATGCGATGATTAGCCCCAGAACGGTAAGCAGAATGAGCACAGAAACCAGTCGGGATACAGGCAGGAAACCCAGGCAGACCACTGCACTCAGCAGGGCGGCCCACAGCGCAAGTCCGCGCTGTTGAGCGGGGCTCATTTTACGGCTCCCGGCAACAGGGTAAGCAGCGTCTGATCCAACCAGTGATCCAGTCCCCACCAAAGTGCGGCCACCACGACAGCGCTCAAACCAATACGCACGGGCCATGATGCCATCCAGCCGCCCGAGCCCCGTCTGATACGGCTTTCCACCAGTAGCGGATGGGTTTGTGGATAGCTGAACGGCGCAACATGTTCGCTAAGTGCGTTGACGAGTTTTTGACGTTCCGGATCGTCCAGCGCGCGAAAACTGCCGAGAAAGCCCAGCATCATGACCCGCTGAAAGCAGGTCACAACGGCAAGGTCGGGAGCCGGTTCACGCAGGACACCGCGCATCCGATCGCACAGCGTATCTCCGGCGTCCATGGTGCCAAGAAAGTGTCCCTGCAGGGGAATGTCATACCACTGCACGCAGGCATCATCTTCCACACCGCGACCTTTGACCGCCTCATCGAGCAGCGCGCACTGCGCTGTGAGAATATGCTGACAGCTGGCTTCATCGAGTTGGCCCGCTTTCAGCTCACGCTGCACACGCTCAACATCAGCAATGCAGCGCTCCCACAACGTGCGCCCTTCGCCATCCTGAAACATCGGACCGTGACGCAGGCTGATCACCTGCAGCCAGGTGTCCTGCAGCAGGGCATCAATATCAATGGACGCGGCCGGGCCGCGTTTATGCTCACTCATGTTCTCAGTACCGCAAAGAGTTCAAGTTCAGGCTCACCGAGCATGCCAGGCACGTAAAACATACAGGTGCCGCCCTGAAGCATTTCGGTGGCAAGGGGATGAGAGACATCCAGGCTGAAATACTGGTTTTCCAGACGCAGCGGAATGGCTGCCGGCACATGGCGCAGTGGCGTCAGCGGTACGCCCACCCGTGATGAATTGACGATACTCCTGACATGATCGGGACTACCAACCTTGCACTGATGCGGGAACTGTTCCTGCAGTTGTGCCGCTGGCATCGGGGATCGCACAGAGAGATAGTAATCCGCCCCTTCGCGCAGACGTGGGTCATGCAAACGCGCCTGCCAGAAGTGAAGCCGGGCATCATGCTCAAGCTCAATCGCCACCACCCGCGACGGCAGGCTGGCTTCCAGCAGGTCGCCCAGCAGGTCAAAGAGCGGCGGGAAGACGTTATTCAGTTGCTCATGCTGCCAGACAGGAATCGCACTCACCTGGTGTTCGAGTGAGAAGGTCAGCAGGCTGCCTGCAAGCCGCGCAAGTTCCGGATACAGACGCTCCGGCGGGCTTTGCAGATGACGCTGAAACTGCCCCAGCACAGGCGCAGCGCTGTTGAGGGCATTAAGCAGCCAGAACAAGGACACGTCGGCCACGGCAAAATCAGCCATACGTTCGTTACTTTCACGGCGCATGGCCATCAGACGACTTAGACGGGCACGTAGTTGCGTCATCAGCTGTTCCAACTGACTCACCAGCCAGCGGCTGCCCCGGATGGACAGAAGGGGAGGAAGAAACGTCTCATCAAGTTGCCATGAACCCTGCGAATCCTGCTGCAGGCGGGCAACCGGGCAGGTCAGATAATCGCTGTTGTCCTGATGGGCAAACCGCAGCGTCAGCGCTGGCTGCATCACCGCAATCTGACGGATATCGTCGCCAAACGTATTGCGTACATCGCGCCAGCACTGGCGATAACGAACCGGACGCTCGGCCACCTCATCAGGTTTAAGGCAGTTGCCACCATTCGCCCGCAGCAGCGGAAGCGCCAAAACCACCACCACGTCCTGTAACTCATTTTGCAGCGCCAGCACCGGCGGTAGATCGTCAGCATTATCCGTATCGATTAGCGTCCCGTCAGGGAAACGAATGTGCAAATGGCGGGCCTGCAGACGCCCCAGCGTCAGGGTTTCCGGTTCAAATGCCACATTTATCACGCCCCAGGGCTGTGATAACCCCATTCTGGCGATACTTTCGGCAGACCAGGCCGCATACGCGACCTGTTGCTGGAAGTGTTGAGGAGAGACCATTACGCCCCTGCCCCATAACGGTTGTTCCGTTTTCATCGGCTTCCTGCCTTAGCTTATGATTTCGCCTTGGGCATCTGAGAAACCAGTGACAGGTTGACGTCCATCCCCTCTACCTGGAAATGCGGGATCGCGTACAGTTTCACGCGGAAGAAACCCGGGTTATCCTCAATATCTTCCACTGTCACTTTTGCGTCACGCAGTGGGTGAGAAGCCTGTAGCTCATCACCCGGATCGCTCATTTCCGTTACCAGACTGCGCACCCAGGTATTCAATTCCAGCTCCAGTAGACGACGATCTTTCGTCGTACCGATGTTTTCACGCTGGATAAGCTTCAGATAGTGCGCAATGCGCGACAGCAGGAAAATGTATGGCAGACGGGCATTGATACGGCTGTTGGCCGTTGCATCCGCTGTGTCATAGAGTGCCGGTTTCTGGGTCGAGTTCGCCGAGAAGAAGCACGCATAGTCACGATTGCGGTAATAGGACAAAGGAATGAATCCCAGATTGGCAAATTCAAATTCTCGTGTTTCAGGGATCATCACCTCACTCGGGATCTTCACCTGATTGCCAGTGCCCAGATCGTACAGATGGATTGGCAGGTCCTGAACGGCACCACCGGCCTGTGGGCCACGAATTTGCACGCACCAGCCGTTATTGATGAAGCTGCGCACCATATTGGAGGCAAAAGCAAACGAGGCGTTGGTCCACAGATATTTGTCGTGATCCGGGCCTTTCACTTCTTCCACGTAATTGAAGCTACGAACAGGCACGGTGTCCGGGCCATACGGCAGGCGCCCCAGTACGCGCGGCATGACCAGACCGATATAGCGGGAATCGTCTGTTTCGCGAAAAGATTTCCACTTGATGTATTCTGCGCGGTCAAAGTAATTACCAATATCCTTGATGGCCGCCACTTCCTCCATGGAGCCCTTAAGGAAGAACGCCGGGCCGGCAGAGCCGATAAACGGCATATGCGCAGCGGCAGACACTTTCGAAATGTTGCGTAGCAGAGCGACATCCTGCGCAGATGCATCAAATTCGTAAGCGGAAATCAGCGCGGCAATCGGCTCGCCACCCGGCGTATCGTATTCATCGATATAGGTATGTTTATACAGCCCGCTCTGGATAATTTCGGGGCTGTCTTCGAAGTCCTGACGCAGGTCTACTTTAGACATATCCAGCAGTTCAATTTTGACGTTCTGACGAAAATCAGTTTTGTCGACAAGGGATTTCACGCCGCGCCACAGGCTTTCTACTGCCTGAAAGTCCTCATGGTGCATAACGGCATCAAGCTGACGACTGATCTGGTCATCCAGCGCCGCGATGTGATGGTCAATCAGATGCTTGTCGAGTTTTTCAACTTTTGAGCCTGATTTTGTCAGGCATTCGATAAACACCTGCATGCCGGCAGTTAATCGTTCATCGGCAGTCGCATCCGACATCGCCTGTGCATCCTGCCAGATATCCAGCGCACTCAGCTCAGAAACCGGGTTTAGATTAATTTTTTCAAACAGGGACGCATAAACGCCACCTGCAGCAGGACGTTCTAGCACCACATTCTCGCCGCCAGTGGCATTCTCATTTTTTACAGACATCAACATCTTCCTTATTAATCCGTTAAAAGGTCGTGACCGTTATGGCTGTTTAGGCGCCAGCGCAGACAGCTCAGATCGGAGCTCTGCACTTAAGGCCGGATCGAGCAGAATTTTTTCCAGCTCTTTTCGAAAAGTCTGGTTATCCAGTAAATTTGCTTTTAAATCACGCAGCAAATTGCGCATGGAAAGCATGGCCTTCAGTTGAGGTATTTGGCGGGAAACCTGCTCTGGAGAAAAATCCTGCATGCTCTGGAATGACAGGCTGATGTTTTCTTCGCTGTCGTCATCGGCAAGCGTATTTTTAACAGTCAGGTTTAATTTTGGGGAATATTCAGAAAGCACGGCGTCAAAATTATTTTTGTTAAGATTAACTTTTTTGCGTTCAGGCAGCGGTGCAGACTCCTGACCATTACTGAAGTCGCCCGCCACAAGTAATTTCAGAGGGAGCTCAGTTTTCTTGCTTGCGCCCCCCGTATGCAGATCCAGTTTTAAATTAATACGTGCCTTTGGCACTTCACTCTGAAAACTATCCGTCATCTCATCATCCCTCGATTTATTGCTGCACACACTTTTGAGACCAAAATTATATACACGCAAAATTGGAATAATGATCGAAACAAGATCAAATTTACCGACCTTTAATCCTAAAAATTATTTTTATTAAGAATTTTCCACTGATTAACAATGTCGAACACCTGTAGCCCACCAGAAGATTGGTCTACCGCTAATACAATGAACAAACGTTAATATCGTAGTAACAAGAACGTACAGGGAATCGGGAATATAACGATCTCGAATTGACTCAAATCATTGCTCAGGAAGCGGGAATACCCATAGCCTTTCAAGGCTGACATTGGGCATAGGAAGAAGATAAAAATAGCGTATCCGATAAGCGGAAAGTCATAACCTTATTTCACGTGAGGAACATGCCAATTGTTACAGGGAAGACTTCCCAGGTTTACGTACCGAAGGCGAGCCTGTCATCAACGTTTAAAACGATAAGCCCTCAGTTCAGTCATCCTGTCACATCGGGTACAGTTACAGGCTGAAACCGGGGCATAACTGACAATGCCATTATCAGCCAGCATCGTTAGCCAGAAACACAGGCGTCTTTAGCCACGCGTAAAAACAGCCTTCCTGTTGCTCTTTCCGTCCATTTTATAGCGCCACGTGGTTTATAAGGCCGTAGCGTCATGGGTTGTCATATTCCAAAATGAATCACCAGAATGTGGGTAAATAACGCGCGAGCATGGGTCAGGAAGAAGCGCGCACAAAAATGCCCATTTACGCGTGAAAGAGACTACGCGCGATGCGCTTTAGAGCCTGTTTTGTGCCGCAGAGACGCGATAATCGGCTGAGGTGACCCTGGCCTGTGAGCGAAGCATGAAGAGAACACTGATAGCGCGTGGAGCCCGCACCAGCTATTTTTAGAATTCTGTAAGGCGTTCCCGGCGCTGCCAGCACTGCGCCGAGTCTGAATGCCACCGCCGGGCGTCAACCTAAACAATCCTGTCTTTATCAGGTGCGATCTTATCCGCCCTCCGGATAAACCGTTTCAAGAATGATTGCCGCCCGACCTCAGGCCAGATTCCCGGCGTTAATATCTTTGCCGTTTCGCCCTGCTCCTCGTACTCAGGCCCGATCGTGCGTTGCGTTGGCCTCCGCCTCACTTTGTTGCTGCTTTGCCAGTGTCCGGGCGAGAAGCGTTGAATACAACGGCGTTCCGCCGAAATATTGCGCGGACAGGGTAGCCCCAAGGCAGGTAATAATCATCGGCAAAATAAGCTGATAATTATTCGTCATCTCCAGCACCAGAATAATGCCGGTCAAGGGTGCGCGTACCGAGGCCGCAAATAACGCCCCCATGCCCGCCACCGCAAAGGTTGCCGCTTCAAGATGATACGCCGGAAACATCGCGACACAGAGTTGTCCGACGCTGATGCCGAGTAATGTGCCGAGCGTCAGCATCGGCGCGAAAATACCGCCTGGCGCCCCGGATGCGAAACACAGTAAGGTGATCAGCGCGCGAAGAAAAAACAGGGAGAGTAAAGCGGCGGAGGTGTATGTACCGGCTGAAAAGTCAGGAATTAACGTAATACCGCCAGTGACGGCCTGAGGCAGTACCAGCCCCAGCAGACCACATGATCCGCCCAACACGGCACCGCCCAGCACCCAACGCGAGGTCCGGCCCTTGTGAAGCGTTTGAAACAGATCCTGCAGCGTGAATATCAGACGATTAAAGGCCACACCGCAGCCGCCAAATAAAATCCCTAACAGCAAATATAACCACAGGGTTTGTATCGGCGCATCTTTCAGTTGCCCGATGTTAATAATGGGTTCGTTACCGTTCAGCGCGCGAAAAACAATGCTTGAGGTAATGACGCCAACAAAGACGGCTTTGATAGAAATAAGGCTAAAGCGAAACTGCAGGCGCATCTCTTCAATGATGAACAGGATGCCGGCCAGTGGGGCATTAAAGGCGGCGGCCAGGCCAGAAGCCGCACCGGTCGCCAGAATAGTGTGACGGGATTCAGAAGACCGCATGCGGAAGATATCCAGACACATGCGGCCAATGTTGCCGCCAATCTGTACTGTCGGCCCTTCTCGCCCAAGCACCATGCCAGAGCCCAGCGCGCCCAGCCCCCAACGAACTTAACCGGTAAAACTCGCCACCAGCGTACGGGCCTTAACTCCTCCAGCGCACCTTCTATTTCAGGAATGCCTGAACCACCTGCTTCAGGTGCAAATCGCCTGACAAGAAAATAGCCTGACGCTGCCAGCCCTGCGGAAAAAACAAAGCCAAAAATGCCCATTAATAAGGCATTAGTTTCAAACTGGCTCAGCCAGTGGAGGCGGGAATGTATGACCCAATTTACCGCTCTGTCGAATGCCACCGCCGTCAGGCCCGTTAATACGCCCACCAGCGCGGCGAGCAGTAATAAGGCAACCGGCGTTTTATCTCGCCGAATAAGATATTGTAACAACCGTAGCCGACGGGGGCGAAAAAGACCGGGTCGGTTTGAGACAAAAGCGCGCATGCCTGACCTCAAAATTAGCGTGCTGAACAGCACCAACAATGCAAATTAAATCCAGAGGTTATCGTATCCCCGCCATAATTCCTCGCTTTTATTTATCTCCGAATTTTACTAAATCAGCAACCTGCTGCATAAGGGATGATGTAGGGTAATCATCACGCCTGAAAAAATTTCTGGCCTCGTCTGACAATTTTATGTGCAAGCCATTGATTTGCAGCCTGAGGACGCTCATCATCCTGCGCCATCAACGATCTTTCTGGAGACGCGTGTGTGACCACTCTCAGTAATACCCTGCTCGAAGCCGTTCTTGAGCAGGTTCGTCCGTTAGTTCATCAGGGCAAAGTCGCTAATTACATTCCGGCGCTGGCTGACGTCGCGGCCGACCATCTTGGTATAGCGGTCTGTTTACGTGATGGCACAGTTTTTCAGGCGGGCGATGCTGAAACATGTTTTTCGATCCAGTCCATTTCAAAAGTGCTCTCTCTCACCGTCGCGCTGACGCGTTATGAGGATGCGGAGATATGGCGGCGAGTGGGTAAAGAACCCTCCGGTCAGCCTTTTAATTCGCTGGTTCAGCTTGAACTGGAGCAGGGAAAACCCCGCAATCCCTTTATTAACGCCGGGGCGCTGGTGATCTGCGATTTGCTTGAAACCCGGCTGACAGCACCGCGTCAGCGTATGCTGGAAATAATCCGTCAGCTCAGTCAGCAATCGGATATTCAGTACGATCGTCACGTCGCCCGTTCTGAATATGAACACTCTGCCCGCAATGCGGCTATCGCGTGGCTGATGAAGTCATTTGGTAATTTTGACAACGACGTCACCAGCGTTATGCAGACTTATTTTCACTACTGCTCATTGTCCATGAACTGTATTGAACTGGCTCGCAGTTTTATTTATCTGGCTAATCAGGGAAAAACCCTGGATGGCTCATCCCTGATTTCCTCCCGCCAGGCGCGGCAGATCAATGCGCTAATGATTACCAGCGGTATGTACGACGGGGCCGGCGAATTTGCCTGGCGGGTGGGCATGCCCGCCAAATCCGGGGTTGGCGGCGGTATCATTGCCGTCATTCCTGGGGAAATGAGCATCGCGGTCTGGTCACCCGGATTGGATAGCGCGGGCAATTCGTTAGCCGGCACCGCCGCGCTGGAGTGCCTGACTGACAAACTCGGCCGTTCGATATTCTGATTCAGCTCACGACATTCACGGGCCGGTTTTGCTCAAATCCCGCCAGGTTCACCATGATTCCCTGAAGCAGATTGTGCATGCCGCTGTTACTCGCCCAGGCAATGTGCGGTGTCAGGAGAAGATTGGGGATATCGGGCTGGAGTAGAGGGTGATCCCGCGCAGGGGGTTCACTGCTGAGAACGTCCAGCGCTGCACCGGCAAGAGTGCCCTTCCGCAGGGCATCTGCCAGTTGCGCCTCGTGAATCAGGCCGCCCCGCGCGGTGTTAATCAGCAATGCCTGGGGTTTCATCTTTTCCAGCGTCTCGCGATCGATCAGATGACGGGTTTGCTCGCTAAGAGGGCAGTGCAGTGAAATGATATCGCTGGAGGCCAGCATCGCATCAAAGCTGACATAGCCGTCACGGATCCTGCTGCTGTCTTTGCGTTCGGCGTAAAGCACACGCATTCCCAAGGCCTGTGCCAGCCTGCCGACTGCGCTGCCGATGTCGCCCTTTCCAACAATACCCAGCGTTGCGCCAGCAATGTCCTGAATCGGCGTCCGGTGCAGGCAAAAATGAGAGGAGTCAGGCCAGGAGTGACGCGTGCTGTTGGCGTATTCCACAATCTGACGCCGCAAGGCAAAAATAAACGCTATCACGCCTTCCGAAACACTTTGCGTTGAGTAACCCGGAATGTTGCTTACCACAATGCCACGCTCTTTGCAGGCTGCAATATCAATGCAGTCATAGCCCGTTGCCGTGACACAGATGTATCGCAGGTCGGGGAGCTGTGCCAGCGTCGCCGCACGTAAGGGCACCTTGTTGGTGATGGCAATGGTCGCCCCCTTTAGCGCTGTAACAATCTCGTCTTCGGCCGTGTCCTTTCGAAATTGCCAGTCACTACACCAGGCGGGCTGGGGCGGTGGCACGGGCAATGTGTCGCCATCGAGAGTTACAATTTTCATTAGATCTCCTTTATAACAATAGTACCGACAAATAATGTTATTTAAATGTACGGCATGAGTAACGATAAAGTTAATTTCAAAGCCAATTTGAGTGAAGGTGTTCAAAAGGTGCGACTTTCGATGGTTTAAATGTCATTTTTTTTAACCCTTTTATCTCCGTCGCGTTACACTGCTGCCCTGAAATTGTGAATAACTATCCTGTCCTGATGATGAAATCCACCCGCTGTAAACAACAACAACTGAGCGCCTGTATTGCGATACTGGCTGTACTGCTGTTGTTTATTGCACCTGTGGTATCAAAAAATCTTGCTGAACGCCATGATGCGATGACGATGTCAGGCATGAGCGCGGATATGCCGATGATGGATCATCACAGCGATATGGCGATGACCGATCACAGTATGATGAACGACGGCCTCGCCTGCGGTTATTGCGATCTGCTGGTGCATGTTCCGTTAATGTTGTGGGTATTTATTCCCTTCATCTGGTTGATCTGCCTGACCTGTCGCGCACCTCCGCCCCGGCACATTGCGCGCTTGGCGTTAACGCGCCTCAACGGTATTTATCGACCCCGCGCACCACCCTTGCCCCGGTTGTTTATTTCCTCGATGTGATCTTTTCTTCTTACGCCATGGCGCAGGAGGAAAAGCCCGGTATTCTGAAAATATGGAATCGCTATGACTTTTTCACGGGAAAACAATCTTCCTCAACGCGGTGCGATGTTGAATGTTCTTCGTCGTTTACATTTTTATATTGGCCTGTTTATTGCGCCCTTTATTTTTGTTGCGGCATTAACCGGCACGCTGTATGTCATCACGCCGCAGTTAGAGAACCTGATTTATAAAGATGCACTCACCACTCACGCCCAGGGCACTGCAAAGCCGCTTTCCGATCAAATTAGTGCGGCCAGGCGTTATGCCGGTAATGCCCGGATTTATGCCGTAAGGCCTGCGCCGGGTGAACACGACACGACGCGCGTGCAGTTTTCAGAGCCGCAGTCAGGCCCTTCGGAATCACGTTCTGTTTTTATCGACCCTTATACGCTCGCTGTAAAAGGGGACATGACGGTTTATGGCACCAGCGGCGTATTACCTCTGCGCATGTGGCTCGATCAGGTTCATCGCGGTCTGCTGCTGGGCGATGTTGGCCGTAATTACAGCGAACTGGCGGCGTCATGGTTATGGGTTGCGGCACTGGGTGGCATTCTGCTGTGGCTGGGTACGCGTCCGCGACGCAAGGTCAGACAGCCGCGTTCCGGCTTTATATTAACGCGTTCCTGGCATATTACGCTCGGCTTAGTACTGTCCCTTGGTCTGGTCTTTTTCTCGGTAACGGGATTAACCTGGTCACAGTGGGCAGGCAGTAATATTGATAAAATGCGCAGCGATTTTGGCTGGCTGACGCCTCAGGTCAGAACAGCGCTAAATGGCGATGCCCCGGTGGTGGCTGCCGATCCTCATGCTGAACATCATGCCACGATGGACGGTATGGTAATGGGGGGCACACTGCATGGCTTGCCAGGTCACAAGACCGACAAACCCGTTATCCTTAATCAGCCTGATGCAGACTGGGACAGGGTTGAGGCGGCCGCACGTAGCGCAGGTCTCAAGGCGGCAAAAATTGAATTACGCCAGCCGAAAAGCGCCGGTCAGGCATGGACAGTGAGTGAGATCGATCGCCGCTGGCCAACCCAGGTTGATTCGGTTTCCGTTAATCCTGGTGACTTCAATATTGTCGATCACGTGGAGTTTGCCCATTTCCCGCTGGTCGCGAAGTTGACACGCTGGGGCGTAGATGCACATATGGGCGTGCTGTTTGGCTTACCGAACCAACTCATCCTGGCGCTGTTTGGTACGGGGTTATGTGTGATGATCGTTCTGGGTTATCGCATGTGGTGGATTCGCCGTCCGGCATTACCGCAGGCCAATCCCGCGCAGACGCTGCTCGCAGCATGGCAGGTCTTACCGCGCTATCAGCAAGGGGCCAGCCTGATCCTGGCTCTCGCACTCGGTTATGCGCTGCCGTTGATGGGCGTGAGTTTACTGGCTTTCTTACTGCTTGATATCCAGCGCTGGCGAAAAGCACAGCGTGCTTCACGTCAGGAGGTTGTCACACCGCTGGATAAACAGTCTCCATTGGCGATTGTTCAATCCCGGTTTGCCGTTAAGCGTAAAGAGATGCGTTATTTCCTTCGCAGCGTGGTCATTCTGGCAATTATTGTGGGAACCGTTATGGCACGCGCCATGGTGAGTGGCGTCATTGAGCAATACAATATTCCGTTCAGCGACTGGACGATAATGATGTATATCACTCAGGCCATGATGATTCTGCTTTATACCACCGTATTTACCGGCTTGATGTCGATTCCACTCTGGTATTTTTTCCTGGGTGAAAGTGACGAGCAGGGCAAGTAATAAAAACGCCCGCATTGTGCGGGCGTTTGATGATTCAAAATGCATGCTAAGCCGTGTCTTTAATCATGATGCATATCGTGAACGCGTTGCAACGCGTGTTTTAACTGGCTGACATCCTCTTTTAACCAGTGTCGTTGCGTCAGCGGCAGGTGATCCAGTCCTTCGGGAAGCGGCACCCCCTCTAACGCGCCCTCATTACACAGCGCCCTGACCAGGGTTGCCTGTGAAACCCCTAGATAGGCTGCCATTTCAGATAATGTCATACAATCTGAGTGCATTTTTCACCTCCTGATCATCACTTTCTGATGCATTTTTGTTCAGTCCTTCCCCGGCTATATTGATCTCAAACAGGATTGGGCATAAAACAGTTGAAAGTGCATAAAGTTGCTAAGCTGGTAACTCAGATCCTAAAAACAGGGATAAGACTGTGCAACGTTATGGATTGATGGCGCTTTTGCTCGTTTCCTGCTGGGCCAGCGCGCATAACATCGTGATCGGGCAGCCCCTTCCGTCAGTTTTTATTGCGGATAAAGGTGAAATGCGGCTGGATGGCGGCAAGGTTAACTATCAAAAATGGAACAGCCTGTCTCTTCCGGGTCGGACACGTTTAGTGATTCATGTTGCAGGACGATTGTCGGCCAAAGAGCAGTCCGCCCCGCTTATTGCGGCCCTGCAGCGTGCCAACCTGCCACGAGACCGGTTCCAGACCACCACTATCGTGAATACAGATGATGCTTTGCCTGGCAGCAGTCTGTTTGTGATTAACAGTATCCGCTCCAGTAAAAAAGCTTCCCCATGGCAACAATTTATTATCGACAGTAGCGGCGTGGCACAACATCGCTGGCAGCTTAAGCCAGAAGGTGCCGCTGTCATCGTGCTGGCCCCTGATGGTCAGGTAAAGTTTGCGAAAGACTCGGTGCTCAGTACGGATGATGTTTCTCAGGTCATTGCAACATTACGGGCGCTGACGGGCTGAACCCGGGCAACCCGATAAAGATGCCGCACCGTCTGCCTATACGACGGAGGTTTATGAATTTTCCACCTTTTCCACAAGCTCAACTAGTATTAACGATGTGGATTTAGCAAAAAAAAACCTGTAACCCTAAATGTAAAATAACGGGTAAGCCTGCCAACCATGTTATGGCAGATTAAGCGTCTCTTTGAAGGGCACCGCATCTTTCGCGTTGCCGTAAATGTATCCGTTTATAAGGACAGCCCGAATGACGGTCTGCGCAAAAAAACACGTTCATCTCACTCGCGATGCTGCGGAGCAGTTACTGGCTGATATTGATCGACGCCTTGATCAGTTATTGCCCGTGGAAGGAGAACGGGATGTTGTGGGTGCCGCGATGCGTGAAGGTGCGCTGGCACCGGGAAAACGTATTCGCCCCATGTTGCTGTTGCTGACCGCCCGCGATCTGGGCTGCGCTGTCAGCCATGACGGATTACTGGATTTGGCCTGTGCGGTGGAAATGGTCCACGCGGCTTCGCTGATCCTCGACGATATGCCCTGCATGGACGATGCGAAGCTGCGACGCGGTCGCCCCACCATTCATTGTCGTTATGGAGAGCATGTGGCAATTCTGGCGGCGGTTGCCTTGCTGAGTAAAGCCTTTGGCGTGATTGCCGATGCAGATGGCCTCACGCCGCTGGCAAAAAATCGGGCGGTTTCTGAACTGTCAAACGCCATCGGCATGCAAGGATTGGTACAGGGTCAGTTCAAGGACCTGTCTGAAGGGGATAAGCCGCGCAGCGCTGACGCTATTTTGATGACGAATCACTTTAAAACCAGCACGCTGTTTTGTGCCTCCATGCAGATGGCCTCAATCGTTGCGAATGCCTCCAGCGAAGCGCGTGATTGCCTGCATCGTTTTTCACTTGACCTTGGTCAGGCATTTCAACTGCTGGACGATTTGACCGACGGCATGACCGACACCGGCAAGGATAGCAATCAGGACGCCGGTAAATCGACGCTGGTTAATCTGTTAGGCCCAAGGGCGGTTGAAGAACGTCTGAGACAACATCTTCATCTTGCCAGTGAGCATCTCTCTGCGGCCTGCCAAAACGGGCACGCCACTCAACATTTTATTCAGGCCTGGTTTGACAAAAAACTCGCTGCCGTCAGTTAAGGATGCTGCATGAGCCATTTCGCGGCGATCGCACCGCCTTTTTACAGCCATGTTCGCGCATTACAGAATCTCGCCCAGGAACTGGTCGCGCGCGGCCATCGGGTGACCTTTATTCAGCAACATGATATTAAACACTTGATCGATAGCGAAACCATTGGATTTCATGCCGTCGGGACAGACAGCCATCCCCCCGGCGCGTTAACGCGCGTGCTACACCTGGCGGCGCATCCTCTGGGGCCGTCAATGCTGAAGCTCATCAATGAAATGGCGCGCACCACCGATATGCTGTGCCGCGAACTCCCCCAGGCATTTAACGATCTGGCGATAGATGGCGTCATTGTTGATCAAATGGAACCGGCAGGCGCGCTCGTTGCTGATGCTCTGGGACTGCCCTTTGTCTCCGTCGCCTGCGCGCTGCCTCTCAATCGTGAACCGGACATGCCCCTTGCGGTAATGCCTTTCGAATACGGTACCAGCGACGCGGCTCGCGAACGTTATGCCGCCAGTGAAAAAATTTATGACTGGCTAATGCGTCGTCATGACCGTGTCATTGCCGAACACAGCCACAGAATGGGCTTAGCCCCCCGGCAAAAGCTCCACCAGTGTTTTTCGCCACTGGCGCAAATCAGCCAGCTTGTTCCTGAACTGGATTTTCCCCGCCAAGCGTTACCGGCTTGTTTTCATGCCGTCGGGCCCCTGCGCGAAACGCACGCACCGTCAACCTCTTCATCCCGTTATTTTACATCCTCAGAAAAACCCCGGATTTTCGCCTCGCTGGGCACGCTTCAGGGACACCGTTTTGGGCTGTTTAAAACGATAGTGAAAGCCTGTGAAGAAATTGACGGTCAGCTCCTGTTAGCCCACTGTGGTCGCCTTACGCCCGCTCAGTGTGAAGAGCTGGCGCGAAGCCGTTATACACAGGTGGTGGATTTTGCCGATCAGTCAGTCGCGCTGTCTCAGGCGCAGCTGGCGATCACCCACGGCGGCATGAATACGGTACTGGACGCGATTAATTACCGGACACCCCTTTTAGCGCTTCCACTGGCATTTGATCAGCCCGGCGTCGCGTCACGCATCGTTTATCACGGCATCGGCAAGCGTGCTTCCCGCTTTACCACCAGCCATGCTTTGGCCCGCCAGATGCGTGCATTGCTGACCAACGTCGACTTTCAGCAGCGCATGGCGAAAATCCAGACCGCCCTTCGTTTGGCAGGGGGCACCATGGCCGCTGCCGATATCATTGAGCAGGTTATGCGCACCGGTCAGCCTGTCTTAAGTGGGAGCGGCTATGCAACCGCATTATGATCTGATTCTCGTGGGGGCTGGACTCGCCAATGGCCTTATCGCCCTGCGTCTTCAGCAGCAGCAACCTGATATGCGTATTTTGCTTATCGACGCCGCACCGCAGGCGGGCGGGAATCATACGTGGTCATTTCACCACGATGATTTGACTGAGAGCCAACATCGTTGGATAGCCCCGCTGGTGGTTCATCACTGGCCCGACTATCAGGTGCGCTTTCCCACTCGCCGTCGTAAGCTGAACAGCAGCTATTTCTGTATAACTTCTCAGCGTTTCGCTGAGGTTTTACAGCGACAGTTTGGCCCGCACTTGTGGATGGATACCGCGGTCGCAGAAGTTAATGCGGAATCTGTTCGGTTGAAAAAGGGTCAGGTTATCGGTGCCCGCGCGGTGGTTGACGGACGGGGTTATGCGGCAAACTCAGCACTGAGCGTGGGCTTCCAGGCGTTTATTGGCCAGGAATGGCGATTGAGCCAACCGCATGGTTTATCGTCTCCGATTATCATGGATGCCACGGTCGATCAGCAAAATGGTTATCGCTTCGTGTACAGCCTGCCGCTCTCGCCGACCAGATTGTTAATTGAAGACACGCACTATATTGATAATGCGACATTAGATCCTGAACGCGCGCGGCAAAATATTTGCGACTATGCCGCGCAACAGGGTTGGCAACTTCAGACACTACTGCGTGAAGAACAGGGCGCCTTACCCATCACCCTGTCGGGCAATGCCAACGCATTCTGGCAGCAGCGCCCCCTCGCCTGTAGTGGATTACGTGCCGGTCTGTTCCATCCTACCACCGGATACTCACTGCCGCTGGCGGTTGCCGTGGCCGACCGCCTGAGCGCACTTGATGTCTTTACGTCGGCCTCAATTCACCAGGCCATTACGCATTTTGCCCGCGAGCGCTGGCAGCAGCAGCGCTTTTTCCGCATGCTGAATCGCATGCTGTTTTTAGCCGGGCCCGCCGATTCACGCTGGCGGGTTATGCAGCGTTTTTATGGTTTACCTGAAGATTTAATTGCCCGTTTTTATGCGGGAAAACTCACGCTGACCGATCGGCTACGTATTCTGAGCGGCAAGCCGCCTGTTCCGGTATTAGCAGCATTGCAAGCCATTATGACGACTCATCGTTAAAGAGCGACTACATGAAACCAACTACGGTAATTGGTGCAGGCTTTGGTGGCCTGGCACTGGCAATTCGTCTACAGGCTGCGGGGATCCCCGTCTTACTGCTTGAACAACGCGATAAACCCGGCGGTCGGGCTTATGTCTACGAGGATCAGGGGTTCACCTTTGATGCAGGCCCGACGGTTATCACCGATCCCAGTGCCATTGAAGAACTGTTTGCACTGGCAGGAAAACAGTTAAAAGAGTATGTCGAACTGCTGCCGGTTACGCCGTTTTACCGCCTGTGTTGGGAGTCAGGGAAGGTCTTTAATTATGATAACGATCAAACCCGGCTCGAAGCGCAGATTCAGCAGTTTAATCCCCGCGATGTCGAAGGTTATCGTCAGTTTCTGGACTATTCACGCGCGGTGTTTAAAGAAGGCTATCTGAAGCTCGGTACTGTCCCTTTTTTATCGTTCAGAGACATGCTTCGCGCCGCACCTCAACTGGCAAAACTGCAGGCATGGAGAAGCGTTTACAGTAAGGTTGCCGGTTACATCGAAGATGAACATCTGCGCCAGGCGTTTTCTTTCCACTCGCTGCTGGTGGGCGGCAATCCCTTCGCCACCTCATCCATTTACACGTTGATACACGCGCTGGAGCGTGAATGGGGCGTCTGGTTTCCGCGTGGCGGCACCGGCGCATTAGTTCAGGGGATGATAAAGCTGTTTCAGGATCTGGGTGGTGAAGTCGTGTTAAACGCCAGAGTCAGCCATATGGAAACGACAGGAAACAAAATTGAAGCCGTGCATTTAGAGGACGGTCGCAGGTTCCTGACGCAAGCCGTCGCGTCAAATGCTGATGTGGTTCATACCTATCGTGACCTGCTAAGACAACACCCTGCCGCGGTTAAGCAGTCCAACAAACTGCAGACTAAACGCATGAGTAACTCTCTGTTTGTGCTCTATTTTGGTTTGAATCACCATCATGATCAGCTCGCGCATCACACGGTTTGTTTCGGCCCACGTTACCGCGAACTGATTGACGAAATTTTTAATCATGATGGCCTCGCAGAAGACTTCTCACTTTATCTGCACGCGCCCTGTGTCACGGATTCGTCACTGGCGCCTGAAGGTTGCGGCAGTTACTATGTGTTGGCGCCGGTGCCGCATTTAGGCACCGCGAACCTCGATTGGACGGTTGAGGGGCCAAAACTACGCGACCGTATTTTTGAGTACCTTGAGCAGCATTACATGCCTGGCTTACGGAGTCAGCTGGTCACGCACCGGATGTTTACGCCGTTTGATTTTCGCGACCAGCTTAATGCCTATCAGGGCTCAGCCTTTTCTGTGGAGCCCGTTCTTACCCAGAGCGCCTGGTTTCGGCCGCATAACCGCGATAAAACCATTACTAATCTCTACCTGGTCGGCGCAGGCACGCATCCCGGTGCAGGCATTCCTGGCGTCATCGGCTCGGCAAAAGCGACAGCAGGTTTGATGCTGGAGGATCTGATTTGAATAATCCGTCGTTACTCAATCATGCGGTCGAAACGATGGCAGTTGGCTCGAAAAGTTTTGCGACAGCCTCAAAGTTATTTGATGCAAAAACCCGGCGCAGCGTACTGATGCTCTATGCCTGGTGCCGCCATTGTGACGATGTTATTGACGACCAGACGCTGGGCTTTCAGGCCCGGCAGCCGGCCTTACAAACGCCCGAACAACGTCTGATGCAACTTGAGATGAAAACGCGCCAGGCCTATGCAGGATCGCAGATGCACGAACCGGCGTTTGCGGCTTTTCAGGAAGTGGCTATGGCTCATGATATCGCCCCGGCTTACGCGTTTGATCATCTGGAAGGCTTCGCCATGGATGTACGCGAAGCGCACTACAGCCAGCTGGATGATACGCTGCGCTATTGCTATCACGTTGCAGGCGTTGTCGGCTTGATGATGGCGCAAATCATGGGCGTACGGGATAACGCCACGCTGGACCGCGCCTGTGACCTTGGGCTGGCATTTCAGTTGACCAATATTGCTCGCGACATTGTGGACGATGCGCATGCTGGCCGCTGTTATCTGCCGGAAAGCTGGCTTGAGCATGAAGGTCTCAACAAAGAGAATTATGCGGCACCTGAAAACCGACTGGCGCTGAGCCGTATCGCCCGTCGTTTGGTGCAGGAAGCAGAACCTTACTATTTGTCTGCCACAGCGGGCCTGGCTGGGTTGCCCCTGCGTTCCGCCTGGGCAATCGCTACGGCGAAGCAGGTTTACCGGAAAATAGGTGTAAAAGTCGAACAGGCCGGTCAGCAAGCCTGGGATCAGCGGCAGTCAACGACCACGCCCGAAAAATTAACGCTGCTGCTGGCCGCCTCTGGTCAGGCCCTTACTTCCCGGATGCGGGCTCATCCTCCCCGCCCTGCGCATCTCTGGCAGCGCCCGCTCTAGCGCCATGTCTTTCGCGGAGCGTCGCCTGAAGTTTTGACAGGGGCGGCGCATAGAGGAAGCCAAAAGAAACACAACCTTCTTTGCCCCTGACGGCGTGATGCATACGGTGCGCCATATACAACCGTTTGAGGTAGCCCTTGCGTGGAATATAGCGGAATGGCCAACGTTGATGCACCAGCCCGTCGTGCACCATAAAATAGAGTAATCCATACGCCGTCATACCTGCGCCAATCCACTGGAGCGGCCATATTCCTGCACTGCCCAGATAAATCAGCAGGATCGATAATGCAGCAAAAACCACGGCATAAAGATCGTTAACTTCAAACGCACCTTTACGCGGTTCATGATGTGAAAGATGCCATCCCCAACCCCAGCCGTGCATGATGTATTTGTGTGCCAGTGCAGCAACCACTTCCATGCCAATCACGGTAACGAAAACGATCAGGGCATTCCAAATCCACAACATAATTTCTCCGGTAGAGACGTCTGGCAGCAGGCTTAAGGATTCAATTTTAACAGAGATTAGCCGATCTGGCGGCGGGAAGGGAAAAAGGCGCGCCGGAAAGGCGCGCCAGGGATCAGAAGTCGGCTTTCAGAACCACACGGTAGTTGGCTTTACCTGCACGAACATGGTCCAGTGCATCGTTGATTTTCGACATCGGAAAGTACTCCACTGTCGGCGCAATATCTGCACGGCCAGCCAGCTTCAGCAGTGAACGTAGCTGCGCAGGTGAACCGGTTGAAGAACCCGTCACGGCGCGGTCGCCTAAAATCAGGCTGAAAGCCGGCACGTCGAACGGCTTCAGTACGGCACCAACGGTATGGAACTTACCGCGAGGCGCCAGGGCCGCAAAGTAGGGTTGCCAGTCGAGATCGACGGCGACCGTGCTGATGATCAAGTCAAACTGGCCCGCGAGGCTTTTTAACGCTTCCGGATCGCGGCTGTTCACCACATGATCGGCGCCCATATCCAGAATAGCCTGCTTCTTATTGGCCGAAGAACTGAACGCCGTCACTTCTGCGCCCATCGCGTGCAGAATCTTAATGGCGATGTGGCCCAGACCACCAATACCGATCACGCCGACGCGGCTCATTGCGGTAATGTTATGCATAAGCAAGGGCTTAAAGACGGTAATCCCACCACACAGCAGGGGACCGGCCGTGGCCGCATCCAGCTTTTCAGGCAATGGGATAACCCACTGCCAGTTGGCGCGCAATTTGTCAGCAAAACCCCCATTGTTGCCAATCGTGGTTGTGGTGCCACTGGCGCAGTTGACGTGATCGCCGCTGATGCAGGGATCGCAATGCTGGCAGCTCTTGGCTGTCCAGCCGATGCCCACGCGCTGTCCCACTTTCAGGCCTTTCGTTTTGGCACTTTCGCCAAGCGCAGCCACGCGTCCAATCACTTCATGACCGGCAACAACGGGATACGCTGAAATTCCCCATTCGTTATCGATCATCGACAGATCTGAGTGGCATACGCCGCAGTATTCAACTTCAACTTCTACATCTTCAGCGTCTAACGGGCCGGGATCATAGTCGTAACGCTCCAGTGCTTGTCCCGCCTGCATGGCTGCGTAACTCTTAATTGTCATTCTGTACCTCATTTAACGCGTTGTTTTGGCAGTCAGCGTATTTGCAACTGTCACAAACTGACCGCCGCCAAGATGATGTAAAGTGTGTAGCGCTGAGTTGCTGTCATCGAAATGCCAGCGACCGTCGTAAAAAACCCGATTGTCTGCCGCAGCGGTGACCACTTCACCAAACAGCGTGTCGTACGCCTGCTGCGCTTCGGTTTCAGGTAACAGACGGCATTCCATCCACGCTACACAGCTCTCTTCCAACAGCGGCACACCGAAGTGTTGACTCTCGCTGGCCTGAATATCAAAAGCCGCAAATTTATCCTGGTCGCGCCCGGTCGTGCTGCCAACGGCATAAGCCAGATCGACAAATTGCGCGGCAGGGACACAAATACCAAATGCACCGCTGGCTTCAATCAGCTCACGTGACCAGGTCGATTTATCCACAATAATCGCTACCCGCGGCGGCGAAAATTCGACGGGAACGGACCAGGCGGCGGCCATGATGTTGCGACGCTGTGACTGACTATCCCGACTGGTGATTAATATAGTCGGTCCGTGGTTCAGCAAACGGCTTGCGTGTTCCAGCGCGACAGGACGAAAGTGCGACATTCGAAAATCCTTAATGACTGGGCCAGGCAATGCAACGCCAGTGCACCGGGTTTGCAGGTTGATAAACCCGATACTTTAGCGGTTTTCATCTCAGATAAACTTGCCGCTTTGTGCCTTAGCTTGACAAAATAGTGTTTAATATCATGATTTAACAATCTTAAAATTTTAAACAGGTTGCAAGACAAGCGTAACCGCTGAAGGGATAATTTTAGTTCGGTTTGGTATGAAAGATGAGAAATAAGACTAATCCTTATCAGGCTGCTGGCAGGATCGCCTGGCAGAATAAGCGTAAGTTTGTCACAGTCAGTGAGGCACAATTTTAACTATCGTTACGGGAGTTGCTATGAACAATGACAAGCTACAGGCTGAACCTCTTGTCTGGGGACAAGGTTCACAGGTGTTTGAGGTTTTTATCGAACCCACCTGCCCTTTCTCTGTCCGCGCGTTTAACAAATTCGATGCGCTTTTAGAGCAGGTTGGTGAAGATAAAATGACACTCAAAATTCATCTTCAGTCGCAGCCCTGGCACATGTACTCTGGCGTAATCGTGCGCTACATCCTCGCGGCATCGGTAGAAAGTAAAGCGGCGGCTAAAGCGGTTCTGCAGGCCGTTGCCGATCATCGGGAAGCCTTTGAGTTTACAGACCACTGTCGCGGTCCTAATATGGCAATTACACCTAACCAGCTCCTCGCCAGGCTCAGGGAATACAGCGGCATTGATGCTTACGCCGCATTTGACCGGGCTGATTTGCAAAACCTGATCAAATGGCACTGTAAATATGCCCGCCAGAACGGCATTCATGTTTCCCCTACCTTTATGATTAATGGCCTGGTACAGCCCGATATCGGCAGTGGTGATACGGTTGATGAGTGGGCAAAACGTATTCTGGCCTGACAGACTCGCTGCCCAAAAGCAGCCATTCAGGCCCTGATATAAAAGGACTTAATATGACAATGACGCTTGAACAGATTAAAACGAAATACCCTAACGCGCTGGCCTGGTCGTTTGGCGATTCACCCGCTCTGGCCAATGAACTGGCCACGTTGGTCCTTACCGGCAAAAAAATCGCCACCTGCAGTTCCCTGCAAGGCTGGTATGAAGATGACGTGCAACCGCAACCCGGCGGCTATAGCATCATCTTAAACGGCGCGGATAATCCGGTTTGCGTCATCAGGACGACGGGGCTGTTTGTGACACGCTTCGATCGCGTTACGCCGGAGATGGCCATGATGGAAGGCGAAGGTGACCTGAGCCTTGAGTACTGGCAGCGTGAACATCAACGCTTTTTTCAGCGTAACGGTGGATTTAGCACTGAAATGGAATTGATATTCGAAACTTTCCAACTGGTCGAAGTGATCTGAATCAGCCGTTAATCCACAAGCTATCCGGATTAACGGCGTAAATCGCGCAGTGCATACCAAAATCAGCCCTGCTCACTCAGTACAGGATCCAGTAGCAAAGTGCCATAGGAGTTATCTACGGTGCAGCGCCACTGATTATCGCTTTCCAGCCGAAACACACAGGTGGCCCGGCGGGTGCTTTCTACGGACTGTTCCTGCCCATCGCGATAGCGCAGCACAGTTTCCATAATCACCAGCGCGGTGCCTGCGCCCTCAATGACCTCCATCCTGCCCTGCTCTACCACCAGCTGATGCTGAAAATAATTTGCAATCGCTTCAAAGGCGCGACGAATGGCTACGCGACCCGTAACGGTCATTCCGGGCTTCACAACCAGGCTGGCATCGGCAGCATAGTGTTTCATCAGGGCATCATAATTACCGGCTGATATCGCCCGGTCGCACAACCTGACAACCTCTAAAACGGGATGGTCATTCATCAGCACTTCCTCACACATAGCGGGTGTGCTAAGTATATCGCCATCAATGTTAAAAAGGAGTTATGTATGTTTAGCCATATGGTTGTTGGTACGGATAATATTGAGCAAGCTAAAAAATTCTACGATGCTGTATTTGCTGTAATACGTTGCGAAGATCAGGGCATTGATGCCCTGGGTCGCCCTTTTTACGTTAAAAATCATCAGCGTTTTATCGTCACCAAACCCATTAACGGTCAACCTGCCACATTTGCTAACGGCGGAACCATTGGCTTTACCATGGCCTCTTCTGAAGACGTTTTCAGCTGGCATCAAAAAGGTCTCGAAAACGGCGGCACATCGGCGGAAACACCGCCGCATGTCAGAGAGACGGATGGAAAATGCGTCGCCTATCTGCGGGATCCTTCCGGCAATAAGCTGTGTGCTTTTTATAATCCGGCATAATTTTTAATGACCCAGGTGTGCGCCGTGGAGCGACGCCACAAGCCGGTGGCGGATGGAAATTAACCTGACAGGGTTTCTGCCTGCGCTTCTACCGATTGCCCTTTCTCCCGGCGCAAGTTTCACGCTGGCGATGAACAGCGCCCTTAAGGCTGGTCGCAAGGGGCTGGTGAAAACGCTGCTTGGTACCGCACTGGGAATTTATACGCATGCTTTGCTAATCGGTCTGGGCCTGTCGACAGCGCTGGTTACGTCCCCCGCGCTGTTTGCGCTATTAAAAATAGCTGGCGTACTTTACCTGTTCTGGCTGGGTGGCCTTTTATTGATCACTGGCGTCAGGACCAGGGCATTTGTGCTGAGGACAACGGGTCGCGCAACGACCGTTAAAGGTGCGTGGCTGGCCAATGTCGCTAACCCCAAAGCTGTCCTGTTTTACCTGACGGTGGTTTCACAGTTTGTTGGCGACAGGGCCGGTATCGATGCCTTTCTGACGCTGGCAACAGTGCACATCGTCGTGATGAGCCTGTGGTTAGCGCTCTTCAGCCAGGCGCTGGTCTTCTCGGCGCAAAAAATCAATCCTGTCGCGCTGAAACGCTACGTCAATATCGGTGGTGGATTACTGCTTATTGGCATTGCCTTACGCACGCTTATCGCCTGACAGGTCTTTCGCCACCGACTCTCATACTCAAACAAGGAACACGGGAAAAATGATGGCACCTGTTCAGCACTGGCACAACGGCGAGTATGTCGTTACGACGGATAAGTCGCAGATGGATATCGGGGCAATACACCGTTATCTCACCCGTTCAAGTTGGGCCGCGGGAATTGATTACGCTACGGTCGCGCGGTCAATTGAAAACAGCCTGAATTTTGGGCTTTTTCATCATCAGCAGCAGATTGGCTTTGCGCGATTTATTACTGATTACGCAACCTTCGCGTACCTGTGCGATGTCTATGTGCTTGAAGAATGCCAGGGCAAAGGACTGGGCGGATGGCTGATCGAATGCTGTCAGTCACATCCCGTGGTTAACACATTACGCCGGCTGTTGCTCTTCACCTCAACCGCGCCCTGGTTATATCAAAAATTTGGCTACCAGCCGGTAAACAAACCCGACTATGCCTGGACAATCACCCGGCCCGATATTTATCAGGCCAACCGCGATGCCCAGACGTAATCGGCCGCCTGTATTACCGATCTGCAATAATCGCCAGCCGCTGGCAGCCACGCGCCTCCAGGGCCAACGCGGCCTGAGCAGCACGCATGCCGCTGGCACAGACCAGGACGATGCGTTTATCCGCGGGCGGCTGCCAGCTGGCAATGTGCTGTGGCAATATCCGCTGTGCAGACTGGCTGACACTGACCGGTGCTTCCTCTGTCCCTCGTAGATCCACCACGCAGTCATCGGGGGTCAGCAAAGCAGGATCGATAAACGGAATGCCGGCCTTGTCGGGCTCAGGCGCATTGTCGAACCGGAACTGACGCAGTTGCCATGAGACAAAATCACAGTTGATCATGCAGCCTAAGGGTGAAGGCGACAGGTGCAACAGAATGCTGAGCGCCATCTGCGCCTGTAAGGCGCCAAGGGTGGCAACCGCCGGGCCCATCACGCCTGCGGTGTTACAGTTACCTGAGGTTTTGGGTAATTGTGGGAACAGTGCGCGATAGCTGGGCGCGCCGCCGCAAAAACTGCCTGCATAGCCCTTTCGCCCCAGCACCGAGGCGCAAACCAGCGGTATACCACGGGCAAAGCAGCTGTCGGAAAGCTGATAAGTCACCGCGAAGTTATCCGCAGCATCGACAACCAAATCAATATCCACCAGTGCTTCTTCAATACGACTTGCCTGTAATGCTACGGGATGTGCTTCAACCACCGTATCAGGATTACGCTGTGCCAGCGCACGTTGGGCGCAAAACACCTTCGGCTCGCCAATATCGGCAGTGGTAAATAGCGTCTGACGATGCAGGTTATGCAGCGCCACGACGTCGTCGTCATAGAGCCGGATATAACCGATGCCCGCGCCCGCCAGGAGAGGTAATAAGGTGGAAGCCAGCCCACCCGCGCCAACCACTAAGACACGAGCAGCGGACAAAGCCTGCTGCCCCTGCTCGCCCACTTCTGGCAGCATTGTCTGTCGTTGATAACGTGCCATCTCTGCTCCTTAGCGAAATTGCGCCAGGCCGAAAACGGGCGTAGAGGCGGCAGCCATGTCGCGACGCTCCATCATGCCAGCCTGACGCGCCTGATGTCCCGCTTCAATGGCGCGCGCAAATGCGCCAGCCATACGTACCGGATCGCTGGATTTCGCCACGGCGGTATTCAACAGCACAGCATCAAACCCCAATTCCATCGCCTGAGCCGCCTGGCTCGGCGCACCGATCCCGGCATCAATAATCAGTGGAACGTCCTTAAACCAGGCACGCATCGTGCGTAAGCCTTCGAGATTGCGTAATCCCTGACCTGAGCCGATGGGCGCCCCCCACGGCATCAGCACTTCACAGCCCGCGTCCAGCAGTTTCTCGCCCACAATCAGATCTTCTGTGGTGTAAGGGAAAACGTGGAAACCCTCTGCACACAAAATACGTGCTGCTTCGACGAGGGCAAAGGGATCGGGCTGTAAGGTATCGGCATGACCGATCACCTCAAGCTTGATCCAGGACGTGGCAAACAATTCCCGCGCCATATGCGCCGTCGTCACGGCTTCTTTCACCGTATGGCAGCCTGCGGTATTGGGTAAAACGCGTTTATTTAACGTTTTCAGGAGATCGCGAAAGGCTCCACCCTGGCTTCCTTCACGACGCAGACTCACCGTAATAATCTCGGCGCCGGATGCGCCAACGGCCTGTTGCAGAATATCCGGCGAGGGATAACCTGCAGTGCCCAGTAAAAAACGTGACTGTCCGCTAAAGTCATAAAACATCGTTAGCCTCCCTGCATCGGCGATAACACTTCAAGACGACAACCCGCCACAAGCGGCTCTGAGGAATAGCGCTCCCGGGGAACAAATTCGCCATTAACGGCACTGGCGACACAGCCAGCATCGATATGTTGTTCCACGAGTAATTCAGCCAGCGTGCAGGCTTCGGTTTCAATAACAAGGCCATTCAGTTCTATTTTCATCGCACTCCCTCTGACGTCAGTTGTTGCATAAGCTTCTCGGCCATCATCGGGGCCAGCAGGAAGCCGTGACGGTACATGCCGTTAATGGAAAAAATGCCATTTTCATAACGCACTTCGGGCAGATTGTGGCGGTAAGCCGGACGCAAACCTGTGCCGCTTTCAATAATGCGTGCTTCGGCGAGGGCGGGATGGATGCTGTAGGCTGCACTTAACAGTTCCATCATCGCGCGCGCGCTGATTGGGCTGTCATCCTGGCTTTCGACCATGGTCGCGCCCAGCATAAAATGCCCCTGTGCTCTGGGCACCAGATAACAGGGAAAACGCGGGTGCAGCAGGCGAACAGGACGGGAAAACGTTATTTCGTCGGTGTGGAGAATAACCATTTCACCGCGCACGGCACGCAATTCTGGTTGGGATTGCCGGGCATGAATACCCCGACAATCGATAATTTTCCCGCTGGGTTTACCCGGGTGAAACCGGACACCCGCATTCAGTAAACGCGTTTGTAATTCTTGCATTGCCAGCCGGGGATCAAGATGACCTTCTGCGGCAAAGAACAAGCCACGGGAAAAACGGTCTTCCAGCGCAGGTTCAATCTCTGTCGGCGTCACCCACTGATGTGATGAGGTCATGTTAGCGAAACGCGTTAACTCAGCACTGTCGCGCGGGGGCGCAATCACCAGGGTACCCTGCTGTTCCACGCCGCTGACCCGGGCCGACCACCATGCCGCAGCATACTGACCCCAGTCAACGACCTGCTGTGGCGCGCTTTCCGCTTCGCACCAGGGCGCCAGCATACCGCCAGCCCAGTGCGATGCCGCGCGGCAGCCCGGTAAGGTAATGATTTCGACAGATTCACCCTGCTCCGCCAGTAGCGTGGCGATACACAATCCGGACACGCCACTGCCGAGCACTGACCAGCGGCTCATTGCCAGCCAACCTGACAGGGTAACATCAGAAACAGGATTTTCACTTTGGCCTCTCTGTTAACAGTCAGAGACCCGTGATACAAGAAGGGAAAAAGCATGAGCCCGGCAAAAGCAGACTCTGCGGCAAGTATCTGCATGGGAGATACCCGTCTTCCTACGCCAGTATCAACTGGGTCAGGTTCTAAGGGTCGCTAAGCCGCGCATTGCGCTATTAGCCTCTCAGTCTCTTCGGCGAGACTCCCCTGACGGGTTCTAGTTTTATTTTAAGCCGCGCCTTACGTCAAGGCTGATGCAGCAATTTGTCGTTAGCG
The DNA here is from genome assembly GCF_038816185.1 of Pantoea sp. RSPAM1. Taxonomy (NCBI): domain Bacteria; kingdom Pseudomonadati; phylum Pseudomonadota; class Gammaproteobacteria; order Enterobacterales; family Erwiniaceae; genus Pantoea; species Pantoea sp. RSPAM1. Next base: position 109,208 of record NZ_CP046138.1, on the reverse strand, counting down.
ACTAAGGCACATTCAGATAACGCAGCAGAGCCGTCATACATGCTGCGCCCAAAATGATGACGATGAGCGGCGCCCTGCGCCACGCGAGAAAAATGGCAAACGACACGCCCAGCAGCCTTGCCATCCCGGCAAAATGCTGACCTTCGAACAACGTGGTGGTAGCTGCAACGGCCAGTAACAGTACCGTGGCCGCATCGGATAACACATTTTGCGTGCGCTCACTGACAGGTAGCCGGTTACCCAGTTTGACGCCTGCATAACGAATGGCATAGGTTCCGGCAGCCAGCAAGGCAATGCCTGCAATTATCATCGGATGATTCATTTACGCGATCTCCACGTAAGCAGCCCTAACAACGAAAACAGAACAGGCATCCCTGCTGGAACAAAGGGCGTAACCGCCAGCGACAGCACGGCGCCGGTAGCCGCGGGAATGCGGGTTCGGGGTTTGCGTAACGCCGGAAAGATGAGTGCGATAAGAATGGCGGGAAACACCGCATCCAGACCAATAACGGAAATATTTGGGATAAACTGGCCAATCGCGGCCCCGAGCATGACGGTGAACGGCCAGATCAATCCGATACCGATGCCGCACAGCCAAAACGCACTGCGGCGTTGAGCCAGCTGCGGCTGAGAGATGCCGAACACCACACTTTCATCGTTCATGATGTGACAGCCGAGCGCTCCCCGCCAGCCGCTGCCAACTAAGTCTTTAACCGCAATGCCAAAGGGAAGATGGCGGGCGTTGACCAGCAAACCTGCCGCCGCCGCGGTTAACGGACTGCCACCGCCGGCAACGATGCCAATAAATAAGAATTCCGATGCGCCAGCCAGCACCAGCGTTGATAACGCCAGCGGTACCCAAAACGGAAAGCCATCAGCAATGGCGAGCGACCCATAAGACAGGCCGACAATGCCATCTGCGATACAGACCAGAAAAATTGCCTTTATAACGCCTTTATCCAGCGTGAATTTTTTTGCCAGCATCAACATCGAATCCCATAATGAACGATAAATCCATTATAATGAACACCTGATATGCATTACAAGACGAACGATACGTTCATTTTAACGAACAGGAAGAGTGATGAGCACGCCCATTGATATCATTGCCAGGGGTTTAGTAAGAGAGCGCCAGCGTGCCGGCCTGACGCTGGCTGAAGTTGCTCGCCGGGCGGGGATTGCCAAATCGACCCTGTCTCAGCTTGAAGCCGGTAACGGCAATCCGGGTATTGAGACGTTGTGGTCGCTGTGTGTCGCGCTCAATATTCCATTTGCACGCCTGATGGAGCCGGAAACGAACCGGTTACAGGTTATTCGCCGCGGAGAAGGCCCCACGGTGGCTGCTGAGCAGGCTGATTATAAAGCCGTCTTACTGGCAACCTGTCCCCCGGGCGCACGACGGGATATCTATCTGCTGCACATACAGCCCGGCAGCGAACGCTGCTCACAGCCGCATTCACCGAATACCATCGAACATTTAATTTTGACGCAAGGGCGCGCAGAGGTTGGGCCGGTTGATTCACCCGTTGAGCTTGAGGTAGGCGATTACATCAGCTACCCGGGCGACACTGAGCATATTTTTCGTGCGCTTGAGCCTGATACGCTGGCTGTGCTGGTCATGGAGCATGTGTGAAGGCAGGTTTCCCTGCCTTCGGTTAAAGACTGGCTTCGTGGGCTGTTGCGCCGCGCTGGCTGAGGGAAGCCAGTGAGATAACACGATGCGCGCTTTTCTCCAGTAAGGTGAGATCGTGGCTGACCAGCAAAATGGCGCAGCGTTGCTGTGTTGCCAGTTCGCTAATCAACGCCAGCGTCTGCTGCTGAACGACAGGATCCAGGCGCGACGTCGGCTCATCCGCAAATAAAAACACAGGATCCAGTAACATCACCCTTAGCAGTGAAAAGCGCTGAAGCTCGCCGCCTGACAAACCCGAAGCCGGACGGTTCAGCAACGCGTGCGCTAATCCCAGTTGTGCCATCAGTTCATCACGTCGCTTCACCGTGGCGTGGTGCAGCCGCAACACATCATCGATAACCCTGGCCATCGCGATGTCAGATGGAAATATGGTTGAGGGATCCTGATAAAGTTTTTGGTAACGTAACCTACTGGCAGCCCCTGGACGCACGACCCTGCCCGAATCGGGTGTTATCAAACCGCATAGCGTATCCCCCAGACTGCTTTTACCGCAGCCGCTTTCGCCGTAAAGCCCCACGATTTCACCGGCCCGGAAGATCAGCGAGGCATTGTGAAACAGTTGCTTCCCTGACCGTTTCAGAGAAAGGCCCTCTGTCTGTAACACGATGGTTTCATCACAGGGTACTCGCGATCCTGGCGCCCAGGCCTCAGGATCGGCCGCCAACAGCAGTTGGGTGTAATGCGCCTGTGGACGGTATAACACCTGCCCGGCGCTGCCCTGCTCAACGACTTTGCCTTTATGCATCACCATAACCTCACCACCTAACTGTCGGGCCAGTGCAATGTCGTGCGTGATCGTCAGCAAGGTTTCACCCTGCACCACCGCCGTATTTAACAGGTTACCCATTTCGTCCCGCCGCGCGACGTCCAGCCCTTTAGTCGGTTCGTCTGCAATCAGCAGCGTGGCGCCCCCCGCGCGAGCAGCCGCGAAGCAAACCCGCTGGGCCATTCCCCCTGAAAGCTGCCAGGGAAAACGCGCAGAGGCGTGCGTAAGCCCCAGCTGGTCGAGTGCCTGTGCCGCGGCATGTTGTGCCTCCCTCCGGGCTAAGCCCCGCACGTACCGGTAACCTTCCGCGACCTGCGCGCTGACACGCATAGTTGGATCGAGCGCCAGCCCGGGTTCCTGGGGCAAAGACGCGATGCGATGCCCCCACAGAGCATGAAGACGGTCCAGATCGGTTTGGAGATCATAACGTTGTCCGTCAATCTCAACCGTGCCTGTGGCACGGAGTCCTTCTGGTAACGCCCCCATGATGGCCTGGGCGAACAAACTTTTCCCCGATCCGGTTTCGCCCACCAGCGTCATGGGCTTGCCCGGCTGGATGACCATACTCATGGGCTCGACGATGCACTCTTCGGCGTAAACGGCGACCTGTTTAATTACTATGCCCGTCATATCCGATCCTTATTCACTAATAAATTCATACCAGTCAGTAGCAAAAAAAGCACCAGCACGGGCTGGAGTAGAAGCCAGGGCGCTTCCCAGGCATAGGGAAAAAGTTCTGTCATCATCAGCCCCAGTTCTGGTGTCGGTGGGCGAACCCCCACGCTGATGAATCCCAATGCGGACACCGCCATAACGGCACTGCTAAACGCATAAACCGTTAACGTCAGCAACAAGGGCGCTATGGCTGGCCATAAGTGTCTGCGAAACAGATAGCGTATCGAGAAACCGAGCAGTGAAGAGGACTGGACGGCGGGAGACGTAACAACGGGTCGCAGGGTGGCTCGCGTCACGCGAAAAAACTCGACCCACAGCACCAGTGAAATCCCCAGCCACAACATTTCTGGCGAGTCAGGTGAGATAGCCGCTAACAACAGCACCAGCAGCAGACCGGGAAGCGCAAGGCACATATCCGCTAATGCGTTGCACACCTTGTCCACCCATCCGCCGCGCCAGGCACTCATGATCCCCGCCAGCGTGCCCATTATCAGTGCCGTGATAACACATATCGCTGCCAGGCCCAGTGATAACCTGAGTGCCGCACTCAGCCGGGCCAGCATGGAGCGGCCAAGATGGTCATAGCCCAACCAGGCCTGCCCAGAGGGACGCTGTAACATCTGCAACAGGTCCTGTTGCACAGGATCCCCAGCCCCGAATAACGGCACCAGCCAGGCAAACGCGAGCAACGCCAGAATAATTGCCAGGCCTGTTTTTTGACGAAAGGTCATGTGCGTTTCCCCCTTGGATCCAACACATGGCATAAACCATCGACCAGCATGTTCAGGGTGACAAACGTCAGCCCCAGTACCATTGCGCTGGCCTGTATCACGGGTACGTCCCGGGCAAAAATCGCATGGACCAGCGCATGACCAATGCCTGGCCAGGCAAACAGCGTTTCCACCACCACCACGCCTTCCACCAGCCAGACGAACTGCATGCCGAGCCAGGTCACGACCGGAACACTGAGATTACGCAGGGCGTGACGCCAGAAAAGACGCGGTTGAGAGAGTCCCTTTTGTGCCCCCCAGCGATACCAGCTGGCCGTTACAGCCTGGAACGTCGCCTCACGTACGACCCGAGCGCCCACGGCACTTAGCGGCAGCGCCAGCGTCACTGACGGCAGAATGAAATGGCGCCAGTTCCCCTGCCCGGCACTGGGCAGCCAGTCCATTCGCAGCGCAAACAAAACGATAAGCAGCAGGCCAAGGGCAAAATGCGGAACCGATTTGAGAATGGCGGCAGCGCCGTTAATGACCCGGTCCAGGAAACGGCCGGGATGACAGCCTGCCCAAATCCCGAGTGGAGTAATCAGTAGCAGGGTCAGTAACAGAGCAAAGCCGGCAAGGGCGAACGTTTGTTCCAATTGCCAGACCAGTTCGCCACTGACAGGCTCACCCGATACCAGTGAACGGCCAAAGTTGAAGCGCAGCAGATCCCACATCCACTGTCCCAGCGCACTTCCCTGGGTGGTCATATCCGCCAGTTGCTGTTTTACCTGGGCCACCGCTGCCAGATCGACCCGATCATAACCATACCGTCCCGATGCGATGCGCCAGGCCATATCACCCGGTAATGCCTGTACCAGAACAAACGTTAAGATCCCGACCGCGAGAATGACGAAGGCGGCCTGGCAAAGGCGCCAGCTGAGTTGTTTGAGCATCATTTCACCCATTGCATATCACGCAGGCCAAAATGGCGTTCAAACGGATCCAGCGTGACCGCGGTGAGGCTGGAATTAACTGCCGCCGACTGCTGATACCAGGCGATGGGAATAACCGGCAAATCGCGCTGGAAAGCCGTAGTAATGACCTCTCTGGCCTTTTGTCGCACCGCAGAATCATGACTCTGCGATAGCGTACCGAGCGCCTCGTTAAAGGCCTTGTCGTGCCAGTTCATTGCTCCCCAGTCACCGCCTTGAGGGCCATAATCCTGAAGCAGCGTACCGGTGGGATCGGGCGTTAAGGCAAAATTACGGGCGAACAGCGCCATCTGCAGGCTCCCGTCGTGATGACGAGCGGGGATTTCACTGGAGTTAGTTGAATTGATGACGACATCGATTCCGATCTGACGCAGCTGCTGTTGGATCACCATCGCGATGAGCGGCAGTTCAGGACGGTCCGGATAGGTCAGCAGCGTGAGCGTAAAACGCTGTCCATTACGGATCAGTATCCCATCCTGACCGGCTTTCCAGCCTGACTGCGTAAGCAATGCTGCTGCACGCTGTGGTGAGTAATCCAGCGTGGGCAATGCAGGATTGTGCCACTCGGCCATCGAGGGCGGGAACATCTGCGTCGCCGCCCCTGGATAGCGCAAAACCGCATTAGAAAGCGCACTCCGGTTAATCGCCAGGCTTAATGCCTCGCGCGTGGTGTGGTCGCTGAGAAAAGGATGTGCCAGATTCAGTTTAAGCATCACCGTGCGTGGAACGGAAACAGTAAGCAGCTGCAGAGATTTTTTATGTGACAGGCGCTGCCGACTGGCGGCATCAAGGTTAAAAACATAATCGGCGCCTCCGCTTTCAGCCAGCAGTGCGCGTGTTTCAGCGCGCCCCGCAGATAAATATTCAGCGCCAGCGATGGCAGGTTTTTTCCCCCAGTAATCCTCAAATCGCTTTACGCTCAGCGCCTGAGGCGGCTGGAAACTCACCAGTTGAAACGGACCGCTGCCAATGATCCGCGTGACAGCGTTAGCGTCATCCCATGATGCCAGCGCCAGAATTTGTGAACGACTTTCTGCCAGCACCGCCAGTAGCGGTGTAAAAGGCTCACTGAGTGTGATGATGACCTGTCTGTCTTCACCCACGATCGACGTTATCGGTGCCTTATCCAGCAAGCCCGGCTTACCACGGGCAATATTGAGTGATTTCACAACGCTTTCAGCAGTAACAAGGGAACCGTCGTGAAAATGGGCGTCGGGACGCAGTGTAAAGCGCCATTGCAGACCATCCGGAGAAGCCTGCCAGCTCTCTGCAAGCGCTGGAACAGGGGCTCCTCTGGCATCCGTCTCCACCAGCGTTTCCACCACATCCATACGGAGTAAAATATCACCCGAAAGAGCGGGATCGGCACCCTTAATTTCAAATGGGGCGGCAATACGGACCGGTTTTATATCGGCAGAAGCGGCACTCAGGGAGGCAAATAACAGGCACCCAAGCGTGCCGTGAAGGAGATGCTTAAGTTGTTTCATAATATGTCTTTTAACCACATAATGTTACCCAGAAATATTATGTTATAACATATCAAATAAAAGCAAAACCCATCTGAACGTGTCGAGACGAAAACGAGATAGTCACTCTGCAGTTTCACGATCCTGTGTTTTGCTATTCCTGACAAACAGTGTTGAAAATCACCGTCATTTTGTTATGTTATAACATAATAAATGACACTGATTTTAAGGATCTCTCATGGCGCTTCATTCCCTACCTGACTCATCCGATCCCCGCTTGCCTGTATCTGTACTGTCAGGATTTCTCGGGGCAGGTAAAACGACACTGCTAAATCACATTCTTAATAATCGCGAGGGTCGACGCATTGCAGTGATTGTTAACGATATGTCGGAAGTCAATATTGATGCGGCGTTGGTGCGTAATGGCGGCGCTGAACTCTCTCGTACCGATGAAAAGCTGGTGGAAATGAGCAATGGCTGCATATGCTGCACCCTTCGTGAAGACCTGTTACTGGAGGTCAAACGGCTGGCGCAGGAAGGCCGCTTTGATCATCTTGTCATAGAATCGACCGGCATCTCAGAGCCGCTTCCGGTTGCAGAAACCTTCACCTTCGCCGATGAGGACGGGGAGAGTTTATCCACCATTGCGCGGTTAGATACCATGGTCACCGTGGTAGATGGGTATAACTTCCTCAAGGACTACCGTTCGGTCGACTCGCTTCAGGCACGAGGTGAATCTCTTGGGGCAGAAGATGAACGATCTGTCGTCGATCTTCTGGTCGATCAAATCGAATTTTGTGATGTGTTGGTGGTTAATAAGACTGACCTTATTACGGAGGATGAGCAACGGACGCTTAAAGCAATGTTACATTCGCTGAATCCACGAGCGCGTATCATTACCAGCCACTTTGGTAACGTTCCCCTTGATCAGGTACTGGATACGGGTCTGTTTGACTTTGATCAGGCTGCACAGGCCCCGGGTTGGCTGAAAGAGCTGCGCGGCGAGCATCAACCTGAAACAGAAGAGTATGGTATTCGCAGTTTTGTTTACCGTGCCAGGCGCCCTTTTCATCCAGAACGTTTCTGGCATGCTGTTAACCACCAGCTTGATGGCGTCATTCGCTCGAAAGGCTATTTCTGGCTGGCCAGCCGTCCGGAATATGCGGCGATGTGGTCACAGGCCGGTGCGGTCGCACAGCATGGTTATGCCGGGAGCTGGTGGGCCAGCATTCCGCGGGACAAATGGCCCAGAGACAGTGAGTCTCTGAATTTTATTGCTGAGAACTGGCTGGATGGCATTGGTGATGCCCGACAGGAACTGGTTTTTATCGGCATTGAAATGGATGAAGATCAGGTGCGCAGCGCGCTTGACGCTGCCCTGTTAACGCCGCTGGAAATGGCTCAGGGCCCCGAATACTGGGTAACGCTTTCGGATCCCATGCCGGGCTGGTTTGGTGATGCTGATTCCTGATCGTTATATTCTGCGTGCATCCTCTGACTCGCAATAGAAAACCCGTTTGTCTGTTCTGCATAAAGGCTGACAGTGATAAGAACCAGGCGCATTGTCATGCGCCTGGTTTATTGTTGTTGTCGCCAGAAGCCAGAACGTGGATTACCGACGGTTTTTCCAAATCGTCTGGACATTACAGAACTCATGCACACCAAAATGTGACAGTTCACGACCATAGCCACTCTTTTTCACACCACCAATGGTGACGCGCGGATCTGAAGCACCATTGCCATTAATAAACACAGCGCCTACTTCCAGCTCTTCGCTCATCCGGGCGGCCATATGCTCATCGCCCGTCCAGACGGTTGCGCTCAGCCCAAACTCGCTGTCATTGGCGATCTCCAGGGCGTGCTCCGCATCCCGGGCCACGGCAATCGCCGCTACAGGACCAAACAGCTCTTGCCGAAAGGCAGTCATTTCGCTGGTGACGTCTGAAAGGATGGTGGGGGCGTAATAGTTGCCCTGCCCTGCTATTTTCTCACCGCCTAATACCAACCGGGCACCCTCACGCAGGCTGGCTTGTACCTGCTGGTCCAGCTCATCACGCAGATCGGCGCGGGCCATTGGGCCGATGTAGGTGTCCTCATTCAAAGGATCGCCGATTTTAAGCGCTTTGACAGCCTCTACAAAACGGGCCTCAAATGCCTCTGCGACGGATGCCTCAATGATGAACCGTTTGGCCGCCATACAGACCTGCCCGGTATTCTGATAACGGCCTGTCACCGCAGATTTTACTGCTTCATCCAGGTCTGCATCAGCCAGCACGATGAAAGGATCTGATCCGCCCAGTTCCAGCACGGTCTTTTTCAACGCCGCGCCCGCCTGTGCTGCGATCGCTGCACCAGCCCGAACACTGCCTGTTACTGCTACTGCAGCAATACGATCATCTTTGATAGCGGTTGAAACACCTTCGTTATCAACGTTAATCAGATTAAAACCACCCTTTGGCAGGTCGGTTGCATCAAATAACTCAGCCATCAGCGTTGCGCTTCCCATGACGTTTGGCGCGTGTTTAAGCAGATAGGTGTTACCCGCCAGCAGCATGCCTACCGCGCCGCGCAAAACCTGCCAGAAGGGGAAATTCCACGGCATGACTGCCAGTATCACGCCTATCGGGCGAAAGGACTGCCACGCATCGGGTACCTGTGATGGCTGGTCTTCCAGCATTGCAGGTCCAAATTCTGCATACCAGTCACACAGATTGGCGCATTTTAAGATCTCTCCTCTTGCCTGTGCCACGGGTTTACCCATCTCAAGGGTAATCATGCGTGTCAGTTCAGGCTCGCGTTCACGAAGCTGGTGAGCGAGTTGGCGGAGCACCGTTACGCGTGATGCCATGCTGCTTTTTCGCCATTTTTTAAACGCGGCCGCGCTGGTGCTTAATGCCTGTTCCAGTTCAGCTGCGTTCTGCATGGGATAGCTGGCAAGAATGTCGCCCGTGGTTGGATTACGTGACACGGCAAAGTCAGTCATGGTTCCGATCCTTTTCAATAAGTGATGTTGTCACCATACGCCGGGACAATACTGATGAAAAATGAATAATGCTGAGCAAGTTGTTTATAAAAAATGAAGTGCTGAATTTATTACGCCAGATTTCGCTCAGGCGAACACCACGAGCAGCACGTTACTGTTTTGGCATAAAGGATCCGGATAGACGGCTGGATAACGTGAATGCCATATTTGCTTCAGGCGAGTTATCCACTTATACAGTGAATAGTTCCTATATAACGATCATAAAGAGATCCATTATAGATCCAAAGAGATCCCCGATCGTCGCAGGCCGCACCACATAAGGGCTGAGAGGGTGTTTGCATTCACTGTAATCAGTAAAGTATTCACTGTAATCAGTACTTTATTCACTATACACAGTAGAATGTTCACTATAATCAGTGCTAATGTTCACTGTAATCAGAAAACGATCCTTTTCATCCACAGAATGAAGATCTTATCCCATGGCAGATAAAGATAGTGAAAACAAAGCGTTACTAGAGCCTTTTCTGTCTGTGACCAAAAACAGTGGTGAAGTTATTCAGCTTCACCCCAACAAAAATAATACTGTTCAGCCCGTAGCCTTAATGCGTCTAGGGCTCTTTGTTCCCACGCTTAAATCCACAGCGCGTGGTATTTCTGGTGCTATGGCTTCAACCGACGCCACCAAAGAGCTTAAAAACCTCTCTCTGGTTAAAGCGGAAGGTTATGAAAAGATTACCATTACCGGTGCCAGACTGGATATGGATAATGACTTTAAGACCTGGGCCGGTATTATTCAGTCTTTTTCCCGTTATCCTACACAGGGTGATACGGTAACCCTGCCTTTTATTGATTTCGTGAAGATGTGCGGTATTCCCTCCGCCAACTCCTCTGCCGCATTGCGTAAGCGACTCGACGCTTCGTTACGCCGTATTGCGACGAACACTCTCTCTTTTGAAGGTAACGGTAAGGCCTATCATACGCATCTGGTACAGTCAGCTTATTACGATCGTGAAAAAGACATTGTTCGCATACAGGCTGATCCCAAGCTCTTTGAGCTGTATAACTTCGACCACAAGGTTTTACTGCAGCTGAGGGCTATCTCCCGCCTTAAGCGCAAAGAATCGGCTCAGGCGCTTTATACGTTCCTGGAGAGCCTGCCGACCAACCCTGCGCCTATTTCTCTTGCACGCTTACGTATGCGGCTCAATCTTGGCTCAAAGATTACCACGCAGAATCACGTGGTACGGCGCGCGATGGAACAGCTTAAAGAGATTGGCTACCTTGATTATTCTGAAGTCAAACGAGGTCGCTCGGTGTTTTTCATCATTCACAGCAGAACACCGAAACTTGATGGAATCAGTAACCTGGAAGGAATCGATACGCTTGATGACATCGATTTTGAAGACTGAGCCCAACATTCACTGTAATCAGCATTTATCACGTTGCAGTGTCACTTTTATCAAAAAGTGACACGTAGGCTTATCCCTTTCGTCCGAATTCTTCAGGCGGTGAGCTGGCCATTCACTGTAATCAGTCGTGTTCACTGTAATCAGTAGACGTGGGCTGGTTCATATCTCGACTTTCGCGGTCCTATTATTAAGGTTATTATTAATCAATTGGTTATAAGTTAGTTTGTACTTGCTGACATTTTTTAAATCCTCTCTCTCCCTGCGTTTAACCCCCCTTTTACTGATTACAGTGAATGTCGGTTCGAAACCAAACCTCCGCCTCGTCATACTGTTTATAGTGAATCAACTGAGCTTTGTTGTTTACAGAATACAGTGAATGTTAATTTTAAATCATTGTTTATAAATGTCTTTTTTCGGCTCTGTCTTGCTGGCTTTTCGCCCTGCCTTTCCTGTTGGCAGTTGGGAGCTTTTCCGCTTAAAAAAAGTGACAGGGTTAAGCCAGGGCTGATTACAGTGAATGATGTCCACCTTTTGGGATGAAACATCAGCATTTGTCACGAAATCCGCTGACTACAGTGAACACTTAGCTCACTGCAGTGAATGTTGAGATACCGGCAGGTTAAATGAAAATCACGTTTGCTGATTATAGTGAACATTCCATCTGACGCGGGCAGGTTCCGTTTGCAGCCAGCCGAATTCCTCTCCTTCTTTTACTGACTACAGTGAATGTTTTACTGACTACAGTGAATCCCCTATCATCCGTAAGCCCGCCCATGATGATACGTGGCCTGATTCTGATAACCGACCTGCGGAAAGGAATCTGCAAAGTATACTGATTACAGTGAATGCTCTGATCAGGCTGGGGCTGGTCAACGTAGATTGAGTTACTTAGCATTCACCCCCATAAGAGGTGTTTGGCTGAATGCGTATTTACTGATTACAGTGAATGTTAGGAACTCAGTCCTGTAACCGTTCTGCATTTACGTGAGAGCCTGGCTGTGGGAAAGGCGAGCCTGATGACTCCTCGTAAAGGGGCCAGCAAAATGAAAGCGCAAGGTTACTGACTACAGTGAATGCCCAAAGTTACCCAAAACTTTTACTGATTACAGTGAATATTTTGAGCGCCGCACTTGCTGATTATAGTGAATCCTCTGTCGGTTCCCTATGAAAGGACTCCCCTTTTTTTTCGTTGAAAAACGGGATATGACTTCCTGCCCGTTGCCCGTTGCCCGTTGCCTGTCCGTTCAACACTGTACCTTATTGTCTGCCGGCTTCACCTGCAGGGTCACCCATCGGCCTGAACTCATGATGCACCCCTCGCTCGTTACTGATTACAGTGAATCCTTTACTGACTATAGTGAATCTTTGAGTTAGCGATCTCACAGCTGCCAACCGGCACGAATCTGTGCTCCAGACAGGCGCTGAAATCACCATATTGGCGTAGCCCTCCTGCTTACGGGTAACACGTATCCGAATTGAATTGACCTCCAATAGGCCTGCAAAAATTCGAATGCATTCATTCACTGATTACAGTGAATGTTCGACACTGTTATCGATGTCTTTTCTTACCGGCTTTTACAGGGGATAGAATTTGTGAGAGCTATCGTATGATGGGTCCAGCGTCAAGGTTAAGGCTGTAAAGATGAACTGGCGGTATTTCATGTGGGCGACATCGAGATGTGTCCCGCTCATCACAGTGAATTGTGCGAACAAAGTCACAGAAATCAGGAGTCCTACATTTAACACAGTATTGCGTTGATATGATAACTTGTTGCCTTGTGTGCAGGATTTAGGTATAAATTCATAAATCCTACATATTTGGAGTAAGTATGGCTAACGATGATAGTCAGGTCATGAAAGTTGCTCAGCGTTCCGAACGCATGTTATTGAGCCTTACTGAACAAATTCAGGCACAAAAGCTTGAGTTGCAGGAAAACAGCTACTATCAAATTTACGCCAAGGCGGCTCTGGCTAAACTGCCAAAACTGACCCGCGCCAGCGTTGATTATGCCGTAAACGAAATGGAAGAGAGTGGTTATCAGTTTGATAAGCGCGCTGCCGGTAGCTCGGTGAAGTACGCCATGTCCATTCAGAACATTATTGATATCTATCATCATCGCGGCGTGCCTAAATATCGCGATCGTCATACTGAAGCCTTTACCTTATTTGTTGGGAATCTTAAAGGTGGCGTTTCCAAGACGGTTTCTACTGTTTCTCTGGCTCATGCGCTTCGGGCTCACCCTCATCTTTTATACGAAGACCTGCGCATCCTTGTGATTGATCTCGATCCACAGTCTTCTGCCACGATGTTTTTAAACCATGAGCGTTCTGTCGGACTCGTGGAGGCGACTGCCGCTCAGGCGATGCTACAAAACGTCACACGGGATGAGCTGGTAAACGAATTTATCGTCTCATCCATTATTCCTGGTGTGGACGTGTTGCCTGCATCAATTGATGACGCATTTATTGCATCAAGTTGGGAGCAGCTGTGTGCCACTCATTTGCCAGGGCAAAACATTCATTCGGTGTTATACGATAATGTCGTGTCTAAGCTTAAAAAAGATTACGACTTCATCTTCATCGACAGTGGCCCACATCTCGATGCATTTTTAAAGAATGCAATCGCCGCATCCGACCTCCTGATGACGCCAGTCCCACCGGCACAGGTTGATTTCCACTCTACCCTCAAATACCTGACTCGTTTACCGGAGCTGATTGGCATTATTGAAGAGTCCGGAGCCGTATGCCGTCTCCAGGGCAATATAGGGTTTATGTCAAAGCTCTCGAACAAAGCAGACCATAAACTTTGCCACAGCCTTGCTAAAGAAATTTTCGGCGGCGACATGCTGGACGCAACCCTGCCCCGTCTGGATGGTTTTGAGCGTTGCGGTGAGTCATTTGACACGGTTATATCGGCTAACCCGTCAACCTATGTAGGTAGTAGTGAGGCGCTCAAAAACGCCCGTTCTGCCGCTGAAGACTTTGCCAAAGCGGTTTTTGACCGCATTGAATTTATCCGCCTGAACTGAGGTTTTTTATGAGTGCTAAAAGAATAACGATCGGCAGAACCTTCAGCCAGACACCGTTAAACACAGAAAAACTCTCTGATAATCCTTCTCAGACGTTTGTTCTTGCCACAGGAAAACGTGCCGTATTCCGTTTTGAACACATTCCTGCGAATGAGATAGAAAGCAAAACCTTTGTGACCATGGAAACGAATGGTCGAGATCAGTCTGGTCTTACGCCTGACTCACTGCGAGATATTATTCGCACGATTAAGCTTCAGCAGTTTTTCCCTGCAATTGGTGTGATGCAGGGCGAGCGTATAGAGATACTGGACGGCTCACGACGTCGCGCAGCAGCACTTTATTGTAAAACTGGTCTGGATATTCTTGTGACCGATGCGGTCATTACCCCGGATGAGGCACGCAGGCTTGCGCAGGATATTCAGACGGCACGTGAACATAATTTGCGTGAAGTCGGCATGCGCTTACTGGCGCTCAAAGACGGCGGCTTATCCCAAAAAGAGATTGCTGAAAATCAGGGCCTTTCGCAAGCGAAGGTCACCCGTGCTTTACAAGCTGCCAGCGTTCCCGCTGATTTGATCTCTCTTTTTCCTAATCAGTCAGAGCTGACTTATCCTGATTATAAAGCCCTGCTTCAGGCTGCGGATAAACTGAGTGAAACCGGGCAAACCGTCGAAGCATTGATAAACGCTATCTCGGCTGAAATCGATGTTGTCAGGGCTCGTGATGGTTTGGCTGAAGACGAGTTAAAAAACACAATTCTGAGATTGATTCGTCAGGGCAGCCAGACGCTCGTTAAAGAGCCTGAGAAAGACAAAACCACAGCGGTGGCTCTCTGGTCCTTTGCTGATAAGGATCGATTTGCGCGCAAAAAAACGCGAGGGAGAATGTTTAGCTATGAGTTTAATCGCCAGTCCAAAGAACTCCAGGATGAACTAGATAAGGTCATTGCTGAGACATTAAAGAAGTATATGACTCGATGAAACATATCAAACCAGGCAAATCGATTGTCTGGTTTTTTTATTCCCTCATAGTTCCTTCACCCATGAAATATTCGATATCGCTATAGCGGATTTCAGGCTGAAATCGCCAAATAATTAGCCTGAAATTTATCACTAAAATTCTGTTTTTAAAGTGTTTTAATTTACCTTACCAAAATGAAATTCGCTGGATTTCCCGCCTGCCGCCTGTGGCGTAGATGTGGTTGTCTGCCTCTGTGCTAAAAAATCTTTGGTTCGGCTGACCTGCTCCCCGTTAGAGGCTACAACGTGATGTTATAGCGCAACGTGAGGACATTCCAATGAAGACAGATTTCGTACGAACAGATCATCAGTATCGCTTGCATAGTCGAGGCTGGTATTTCCCCCTTTAAGGATATTACTTCTTACGCAAACTTCTGCGCCTGGTGTAAGGCATTTGATGGCATGGGACTCCCTGAAGTAAAAATGTGAAGAAGAGAGATCCCTTCTCAGAAAGTGACTTGCAGAAGTGATGCCAAAGTGAAGAAGCATTACAGGTGGTTGAGCCGAAAATACCGACGACAGATCACACACGAGAAGCAGTTGCAGTGTGGTGTGAAGTCGTGCGTCTGTCACGACCTCGTGCGTGCACGCATGCTGGTTTGTCCCTGTCGACTTGCTGCTATGAGAAGCAGCCTCCGGCGACTGATGCGCATTTGTCACGGCGCACTATTGCGCTGCCTCTCGGTTAGCGCCGTACATCGGGAAACTACTGCAACGAAAGGCCTTCATGTTAACCACAGGCACGTAAATCGCCTTTATCATTTCAGCGGCCCGGGTGTTAACTGCGGGCGAGGTCGTAGAGGACGGGGTAGAGAATGTCTTTCTCTGTCCGTCTTGCTGCTCCTGGTCTGGCGTGGTCACCCTATCTGGTCTTGGACGCACAGGCAACCTGACGCAGACTAAAGTGTTATATCTGCGTTGATGATTTACCAATGAATACCTGTTAGTTTCTCTTACCTCAGGTATATCTGGCATGCAGGTCACACGTATTCAGGGCAGTATTGTGCTATTTCGTGGCTATCCGGTAACGTTAAGACCAGACCCTGCATTTACCTGCGGGCACTGAACCAATGGGCCTCTGCGCACGGCGTTAAGCTTCGTCTTATTCAGCTGAGCGATCAAATACCTACGGGTTTATTGAAAACTTAATCGGTAGTTTCGAAAGGCGTGTCAGATTAAGCCCGGGTTAGGCGAACGTGTTCACCCAAAAAAACATTAACGACTGGCGGCAGGACTGTAAGTGTTTCAGCTTCATTCATGAGGGATTTATCTGACGTCAGCGAGGTTGGCTGAGGGCTGGCGAAAGGCTGACAAAGAAGGTAAGCCAACCGACATGGCTAACTGACTATTGTGCTCAATGCTGTATGGGGGGAAAATCACGGCGATGATTTTTAATGGATACAGTCTGCGCGATATTTAGACAAACTGAGACAGAAACAGCAATTTTTTGACAACATCTCAATTAATAGTGTTGCTGTGATTACAATAAGAGATTCAGGAGTATATGGATTATCGGCATCAGGGCGAAACAGACGCTTTTTTCAGATCTATCTCTATGAAAAATATGGTTTTTATCATGGCGATTTCAGCCTGAAATTCTGTCAGCGATAAAAATCAATCGCGCGGTTTCTGAATGAAGTCAATGCGTCAAGGTTTTGCTTTGTTATTTGTTTGAAGACGAATGTCTTCGGTAAACTCTGGTTAAATTGATATACAGAAAATATCCCTTAGTTATCCACAGAAAAAGTGGATAAGTTGCGAAAGCCTTAATGACAGGTACATACGCCAATCTTTCGCCTTATTGATATGCCTTTCAGGAGTAACTACGTTAAGCTCCTGGCGTTCGTTTCATTCCCCAAAGCTAAAAACATGTCGCAGTTTGCGTCATCACTCTGGCCTTTCGTAAAGCGGAACAGATTCACTCCTGGCAATCGCCCTCACGTTGATAATATAACGATTTAGTGAAAACGCGCGCTGTCGCGACGACAGAATGCACAGCGACAAACTGAGTTCGGTGCAGCAATCATCCAAAACATGTTTCAGCCCAGGTATTATTCGAGTAAGAAAGAGACAAGGCTGGAGAGCGTAAGGGTTCTGTTAGGCGCTGATGAAAGTATAAGCCTGAGGCTGTGCGTAATGCCGATAAGTCAAGGCAGAAATGATCAGTTGAACGCTCCGGTGTCTGCGCGAAAAGTCGTAATCTTTCATGGATGATTACGGTTTTTTATGTTCCTCAGCCAGGGCCTTGACGCTGTTCTCAAATTCTCCCAAAAGAGGTCTCTGCTCTTTCTGACCAGCTTTCACCGGAACTCATCGATGAATTCTGGCTAATACCGTGGTTTTCACGGTGCGAAAGCGACGTCTGCCCATGGAAATGATGGTAAGTTCAGTGACCGGCATGGCTCTTTTACGCTCGCTTTCCATGAATCAGCTCGTTTCACATCTGGATATTGTCCTGTCCGGTAAACGTCTCATCGTCGCACACAGCGCCGTCGTCCAGGCACGTCAGCTGCCGTGAGCTGAGGCCGTCCGCCAGGTCTTTGAAAAGACCCGCCAGCTCTGGTTCGAAAAAAACCACCATCCACTGGAACGGCCTCACGCTGATGGCGGTGGACGGGACGCTGTGGCGAACGCCTGACGCGCCGGAAAATGATGCTGCACTCGGCCGCACGGATAATGAGCACGCCCACTCTGACTGGCCATAGCTGCGCATGGTCTGCCAGATGGAAGTCACCACTCATCTGCTGTCGGCCATGATCTTTGGCAGGCTCTCTGAAACCAGCTAAGTTGATATCACCGACCGGCTTACGGAGCAGACACCGGTTATTCCCTGACAATAATGGATAAGGTTTTTTACGTGCCGGACCTTCTTCACCACTGGCAGGCATCAGGAAACGAAATGCACTGGATGATACGGTTGCGAAACGGTGCGCAGTAACGGGTAAAGGAGAAGCTGGTTCCGGGCATGAGCTGGTTGAGCTGAGCCTGACCCCGCTGGCGCGCAACAAATGGGAGGGGGAGCCTGCCACGTTGACGGCAAGGCTTATCAGTAAGTAAATCCGTGGCAGAACGGTGCAGAGTCTTACGTCAATGAGTGATCCGGTTCGCTATCCTAAAGCCGATATCGTGGTTCTTTACGACCCTCGCTGGGAAATCAAGCATGGCTTCAGGGAGATGAAGCAATACGTGCTGAAGAATGAGCTGACGCGGATAAGTAAAAAGCAGGATCTGGTGCTGCAGGAGCTGTGGAGTATCGCACTGGCGTACAACCTGCAGCGCTTTATAATGGCGCAGATGGCATACAGCCTTAAAGAATTGGAGCTTTATCAGCCGGGCTCTAAGCAGGCGACGCTGTATCTGACCGGCCAGCTGAGTCTGCTACCTGCGGTTGTGCCGGGACGGATCTCGAAGTTGATGAATGAAATAATGGCGATGTCGGAGAGCTTCGTGTTACCCGGCCGTCGGTAACGGCATTATTCGCGGGCGGTAAAAAAGGAATCCCAGTGTTATCCGCTGCGGCGATCTTAAAAGCTTGACTGACAGGGATTATGAGGCTGTGCGGCATTTTATTAAATTCGCATTAGTGCCTGCAGGAGGAGAGAAATGCCATTCCTTACAGAAGAGTGATGCCCGGACGGAAGCTAACGGCTTCTGGCGTTGGCATAATGTTTTTACTAAATACTGCATTCAGGCCAACCCGACATTCACTGTAATCTGTAAACCTGGGCCATATGCTTGATCATCGACTTTGTGGCACTTTCACATTCTCATCCATGATAAAAAACTGATTACAGTGAATCGGCAACCAGATCCTTTTGAAATTGACTGTTTTGGTGTGCTTCACTCATAACATGCTCATGTTAGCTGAGTTTTGTTTATTTCATCCTGCTGAGGCTAAATTCCGCTTCTATCACGGGAATGACTTTCGATACTGATAACAGCGAATCAAAACCACTGTAATCAGAAACGCAGATGATCTGTTTGGCGATTTCAGGCTGAAATCCATACTTATCAATGGGTTTGCTGCATGAAATTGTAGAATGCAGTTATTATGAAAACAGGCTAGCTTCGTTGGCGAGTGGTCGTTTTAGACAGGGTTTTTAATCGCATCATACAGGCTTGACTTAGAGGATCGGGATTGCATTGTACAGTGAACGGTTGAGATGCGTTGCTCACCCGGGTTAAAAAAATATCGTTCACATGATGGGATGTTGGGGGCAAGTGTCTATAACAGGCTTAAAATCGCTTTGAAGCAGATATATGACCACTCGCGACGAAGGGGAAATCCACGTGGCGGAATTAACGTGTTTTAGCCAGATCAACGGAAAAAACATCGTATTTTCATGGGATGTCAAAGATATCAGGCGCGTCAATGTGCGGCCATGCCTGGTTATTTAACATAATACAAAGGGTTGCCTGTGTTTTGACGTTCAAAAAAAATTATTCATCCTCTGGCTGGTTTTTATTTCCTCTCTCACCGATTACAGTGAATGCAACTTAAACGTTCACTGTAATCAGTAGCACCTGAAAGTTGGCGATTTCAGGCTGAAATTTACCTTGTGCACCTAATGGCAATTTGCGCCACGGATATCAGCCTTATGAAGATGGGAGTCTTGCACAATTTCTTTTTATGAGCAGATAGTCACTGGTTCAGCATTTAAGCCGAAAAGCGGGCAGCCCTCCTCGTTAACTGAAACTGTTCAGCCCGGCGTGGAGTGCGATTTGCGTAATCGTTCACGAAGACGAGGCACAAGCGGCGATTCGACAACATACTTATTCCTCAAGACGCAAATGTCTTTGCCGGGGTGGGCGCAGAGTGAAAGCGGTAATGGGTGGAGATGAAGAGATGAAAGCTCAGTGATAATTCATCTGTCATGCGCGTTTCAAGACAACAATTGTCACTGACTTTTAGCCAGCGCTGAACTTCAGGCAGGTAAAGGGTAGGGAAGGGGACTTTGTTACGCAGGGATTCCAGAATTTCCACCAGATTACTCAGTACCACTAACGTCGGGGGCATTTATAGCCTTTCAGCTCTGTGTCACTTAGGCATGAACCTGTTCAATGCTATTAGACAGTGTGGCTACTGAAGTATAAAGCGTTAGGTCAGGGATGAGAGAAGGGAAAGACGATAATAGTCAGTTGTTAATCATGCAGTATGATCAGAATTTATTGAGTCTTTTATGCCGAAGTAGATGCCAGGTCCGAAAACATCTCTCATCACCTAAAATGTGTCGATAACAGCCGGTGATTGTTCAGGTCGCACTGGGTGGTTTGAACGGTTTTGCGCAAAACGAAATTTTACTCCCATTGCCAGTGAGTTGCGCTGAATGAAGTGCTGTGTTATAAATCAATGCGTTACCTCATTTCCTGACCCTTTTATAAGCCAGACAATGAGGTTTATAAATGTTCAAATACCCAGGATAGCGTCGATCTCAATCAGTAAGTCAGGTGAGAAGAGAGCACTGACCTGTACCAATGTGCTCGCAGGTAAATAATCGCCATAACGTTTAAACAGCACGTTGCGGAGTGCATCAATATCTTTAAAAGAGGTTACAAAGAGGGTGACCTTAATGAGTTGCTGCAGAGAGGTGTTTTCAGCCGCCGCTATGCTTTCCAGCTGATCAAAAATCACTGCAGCCTGCGCCGCGATATCCCCCTGGTTTGCAGGCGTGCCAAACGCCGTTAAGCCTGAGACATAGAGCGTTTGATTGTGGCTGACGGCATGAACATAGGGCGCAGTGACTTCCCCAAGTGAAGCATAGTTTTTCCGCACAGGCATCATAGTGCTTAACTCCCAATGTATTACTTGTTGGTCATTAGCAACTGCGAGCACGCTTGATTGCTAAGTGCTGCCTGCTGCTGCTGTTCTTGAGTCAGACGTTTCCAGTTGTCTATCACCCGAGCGGCCAGGCCAGGAACAAAATGTATTTTTTGCAACGCATAGTCTGAATTACTGCCTTCTATAACGTTTTTCATGTCTTTCTGCAGCTGTTGCTCATTTTGCTGAGGTACGGCGCAGAGCACAGAAATGTAGTAGTTTTCATCTTCAGCGTCATAATGAGGTGTCAGCCACCAGCCCAGTAACCCAACGGCAAGGGCGGCGGGGATAAGAAAAGCGGGTTTTAGTACTGTCATCTATCCATCCAGAGTCATTCTTCTCACTGGCCAACAGGGGCATCAGTCCGGTCGCATATCCTGCCATAAATAGTGCTATTAGTTAAATCTTCTGCCTCGATTAGGCTGTCAAGTTACGCCAGGCACCAGCCCTGGTCATAAGCAGCAAAAAAAAATGACCGGCATTGACGTTTTATGAAATCAGTCAATGAAACTATAAAAATCAATACAATTAATAGGTTACAGACCCAGACTTATCTGTATTCACCGCTGAGTTTTTAAAATCATACTATTATTAGTTGTCTGGAGCCTCAGGATCCAGACTGATATTTATGCACATTTATAGGGGAAACGCGTGCTGATAAAGAAGAAGAAAATACGGTCACATACCGAAGACAGATATCTGGCTCTGGCACTGGCAACGACTGCCGGGATACTCAACGCAATGGCTTTAGGTGCGTTTGGTTTTTTTCCGTCACACATGAGCGGTAATACTTCTCAGATTTCAAACGAAGTTTTCACTTCTGACTTTGATAGCCTGGTTTTCCTGGCGGGTCTGATTTCTGCGTTTGTGATCGGTTGTACCAGCGCGAGATTGTTCATTATTGCTGGCGAAAGACGGAAAATCAGAACTATCTTCTGCCTGATCATTCTGGCTGAAGGGTTTGCACTGACGGCAGCGTCACTCTTCGAAAAATGGTTTTATTCACCCAGCTACAATGGTGAAGTCTTGCTAATGCTGGGCTTCCTAATGGGCTTACATAACGCGACTTCTACGCAACTGTCGAACGGCCGCGTCAGATCAACCCATATTACCGGTACGCTAACTGACGCAGGCATCGCATTAGGTTCCTATTTATCATCTTTTATATCTCGGGCTGAACCTTGCGACAGACGATTTGCCCAGAAGCAGCTATATACACATTTAACCACAGTATTATCTTTTTTAACGGGGTGCATTGTCGGGCTATTACTGTTTAAAACCTATGCATTTAACGCTATGATTGGACTGGGAATTTTCCTCATCGCCCTTGCAGCTGGCGCGATTGTTATTACATTGTATAATGCAAAAAAGCTTTACTAGTTGATTTCTATTAAGGGTGGTTACCTGAAATTTTATTTCAGGTGCCGCTATTACTAGCAAAATGATTATTTTAAGACTGTATTTTAATATTGGTATAGCAACCTAAATAGAGAAATTAACTTCCAGAATATGACCGGTGAACAAGTCCATAGAATTGACAAAAAGTAATGAAAATTTACGTTTTATCTGATTTAGAAAAGAATGACCATTTCATTAGTTTGGTCGTGGTAAAATAAAATTATTGTATAATTAAATCAGTAGTATAAGAAGATTTTACCGCTTCGCTTAAGGTTTATTTGCTCTGCCGGCTTTGTTTTCCTCACCACAAAAGTGTTAGTCTGTATATACATACACCGGTTGGAGGTTATGTGAATAACCATGAAGACAACGACATTCGTGCGCTAATTGGGGCGGTGGTGAGTGAACTTTTGAAGGTAGGTGAACCCGTGCAGTTTCACCAGATCACAGATGCATTGTTTCGTTTGAGTCAGGACAGCCGAGACAAAAGATTTAAATTACTCTGCCAGCGCGCAATCCATTTTTTCTCACGCAAAATGCATTAAGAGTGACCTGCAATCAGTCTGCGTTGCAGGTCAACAAACTCACGCTGACTTAGGATAAACTCCCTCACCACAGCTGTCAGATGCGAAACTAAACCCCTGCATCATCTGGCGTACGTCCTACCACGATCTCAAGCGTTCTGCGTAACAGTTCGATTTGGAACTCATCATCCGTCGATTCGAGTTCAGCAATGAGGTACAGGATGATCGCTTTATTGGTTACGCGTTTTTCGTCACTGACGATATTTCTGATAACTCTGCCAAGCAGCTCAGTCTCCTGAGCAAGGTGCTCTCCCTCACTGCGAAAAAACTCGATGATGGCTAAATCTGATGTGCTCTGTTGCATAGTTATCATTCTCTAAAATCGTCAGTGGCGTCTTAAGGAGTCAGCCGACAAGGTCATTAAGTAGTAAGGGTGATCGGGCATAACACACTCTGATGCCCATCTTTTCTCTCGCTGGGACCGCTTAAATCTTAAACGCCAGCGTCAGATTTAGTGTTTTTTAGAGCCTTCAGGTGGGCCGTCGTTGTTCAAACGGTGCTTATCTCGCTCGGGAAGATCCACCCGGCGGCGACTGTTCGCTGTGGCCATGCCTTTTTGTACTTCAACAATCGCAACCTTGATGGCTTTCAACCTGGTTGCGTCCTCGGTTTCGCTCGCCATTGCTTCAAGTTGAGCAATCAGCGCATTGCTGGATATTGGACTTTCTGATTTCAGTAAGGTCAGAACGGCCTCACCAATCATGACATCCGTTATTTTTTCTTCTTCACTTCTGTACATACTGGCTTCTCTGATTACGAATTTGTAGCCATGCTCCGGCTACGATGACGGGGACAGCTAACCTTCCCGCGTCAGCTGTGGGCGGTACGATCCCTGTGAGTAAACATGGTACTGCCCGATCAGAAATTACTTAAGGTAATAAATTAATTTTAAACGGTAAATTTGTATTAGCTTTCGCGACTAAACAGTAGTCCAATCAGCTTCTGAAAATGACGTTGTTGCTCTTTAGCATCACAACCATCAAGACGATGGAGCAATTTACTGCAAATTGCTTTGCGTGAAAGTGTCTGGCCTGCGCGCAGTAGCTCAACAACAATCTCACCCAGCGTTTCCTGCTGAGAGGGCAAATTTGCCTGGCTGAAGTAACGGGCGATGTCGCTGGTATTATCCGGTGCATGTCCGTTCTGACGCATACGATTATCCTCAGATGGTTAAAATGTACTTTGCCATAGAGCGAAAGTTATACATCTTTCAAAAACTTGTACAGAATTTTGATGGTCTTGACAGGAGTTTTTTGTGCAAAAAGTGCTAATTGATTAAAAACAGAGAGTTACAGAGGTGTGAAGTGGAGGGGATATAACGCATGGGGGGATATAACGCACGGTGTCAACATTAAGCTTAAAGTTAACATATTGCACTAAATGTAAGCATATAACTATTTTATGACAATGTCATCGCCGTCGTTGTCTGCAGATCCTGAAAATGCTGATTTGCGTGCAGACCAGCCTGTGCCTGAAGTGAGGCGCGAACCGATTTGCCTGAAACCCATCAGCCATTTGGTTGCATCATCAAGCTGTGACAGCCTGGCTTCATCCACTTCAGACCGGGTCATTACTTTGAGCTCATCCACAAGAGACTCCACGCTGACGTCCTGATTGATGGCGATCAGGTTCAGAGCGGCTTCGCCGATGATCGTGTTTGTCAGGTGCTGCTGGGAAAGTAACAAAATGATCTCCTTTGCCTTTCATACGACAAGTTAATATTAGCAAAGAATAGCGTTCCTGTTTTACTCGGCGCGCTCAGCGTTGATTCATCCAACTTATGGACCTGCATCAAGGTGGTTTCTTCATTATTCGATGGCGCTACACTGTTGGATTTTTACTTTCAAAATAACTAGTTAGCCACTCTTCATTACAAAACTTATAACTTCCATTCATTCCATTATAAAACTTCACAAAGTGTTTCTATGTCAATTTTATAGCCTGTGCTATAAAAATTAGCACGTGCTAAATTATTGTCTTTTTTTTCATTGATCTCAGGATGACGAACATGATGAGTAAATTATCGGTTTCAACACTTGGCATGATGTTAAGTGTTTTTATTAGCCTCAACAGCTATGCGGCTGATAAATTTAAGGTCGTCACCACTTTCACCGTTATTGCTGACATGGCAAAAAATGTGGCAGGGGAGGCGGCTGAGGTCACATCAATCACCAAACCTGGTGCCGAAATTCATGAGTATCAACCTACCCCGGGCGATATTAAACGTGCACAGGGTGCACAGTTGGTGATGACTAATGGTTTAAATCTGGAATTGTGGTTTCAGCGTTTTTATCAACATCTCAAAGGCGTTCCTGAAGTTGTTGTTTCAACAGGCGTCTCTCCGATAGGAATAGGGGAAGGACCTTATAATGGCAAACCCAATCCTCACGCATGGATGTCACCGAATAACGCACTGATCTATGTAGATAATATTCGTGATGCGCTTGTAAAGCACGATCCGGCTAATGCCAGCATTTATCAGGAGAACGCAGCCGCCTATAAGCAAAAGATCGTTGCAGCACTCGAACCTGTTCGTAAGCAACTCGCCGCCATACCAGAAAACAAACGCTGGATAGTGACCAGCGAAGGCGCTTTTTCCTATCTGGCACGTGATTTAGGGCTTAAAGAACTTTATCTCTGGCCAATCAATGCCGATCAGCAGGGAACGCCACAGCAGGTTCGGAACGTCATCGATCAGATGAAAAAGAATGCCATTCCCGTCATCTTCAGTGAAAGCACCGTCTCCGATAAACCTGCACGCCAGGTCGCGCGCGAAACGCACGCACATTATGGCGGTGTGTTGTACGTTGACTCATTAAGTGCGGCCAGCGGGCCTGTGCCAACGTATCTTGACCTGTTGAAGGTGACCACCCAGACGCTGGTAAACGGCATTCAGGACGGGATGAAAACACCATGAACCCCACAATTGATGTTTCGGACCTCTCAGTAACCTACCGTAACGGGCATACAGCGCTGCACAATGCCAGCTTTAGCGTGCCAGCCGGGTCAATTGCTGCACTCGTCGGGATAAATGGTTCGGGTAAATCTACGCTTTTTAAAGCGCTAATGGGATTTGTGCCTGCGCGATCGGGCCATATTAGCGTACTGGGATTGCCAACGCGTAAGGCGCTTCGCCGCAGTCTGGTCGCCTATGTGCCGCAGGCCGAGGAGGTTGACTGGTCTTTTCCAGTTCTGGTGGATGATGTGGTTATGATGGGGCGCTATGGGCATATGGGCCTGATGCGTATCCCTAAACGGCAGGATCGCGATCGGGTGACTGATGCGCTGGCACGCGTTGACATGCTGGATTTTCGCCATCGCCAAATCGGTGAGCTTTCCGGCGGTCAGAAGAAACGCGTTTTCCTTGCGCGGGCCATTGCGCAACAGGGCGAGGTGATTTTACTGGATGAACCCTTCACAGGCGTTGATGTTCATACCGAGGTCAAAATCATCAGCCTGTTGCGTGAGCTAAAGCAGGAAGGAAAAACCATGCTGGTTTCGACTCATAACCTTGGCTCCGTGACAGAGTTTTGTGATTACACCGTCATGGTTAAAGGCACGGTTCTTGCCTGCGGCCCCACGGCGACGACATTTACGCAGCAGAATCTGGAGCGGACATTCAGTGGCGTACTTCGCCATGTCATGACTGAGGGCGGTATCACGCAGGTTATCACCGATCATGAACGTCCGGTTAATGCATTCACGGACACGCATTCATCACGGAGTAAACGATGACCGCACTCCTTGAACCTTTTGGTTATCAATATATGTTGAACGCCATGTGGATTTCAGCCATGGTCGGCGGGCTGTGCGCCTTTCTGTCCTGTTATCTGTTGTTAAAGGGCTGGTCGCTTATTGGTGATGCGCTGTCTCATTCTATTGTTCCCGGTGTCGCGGGCGCTTACATGCTCGGACTGCCGTTTGCGTTGGGCGCTTTTTTATCAGGGGGCTTAGCGGCAGGGAGCATGCTGTTGCTCAACCAGCGCACGCGGCTGAAAGAAGATACTATCATCGGCCTGATTTTTTCTTCGTTCTTCGGCCTTGGGCTGTTTATGGTGTCCCTCAATCCCACTTCGGTAAATATTCAGACTATCGTGCTGGGCAATATTCTGGCTATTGCGCCTTCCGATATCATTCAGCTGATGATTATCGGACTAACTTCTGTCGCCATTTTGTTTTTCAAATGGAAAGATTTAATGGTCACCTTTTTCGATGAAAACCATGCTCGCGCCGTTGGTTTAAATCCGGTACGTCTTAAGATCCTATTTTTCACCTTGTTGGCAGCTTCGACCGTGGCTGCGTTACAAACCGTGGGCGCGTTTCTGGTTATCTGTCTGGTTGTCACGCCAGGCGCAACGGCATGGTTGCTGACCGATCGCTTCCCCCGGTTACTTGCCATCGCGGTTGCCATTGGCAGCATCACGAGCTTTCTGGGCGCGTGGGCAAGTTATTATCTCGATGGCGCAACGGGCGGCATTATTGTCGTTGCGCAAACGTTACTGTTTTTACTGGCGTTCATCTTTGCGCCTAAGCACGGTGTGCTGGCGAATCGTCGTCGTGCCCGGGCGCAGGCTGTGCGGGAGAATGGATAATGTGGCTGGAACCTTTTCAGTTTGGTTTTATGAATCATGCTTTACTCATCGCCGCGGTGGTTGCCGTGCCTTGTGCGCTGCTGTCAGTCTTTTTGGTCCTGAAGGGCTGGGCGTTGATGGGTGATGCGATGAGCCATGCTGTCTTTCCAGGCATAGTACTGGCGTGGATGATGGCATTACCTCTGGCTGTGGGCGCATTCAGTGCCGGTTTGTTTTGTGCTATTGCCAGTGGCTACCTTAAAGAGAACAGCAGAATCAAGCAGGACACGGTTCTGGGTATTGTTTTTTCCGGGATGTTTGCGGTTGGCCTGATTTTGTACATCGCCCTGAAGCCGGAGATTCACCTCGACCATATTTTATTCGGCGATATGCTGGGGATCAGCCAAAGAGATATTTTTCAGACGTTAGGTATTGCCGCTGTGATTGTCGCTGTCGTCGGCCTGAAATGGCGCGATTTCATGCTGTTCAGCTTTGATCCTCAACAGGCTCAGGTGTGCGGGCTTCCGGTACGCTGGCTGCATTATAGCCTGTTGTGTATGGTGTCTCTGACCATTGTGGCGACGCTTAAGGCGGTAGGGATTATTTTATCGATTTCATTGCTTATTGCACCCGGAGCGATTGCCGTTTTGCTGACGGATCGGTTTTCCCATGCGTTGATACTGGCGACGTTTGTTTCGCTGGTCGTCTCGCTCTGCGGCGTTTATCTCTCATTTTTTGTTGACAGTGCTCCCGCACCGACCATTGTGGTGCTTTTCGCTCTGATCTTCATCGTCAGTTTAATCACCACTCACTATAAACTTTCTCGCCTGTCTGAATCCTCCTGCTGATTACTGTGCTGGTCGCCAGAATAAACAGGGCGACCAGCCGGGTTAATTAACGCAATCGTCGTATTTTTACCTCTTACCCTGAAAATAAGTGCTAAACCTAATGACGTACATACGCATGTAAACATCAGGGTTATCCGGCTTTCCCCGTTCTTATCTCGCCCGTTATGTATACGTAACCGATCACCTAACCGGCCCTGCAACCATGGGAAAAAGACAATGTCAGAAACAATACCGTTAATGATGCAGGTCAATGGACAGACCCGACAGTTCAACATCGATCCTCGCGTAACCCTATTAGATGCACTGCGCGATCATCTCAACCTGACCGGTACCAAGAAAGGGTGCGATCAGGGGCAGTGCGGTGCCTGTACCGTGCTGGTAAACGAGCAGCGGGTACTGAGTTGTCTGACACTGGCCGTGCAGACGCAAGGTAAAGCCGTGACCACAATTGAAGGCCTGGAACACTCTTCGGGTGAACTGCACCCGGTGCAACGCTGTTTTATTGAGCATGATGGTTTCCAGTGCGGCTACTGTACGCCAGGTCAGATTATGTCTGCGGTGGCCTGCATTAAAGAGGGCCATACCGGTTCTGACGACGAAATTCGGGAATATATGAGTGGCAACCTCTGCCGCTGCGGTGCGTATCCTTTCATCCTTGATGCCATTAAACAGGCCGCGGCGGAAATGGCGGAGGAGACACGATGAATGAATTTCACTGGCAGGTTGCGCAGTCCGTTGAGGATGCTGCCGGCGCCAAACAACATCCCCAAAATCATCTTATCGCGGGGGGGACGACACAGCTCGATTTAATGAAATGTGGTGTCTTTACGCCGTCCCGGCTCACTGATATCGCTGGATTACCCAACCTGTCTGCGATGGATTTTGGTCAGGATAACATCACCATTGGTGCTCTGGTCACCATGAGTGAGCTGGCGAATCATCCGGCCTGTGAGCGCGAGGCGCCGGCTTTGTACGGCAGCTTATGGCAGGCGGCGTCGCCTCAGATTCGCAACATGGCTACCATCGGCGGCAATTTATGCCAGCGCACACGCTGCGCGTATTATCGCGATCCGGCCACCTTCTCTGCGTGCAATAAACGCGTGCCTGGCTCCGGCTGCGCTGCGCGGCATGGTGTGAACACCAACCACGCTATTCTGGGAAACAGCGACCACTGTGTGGCGGTTTATCCCGGCGACCTGGCGGTCGCTCTGACGGCATTCGATGCAACAGTTGTGGTACAAAACAGCCAGCAGCAGAGCCGACGCATTCAGATTGAAGATTTCTTTCTTCTGCCAGGTGATACACCTCATCAAGAACATGCGTTGCTGGCGGATGAAATCATCGTAGCCATCGAGATCCCATGTTCCCCGGCGCTTAAGCAGTCTCACTATTTAAAAGTCCGCGATCGTACCTCCTACGAATTCGCCAGCGCCAGTGCAGCCGTTGGACTCACGCTTAATAAGGGCATGATCGAAACGGTCCATATCGCTTTAGGTGGTGTGGCAACGAAACCCTGGCGCGCACGCCGCATTGAACAGGCACTGACAGGAAAGCCTTTTGAACACCAAACGCTGTATGAGGCTGCAGAGCTGATTAACCAGGAAGCACAGGCGCTCTCCGGGAATGCGCATAAACTACAGCTTACACCGCGGGTAATCGCACGCGCCTTGATGGCGGCAGGAGAAATCGTATGACCCATGACCAAAACGACCTGCTTCACAGCGGAGACGCCGTGGATTCCACAGGGGATCACAACGAACGCTATCGCCGTGCACCCGCAAGCCTGTCAGGACTGGGGACGCCGCGCACCCGGGGTGATGGTGAGGTTAAAGTGACAGGAAAAGCGCGTTACGCGATCGAACATACACCCGAGAATGCTGTGCACGGCGTGGTCATCCAGTCCACCGTCGCCAGCGGTCGCATCAAACACATGGACACCACTAAAGCAGAAAGC
Source organism: Pantoea sp. RSPAM1 (assembly GCF_038816185.1). Lineage (NCBI taxonomy): Bacteria > Pseudomonadati > Pseudomonadota > Gammaproteobacteria > Enterobacterales > Erwiniaceae > Pantoea > Pantoea sp. RSPAM1. Next base: position 79,293 of record NZ_CP046138.1, on the reverse strand, counting down.
GCAGCGGGTGTTATTGCCGTTTATACGCATCTCAATTCACTGAAAATTCATCAGCCGACGGCAATCGCTGACGGGGGCGCCGCGCAGACAACCTATACGCCGATCCAGGATGACGTGATTATTCACAACGGTCAGAACATTGGTCTGGTGGTAGCCGAAACCTTCGAACAGGCAACTTACGCAGCTTCGCTGGTAGAGATTGACTATGACATTACGCCTGCGCTGATATCACCGACAGATGAAGGGGTGGAACCCAAGCCGCTCCCAGCTCAGGATATTGAGATGGGTGATGCGCAGAGCGCCATGAACCAGTCTGAAGTCCGCATCAATCAGCGCTATACCACCCCGCGTGAATACAATATGCCCATGGAACCCCATGGCTGTATTGCACAGTGGGAGAACGATCATATGACCGTCTGGGAACCCAGCCAGTGGGTGATGGGCGCCCAGGTCGAAATTGCGGAATGGATGGGCATCTCACCCAAACAGGTGCGTATCATTTCGCCCTATGTGGGGGGCGGCTTCGGTTCTAAGCCCGTGCCTTACACACATGTTGCGCTGGCCTGTGTGGCCTCGCGCGCGCTCAATCGTCCGGTTCGTGTGTCACTGACGCGACCGCAAACCTTTACGGGTTTGGGCGGACGTCCGGCGACCTCACAACAGCTGGAAATGGGGGCGACGCGGGAAGGAAAGATTCAGTCCGTTATCCTGCGCAGTTTTAGTGAGACATCACTCATTGACGTGTTCGCCGAAAACTGCAGCAAGGTCACTGGCCGCATGTATGCCATCGAAAATCTCTCCGCCCAACATCAGGTCAGACCTGTTAATACGGTAACGCCTGGCTGGATGCGCGCACCGGGTGAAAACCCCAGCGCGTTCGGTCTTGAAGTGGCGATGGATGAGATGGCTTACGCACTGGATATTGATCCCCTGGCTTTTCGGCTACTTAACTGGGCCGATCGTGATTACCAAAAAGATCTTCCGTGGAGTTCGCGTCGGCTTAAAGAGGCCTACCAAAAAGGGGCTGAGGCGTTTGGTTGGGATAAACGCGTCATGGCGCCCCGATCGATGCGTGAAGGACGCGAACTGATTGGCTGGGGAATGGCCTCGGGGACCTATCCGGTCAACACCATGCCAGCGGAAGCCAAAATCCTGCTTTCTCCGCAAGGTCAGTTCGTGGTGCAGTGCGCAGGAGCGGATATTGGTACCGGTACTTACACCATACTGGCGCAAACCGCCGCAGACATTCTGGGCGTTGATTCACATCGCATTGATGTTGAATTGGGCGATACGCAACTGCCCCGGGCTGGCGTTGCAGGTGGCTCCCAGCTGGCGGGGAATCTGACTGCTGCCGTAGACGATACCGCGAAAAAGCTGCGCGCCCGTTTACTGGCGTTGGCCAGTCAGACCTCAGGTTCCCCTCTTGCCGGCATTTCGCATGACCAACTCACTCTGGCCCAGGGTGGCATCCATCTCACGGCTAAACCGTCTCAGGCCATTGGCCTGGGGGCGCTACTTAAGCTGGCTAACCTCAATGGGCTCAGCGTTGAAGGCGGCACGTTTTTACCGGACATGTCTGCGCAGGAACGGGACAGCGTTACCGGTAGTCTGAATGAAATGAGCCGGCCGGATACGGTTTCGGCCCACAGCTGGAGCGCACAGTTTGTTGAGGTGCGGGTGGACGAAGACTTTGGCACCATACGGTTGAAACGTATGGTCGCGGCCTTTGATAGTGGCCGACTTTATAATCCAAAACTCGCCCGAAGTCAGTGGGTGGGCGGCATGATCATGGGGGTAGGTCAGGCATTACTCGAAGGCGGCATCATCGATCCGCGTAATGGTCGGGTGATTAACAATAATCTTGCCGATTATCTGATTCCAGTGAATGCGGATATTCCCGAGATTACCACCATTGATGTCGGTGAACCTGATTATCAGGCCACCAGCATGGGCGGTAAAACGGTCGGTGAACTGGGTATCGTGGGCGTTGCTGCGGCTATCAGCAATGCGGTTTATCACGCGACCGGTAAGCGCGTCAGGGATTTGCCCATCACGCTGGATAAAATCCTTTAAATATGGGCAGCGAGGTTGCCGGGAAGGCGGATGTGAAGACGGCGATTGTGCTCACGGCGGCGGGGATGAGCCGCCGGTTTCGACAGGCAAACGGCCAGCATAAACTGCTGGCGGTACTGCAGGATAAAGCCGTCCTCCGGCATTCGCTGGAACAGGCAAGGGCAAGCGGTATGGATATCATTGTTGTGACGCGCCCGGAAGATAAGGCTATTCATGTGCTGCTGGACAACGTGCGTGCTGTTTTCTGTGACAGCCAGGGGCTGGGAGATTCCATAGCAGCAGGCGTCAGCGCCTGCCTGGACTATGATGCCGTCATTATCGCGCTCGGTGATATGCCTTTCGTCACGACTGACAGCTATCAGGCGGTGGAGCAGGCGTTGCATGCTTCACCGCTTGTGCGACCGTGGGTCAAAGGACAGCCAGGCCATCCGGTTGGCTTCCAGCGAACATTTTTTCCCGCGCTGCAACAGCTCTCAGGCGATACGGGTGCACAACATTTACTGTTAAACCAGCAAATCCGCTATGTGCCGCTCAGCGATTGGGGCTGCCTGGAGGATATTGACTACCCGGAAGACTTACTGCGAGTAAGGAGCAGCTCATGATTACGCTGGATCAGCGGGTTATCGAAACGGCCTTGAACTGGCATCAGGCGGGACAGGCGATTTGGCTGTGCACCGTGCTTCGCACCTGGGGTTCGTCCCCACGCGCACCGGGGACAATGATGGCGATTAACGCCTGCGGTGATTGCTGTGGCTCGCTTTCTGGCGGCTGCATTGAAGAAGATTTCCTGGCACGTCTGGCGGAAGGACATTACCGGATAAGCAGTCAGGTTGTCCGATATGGTGATGGCGGACGGCAAACCCGGGTGCAGTTGCCTTGTGGCGGTCGTCTGGACGTGCTGGTGGAGTATCTGCTTCCTGACATGCTCAGCGGCGCGTTGTTAAGTGCAATGCATCAGGCGCTTATCGGCCAAACCCGGATGATCAAAAAGTTGACGGTGGGCGAGCGCGCATCGTGGGAGAGGGTTGCAACGTCCGCCGCGTTACCCGTACTCAGCTATCAGGACCCCGACATCGTGTTGCCCGTCGGCGCGATTCCTGAACTATTGGTGGCCGGGTATTCTACAGTTGCGTTTGAATGCATTCGTCTTGGGCAGCTTCTGGGTTTTCATGTGCGCGTCTGTGAGCATCGTTCGGCAATGTTAAGTGAACTGGAGCGTCATTTTTCGGGTGAAGACAACGTGACGATTGTGCCACAGCATCCTGCGCGCTGGCTGGAGTTAAACGGTGCCCATGCTGCTGTTGCCATTGTGTCGTTAACACACGATCCCCGTATTGATGAGTTAACCATGATGGAAGCGGTCAATACGCACGCTTTTTACATCGGCATCATGGGCTCGGTAAAAAACAGCGCTAAGCGGAAGGCACGCTTAACGGCGATAGCCGGATTGGTTGAGGATGAGCTGGCCAGGATTCAGGCACCGATAGGTTTGGCCATTGGCAGTAAAACGCCTGCGGAGATAGCGTTATCAGTGATGGCCGATATCGTAAGGGTTAAAAACCAACACTGATATTATGCCAGCCGGTTCTGGCGGCGCGATGTTCAGTCTGCCGCCTGACCGCGCTTTAAGGCGATGCTTTCTCCAGCGAATAAAAGTAGGTTCCTGAATAGGGGACAGGCAGGAACGAGGTGAATATCTGCTGCAGGGTGTGTTCCGGGTCAAGGTCTTTAAACCGATCCGGATACAGGGTTTTAGCAAAAAATTCTGCTGCCGCAACGTGCCACGGGCTGAGATAAAAGTTGTGCCACAGTGCGGCAGCATGACCGTTATGAAGGGCCCGAAGCTGCTTAAGGCCATTTTGTTGCGCAGTCAGTTGGATCAGGGACGCGCGTGTTTCAGCCGGACTGACGGCGGGGCCGATGTTCAGATCCGATGAATCGCCACTGTCTCCGCTACCTGTCGCAAAATAAAAATCCGGATGCGCGACAATCACGGCTTCTTCATCCAGTCGGCCAAAAACGCCAGCCAGGGTTTTACCGGCAATGTTATCTCCCCCCGCCAGCGACAGCACCTCACCGAGGCTGCCATTCACGGCGGTGACGCAACATTCATTGCGGCGGCCCAGATGGAGCTGTAACAGCACGGTAGGTTTAGGGTCTTGATAACGGGCAAGGCGCTGCTGAATAACCTGCATATGTTGCTGATAAAACTGGTTGAACGCCGATGCACGCTGTGGCTGATCCAGTACATCCCCAAGGATGGCAACACTCCGCGTGGTGTTTTGCAGTAAATGTACCCGCAAATCGATTTTCACCACGGGAATGTTCGCCGCTTTCAACACCTTTTCCAGCCGTTGCCCGGCATCATTGCTGCGGGCGAGCTCGGGCAGGATCACCACGTCCGGTTTTAACGCAATCACCTGTTCAGGATTAATATCATTTATTCCATCAAAACCTAACGATGGTATGTTGAGCATCTCTGGAAATTTGTGCGCGAAAATATTCCATGTCTGCCGGTCATACTTCTTCAGATCCTGTGGCCAGCCGACCAGCCTTTTGAACGGATTGCCGGGTTCCAGCATGGCGAAGGTGTACAACATTCTGCTTTCGCCAAGGACAATACGCTGAGGACGAGCGGGAATATCAACCCGATCGCCGTTAATGTCAGTAATCGTCTTGCCCCAGGCGACGCTGCTGATTGTCAGGGACAGCAGCAGTAGGAGCCGGCAGATTGTTTTGCAGGGATCAGAATTCAACACGGGCTTGCACCATCAGGTTACGGGTTTCACCTTCACGTACACGCAGGTTACCGCCGCTCGACGTGTAGTAGTGTTTGTTAAACAGGTTATTAAGATTCAGTCTTAACTGCGTTTTTTTACCCAGTAGCTGATTGTTCCAGGCAATAAAGCCGTCAGCAACAACGTAATCCGGCAAAGAGAAGCTGTTATCCGGATCGCCGGCGCGACTGCCAACATAGCGTGCGCCACCGCCAACACGGAAATCACCGGGTAAACCGCTTATCACCAGGTTATGGCTCAGGTAAAGCGCCCCGGCATGTTCAGGTGCATTTTGTAGGCGATGGCCGTTGTTGGCCGGATTAATTTTGTCATCGACGATTTCGGCATTGTCATAACTGTAATTGGCGCTGATGTCCCAGTCGGGTGCCACTTCTCCATTAACCTCAAGCTCAACCCCTTGAGACCGCGCCTTGTTAATGGGGCGGCTGGTGCCGTTGATGCTCAGCGACATCTGTCTTTCATCAATGTTGTAGAAGGCGACAGAGGCGAAAAGGCGAGGGGTAATTTGCCATTTACTCCCTGCTTCCCATGTCGTGCCCTGTTCGGGTTGACTCACATTGCCCGCATCATCAACATCGGTTGACGGGGTAAAGGATTTACTTATGCTGGTGTAGAGCGAAATATCTGGCGTGATTTTATAAATCAGCCCGGCCTGTGGCAGGAATTTATTCCCTTCATCATCCAGTGTCTGAACCACCGGGTTGAAACCTTTTGAAGCCCGTTGCTCATAATGTTGGTAACGCCCGCCCACAACGGCGATCCAGTCGGATGTCAGCGAAATACTGTCTTTGACATAAACCGAGCGGCTGTGGATACGGTTTAGGTTATTGGCATTTGCCGTATTCTCTGTCGTGCTGCTGGTGACGGGAGACAGCATGTCATAAACCGGATTGAAATAGTTGAAACGTCTGTCATTCCTGCCCTGATACTGATGCGCCCGATAGGTTTGGTTCATTTCATAATCGGTGCCAAACACCAGCGCATGCGTCATGCCAAAAAGTTCCGGATTGCCCAGAACATCCCAGGAAACGTACTTGGTTTTATGATTAAAGCCGCGATTGGCATCCGCGCGCCGGGTGACAACGCCGCTGGCAGGATCAATGGCCGTTACCCGCACTTCATTATTGTCATAACGGCGCTGATTCCAGCCAAACGTCAGGCGCGTGCTCCAGCTGTCGTTGAACTGCCAGTCATAATGGGCGTTAAGTGCCTGATTGCGTCCCCAGGCATGATTGGCTTTGTCGTCCAGCCGCTGTTTGTAGGGCAGTGAGAGAGGTGAGCCGTTGATAAACGCGGTGCCGCGATCGTAGGGAATATCATAACGATAATCGCTGTAACTGATTAACAGGCTGGCCTTCTCACCATACCACTGAAGAGAGGGAGCCAGCAGCGCGTGTTCATCACTGCCAAAATTACGCCAGTAATCCTGGCGTTGTTTTTCCGCGATGAGCCTGAAGGCAATGCCGTTGCCCAGTGGGCCTGTAACATCCAGCGTACCGGCACCGCCGCCTTCGCTCGAGTAGCGGCCACTGACCGCTGAGTGCCAGGAATATTGCGGCTTTTTGCTGATCACGTTGATGATCCCGCCGGGATTCTGAATACCGTAGAGTAACGAAGCCGAACCCTTTAGCACCTCGACGCGTTCCGTGGTGGCATCCAGATTGAGTCCCTGGCTGCTGCGGATGCCGTCGCGATAAACAGACCCATCAGAATTACTTCCAAAACCACGCCGCACAAAACCATCTTCCGTGCCTGCCAGGGTGTTTGCTTCAGACACGCCACTGACAAAACGCATTGCATCACTCAGGCTGCTGGCCTGGTAGTCATCAAGCTGTTGTTGTGTCACGGTACTGATAGACTGTGCCTCATCCAGACGCGCCACCGGGGCTTTGCTGGCCACGCTGCTGGTGGGCGTGGTGTAGCCATCCTGACGCTCTGCGTCACTGGTTACCGTCACCGTATTATCGCTGACCGCCGCCAGGCCATTACCCGAGGCAAGCAGCGCGCCAGAACACATCGCCAGCATGACTGCCTGCTGGATCCCCAGGTTTTTAATCTCGTTGGAACGTTTTTTCATTATTTTTTCGCTGATCATCAATGACAGAAATAAAGGAAATAACCCTGTGTATGGCGTGTGTTTATTCAGCGACGGGCAGATAACCGCATCTGCCCGGCCTCGCTTTTTGTAATTGATAATCATTCAACCATCGACTGATGTAGTAGTAAACAGAAATGAGAGGGCTTTCACTACATCCTGAAATGTTACCCGAGATGCAGAAGAAGCGATGCGTGAATGACATTATGTTTTGAATTTTATCGTTTTTTTAATTCATTCTGGGCGAGTAAACGCGTGAGCTGTCCCTGGAGGAGAATCCTGTTGGCGATAAAATTGCTTGCTGACTACATTGTGCAGGGCCATTATCTGCGGGCGGGAAATGAGAAACATTATCCTTTATGCAGCTCATTGGGGCTTTGTGCGTGCATGTTTCCGGCACTCACGACGCTTCAGGATCAATACATGCGGGAATACCATCACATGTTTAACAGTGAAAATGATAAGGCGGACGATCATCGGAATGCAGACTAAAGGCCGCGTTGATATCGTGGGTGAGCGTATCCGGTCACGTGAGCATCAACTCTCTCCACGCCTTCTGGCTGTGGCGCATTACATCAATAGCAACCGGGAAACGGTGCTTGACAGCACGGCGATGGATATTGCTGACGCCAATCATACCTCTGACGCCACCGTTATCCGCGCTATCCAGGCGCTGGGGTTTTCGGGCTTACGCGATCTGAAAAAAGTGCTGCAGGCCTGGTTCGGCCCTGGCATGTCGTCAGAGGAGAAGATGACAACCACAGTCAACGACGTGACGCGTGATGTCACCTCGTCCATAGACTTTGTTTTGCAAGGGCATCTTCATGCCTGCCATGTTTTATCCTCTGAGCAAAACCGTCAGGCGCTGGCCGAGGCTACCGGATTGATGATCGAAGCCCGTCAGGTTGCCATTTTTGGCATCAATGCCTCAGGCATCCTTGCGGACTACAGCGCCCGCCTGTTAAACCGAATTGGCCTGGCGTCATTTTCACTTAACCGGGCAGGGATAGCGCTGGCGGAGCAAATGCTGGCCTTGCAGCGCGGCGATGTGCTGATCATGATGGCGCAGAAGTCTGCCCACCGTGAGGGAAGCACCGTGGTGCGTGAAGCCAAAAGACTCGGCGTGCCCATTATTTTACTCACGAATGCCACTGACTCCTTTTTTGCCCGCGAAGCGGATGTGGTAATCAACGTTCCACGCGGTGGAGAGAAGGGGCGAATTCCGCTCCATGGCACCGTAATGGTTTGCCTGGAGATGATGATTTTGTCGGTTGCCTCCTCCCTGCCTGACCGCACCGTGAAAACCATGAAAAGACTGCAGGACCTTTACCGTGGGCTTAAGCCTGCGGCTAAAAAATAGCGCCTTGGTTGGGTGTCACACCGTCCTGACTGATGAGACCTTGCCACGGTCGCCAGGGTCGACGGCATTGCCTCCGTTCTGGCCTCGCCAGGCACGTTTTTCGCGCTCCGGGCTCAGGTGCGGCTGGCACTTTTCGGAATTTTAAAAAAAGTTTTCGTTTTTGCGAGCGCACCCCAGCTTTCACCTGGAGCCTTTCACTCTCAACGGCTATTACTGAGCCGTGATGTTTTTTGCTGTTCTTCGATTTATCCATCCTTGTTACATCCCTGAGCGGAGCAAATGATGAAGAGAGCGCGTGTGTGGTTTCCTGTATCCTTAGTGGCGCTGGCCACGGTCAGTGCCCTGACAACATCGCTGCAGGCCATGGCATGGGACAGTCTTACCGTATTTGGTGACAGTCTGAGCGATACCGGAAATGTGGGGCGGTTTACCTATAATTCTGCAACCAATCCGCTGTATGACGAAATCCTTGCGCGGCAGGCAGGGCTTACGCTCCAGCCTTCTTCCCAGGGCGGCAGCAACTACGCGGCAGGCGGGGCTGTTGCCGTACCCGCTATTAATTCGCAGTTTAATACTCAGGATCAGGTGGCGCGTTACCTCGCATCGACCAACGGTCACGCCGATCCCAACGGATTATATATTCACTGGATAGGCGGTAACGACCTGGCCGCAGCCGTTGCGCTTCCTCCGCTGGCCACCACCCTCATTGACAACAGTGCCGGTGCGGCCGTCAGTCAGGTGAAAGCGCTGCTTAATGCTGGCGCAGGCACCGTGATTGTGCCGACAGTCCCTAACGTAGGTGCCACGCCCGCGCTGATCGAGGCGATTCTTCAGCCGTTTAGTGCCGCAGCCGTATCTGCTGCCTTTCAGTCACTGGATGCTGCCGCAACGCCCAACAGTGCCGCCAGACAGCAGGCTATTCAGGCTGCGTTCAATCAGGCAGCCGGACAACTCTCCGGTGTTCCTGCGGTTCGCGATCTGCTCGCGCAGCAGTTATTCGCCGCCTGGCAACAGCTGAGCGCTCAGGCGGCAGCCTTGACGGCGCGGTACAATCAGCTGGAGGAAAACGCGCTGGCAAATACCCAGGGTAATATCGTCCGGGTTGATATTAATGGGCTCTTTAGTGAAGTCATCGACAACCCCGCGGTTTATGGATTGAGTAATACCGCAGGCATGGCCTGTCCGCCCGGAACCTCCTCCGTTGACTGTACCTCATCAACAGCAGGTTTTTCGTCCCAGCAAAATTATCTGTTCGCCGATCGCCTTCATCCCAGTCCGGCGGTACATGCCATCATTGCCGACTACATTCAGTCGATTCTGGATGCACCCGCGCAGGTTGCGGTGCTGACGCAGGCCCCACTCGCCATGCTGCATGACATGCACAACACTCTGGATGGTCATCTTCAGCAGCAGCGTAAGCAACCCATTGAGGCCGGTCAGTTCACAGTATTTGGCGGTTATGCCGGTCAGCATGCACGCAATAAAAATGATGTTTTCAATGATGGCGACACCGATACCGCCAACCTCTCTGTGGGCATCGGTTATCAACTGAGCGAGAGCTGGCAGGCCGGTGCGTTGCTGTCGACCGCAAGTCAACGCCAGCATCCCTCAGATCGGTATGATTACCGATTGCGTGGCAATATGGTTGCGCTCTGGAGCCAGCTGCAGCTGATGGACAGGCTCTGGCTCAACGCCGACGTCCACTATGCGGATCTGGATTACGACGCAATAGAACGGCGGATAACACTTGGACCTGCAACGCGAACGGAGCAGGGAAGCAGCGGGGGTAAACTGATGGGGCTGCGCGTCCAGACAGGCTGGGATTTACCCCTAGGCGAGGTCATCACCACCGGTCCGGTAGCCAGCTATGCACTGGACTACGTGCAGGCAAATGCTTATCAGGAACGGGGCGACAGCAGCAGCGCCATGCGTTTCTCCGATCAAACGCGGCACGCACAGATTGGTGCAGCGGGCTGGCGTATCGACACCAAAGGATTATGGATAAACCCCTGGGCACAGGTCAGCTATAACCACCAGTTTGGCGACACCGACTCAGCCGTGAGCGCGGGGTTAAAATCAACCCGAACCACCTTCCGGCGCACCAGCGCAGGCCAGGATAAAGACTGGGTGGATATGGCCGTTGGCGCCAATGTGCCATTGGGCGAGACGGTGACCGCTTTTGCCGCTGTTTCAACGGTGGTGGGTGCCCGTGATTACCACGATGTCACATGGAACCTGGGCCTGAGCGCTCGTTTTTAAGAGGTTGTTATCGCAGGGACGCGATAAAAGTTTCCTTGCCCGTGAACCCGAGCGCTGGACTGCCGGATACCTCGGCCTGTGTCCTGATGTCACTGCCACAAGATAAATCGTTACCTTGCTGAGGGAGGGTGAACGGCTGAGAAAGTTTGACGGATCCCGCTTCGCAAGCGGGTTTCGGTAAGGTATAGTGCGCGTTTTTGGAGGAACCATGCTGACCCAATCATCTACACGGCTCAATAAATACATCAGTGAGAGCGGAATATGCTCCCGCCGCGATGCCGATCGCTTTATCGAACAAGGCAACGTTTTCATCAATGGCAAACGCGCGGCGGTAGGTGCCCAGGTCTTTGCAGGCGATGTCGTAAAAGTGAATGGACAGTTAATTGAGCCACGTGATGAAGATGATTTGGTGCTGATTGCGCTGAACAAGCCAACCGGCATTATTACCACGATGGAAGAAGGCGAGCGCGATAACATCAGTGATTTTGTCAATCACAGCAAGCGCGTTTTCCCTATTGGTCGGCTTGATAAAGATTCTCAGGGCTTAATTTTTCTGACCAACCATGGCGATCTGGTCAATAAAATTTTGCGTGCGGGCAACAACCACGAAAAGGAATATGTGGTGACCGTCGATAAGCCTGTTACCGACGAATTCATCGCGGGCATGGCGTCAGGTGTTCCCATGTTGGGTACGGTAACCAAGAAATGCAAAGTAAAGAAAGAAGCGCCTTACGTGTTTCGTATTACGCTGGTTCAGGGGCTTAACCGGCAAATCCGACGCATGTGCAAACACTTTGGCTATGAAGTGACCAAGCTTGAACGCACGCGCATCATGAACGTCCCTCTTAAAGGGATCCCTTTAGGCGAATGGCGTGATCTCACGGATGATGAACGGGTTGAACTGTTTAAGTTACTCGAAAATTCCTCTTCCGAGGACAAGCCAGCGAAGAAAACACCCCAGAAGAGTCCGGCGGCAAAGAAACCGGCAAAAAATGCCGTTAAACAGGGCGAAAAGTCAGAGGATAAACCGGCCTCACGCAAGCGGTTTACCCAGCCCGGTCGTAAGAAAAAAGGGCGCTAGAGCGGATGCGCCTCAATGAGTTGTTGCCCTTTGATTATCTGTGAATACCGGCCTGAATGGGCGGATCACTTTTCTACTGAAGCTGCCGTTATCGCGGCGGCATTGGGCGAGCATCTTGTGGCTATCCACCACATTGGCAGTACGGCTGTAGAAGGGTTATCAGCCAAACCTGTTATCGATATTTTGGCAGAAGTGATGAATCCTGATGCACCAACAGCAGAGTCAGGGCTAATACAGGCAGGCTATCAACCGCGCGGAGAAAACGGTATTCCGGGAAGACGCTATTTTACTAAAGGTGTTCAGGCGCGAACCCACCAGATTCACGCTTTCCTCCCGGGGAGTCCGCATATCGTACGCCACCTGGCGTTCAGGGATTATTTGCGAAACTTTCCCGCGATTCGCCATGAATATGCTGCGGTCAAATACGCCGCACAACGTGCCAGCCAGGGCGATATGAAGGTCTATTGCGCATTAAAACATGATTTTATTCAGTTTCACCAGCAGCGCGCACTGGCGCTCTTTCCCTTCTGATTTCTTCCACCGCCTCGCTTTCTATTACCCGCAACTTTTCTGAAATTGTGTTTCTGCCATCTGCACTTTTTCACTCAGCAGCAAGCGCGAACTGGTGTTTGCCGAAAGTGCCTGAAACGACGAAATAAAGCAGCCGATGCGTGCGAGAAAGCGTCAGGCCAGTGCCTCAGGCTGCATAATCAGAAGACGCCACCTTTTCAGGATGAAAACGACATGGCAGGATAAGCCAAATTACTAAGGAGTGGGCCTGATGTTACTGAAAGGTATGAATGATCCGTTACTTAAAGCGTATCAGCATCCAAAATCAAGGTTGATGATCAGTCGTTTCAGAGGGTTAGCGGGGGATCGTCGTCTCAGTGACTGGCAGGTTTTTTGTATTCTGGTCAATGGATTTACAAATTACTGGTACGTATTATCCGGTAATTTCAACATCCATGTTGAATATACTAAAACGCGGCAGTTCGATTTCATGCAGGATTTTTTGCATTTTTCTGTCACGCTCGATGGCTTATTAAGCGACGCGCACTTTCGCTGCCCTGATTTTATTTTGCCACATTATGATGTTCCTTATGAATTTTGCCGCTGGCGCAGCAAGCGCGGTTATGACTCTCCGGTGACTTATGTAGGCAACCACGGTGTTAAATCCCATAAAGGTCTGTTTATCGCCAGCCATGATGCTACGCGAGATGAGTACCTGATGAAATGGGAAGGAACAGTCACGGTTTTTGATAAAGCTTTTTTTAAAATGGGAAGTTTCCAGACTACCTGTGACTTTTTAGTGAATGATATGACAAAGACTATTCGTGAAGGCGTGACCAGGCATTTGAGCCTGTATCGTGACCTGTATAATTATATTTTTCCTTCGCCCGCGGAAGCACGCATTCAGGCGCGTGACAATAAACGTTATATGGCAAGGAAATAAACAATCGGCCAGACCTCTCCTCGCATTCCGTTCAGAAGGGTAAACTGTTAGTGTCCGGAGGGCTCGCCGGGTAACTTCCAGTGCAGCCAGGCATCCAGTTCAGTTTCGCCCATGGGCTTGATGTTGAAATATTCATATGCGACATCATCTTGCGCGGTAGCGGCAAGGGGAGACGTCGCGGCGTGAAAGGCGGTTTCATCTGCTAAGACTATTGTATTGAACTCTTTCAGGGTGCTAAAAATACTGTGCGCTATCAGACGTGAAGTGATTTTTGCATTGATCGCGTTTGCCAGGACGTTATCAAGCTTAATGATGACAGGCGGGCTTTGCCGAAGGTAGCGTATTTTGCTATAGCCTTTAGCGACGTCCTCCCACGACATACTGAATCCCAGACGTCTGAGCATTTCCAGCCCCAGCATGGCGGCCGGGCTGTCGATGATATGCTCCGTTTTCACTATCTTGATGACGAGCAGTGAGACCGGCAGCCCTGCCTTTAGCATTTTCTCCGCCACCTTTTCTGCAAAAGCGACGTCAGCAACATCTCGTTCGTGAAGACTTATCGTTACAGGTAACTGAATAGGATGATGCCGAAGACGTTTAAGGCGGGAAACAGCACGGTCGACCAGCCAGGCCGTGAGCTGTTTGTCCAGCTCTGTTCCCTCAGCCAGCGTGGCAAAATTTTCTGCCGGCAGTTCGCCGTGCAGTGGATGGTGCCAGCGCATCTGTGCTTCAAGGCCCACAGGTTTGCCGCTTTTCAGGCATACCTTGGGTTGGAAAGCCAAATATAAACTGTGATTGCGCCGTAACGCATCTGCCAGTTCGCTCATCAGGGTAAAATCTGTCGCACAGCCTGAATCGCTTAATTCCTCTGGACGAAACGGCGAGACCTTTTGGCCACTCTCATATTCCAGCGCATTGACTGCTCGTCGAAGAACCTCATAGGCGGGGGCATCACCGGCAACAAAATCTGTTTGCCCGACGCAGGTGGTCAGGGCCATCGTCAGGCCATCACCGACATCAGCACTAATTCCATTCAGACGCTCGGCAACCCAGCGCGCGCTGATGTGACTGTCAGAATGGGTTAAAATCGCAAAGCGCCCGGTGGCAATAGTATAAAGCAGGCCGCCACTGATTGGTCGAAGGCGTAAAGGCAGAAGTGTCGCCACATCTTTCAGCAACGACTCCAGCGATGCCATACCTAACGATCGGGATAATTCGAACGCGCGTGACATATCGATACAGTCAATCAGCACCAGACGGCGAGAAGCCGTGTCGTTCAGATTAGCAAGGTGTTGTATATCACGAACAAGACGTTCGCGATTCGCCAGCCCGGTAACAGGTTCGACAAAAGCCGCGGAGTGCCAGGCGTCAAGGAATGCGATAACTAACGCTGCCAGGGATTCGAAGATATTTTTCTGCTGGTTGTCGAAAGTGCGAGGTACTGTATCCGTTACGCACAGCGTCCCCAGCATCAGGCCATTTTTGTTTTTTAGCGGCGTGCCGACATAAAAGCGGATGAAAGGCGCATGCGTTATTAACGGATGATAAGCAAAACGTGCATCACGGCAGGTATCCGTGACGACGACCGTTGCACCGCCTTCGACCACGTGCCGGCACAAGGCCTGCTCGCGAGATGAATCTTGCAGCTCAATATTATAACTGGCGCGAACAATATGCTGTTCATCGGTCAGGACGGTAAGATAACTTCCATGAGTGCCCAGCAGCTGGCTGGCCAGACGCAGAAATTTTTTCAGGCCTTCATCCCGGCCGCGATCGGAAATGCTGAGTGCATTTTTTTCGCTGGTGCGGTGAGATTCCTTTTTGCTGTATTCCATAGACATTCCCGCTCCTGCCCGTTTGCTGAATAGAACTGCAAAAAAGGAGTGTACGACAAATGCTGGAAATAAAACCCAATCAATATAAAAGGCAAAAGCAATTAATTTGTTTCTTGTGGAGAGTGAAGGTAGGAATTATTAAGTTTCCATATCTTTTTACTTAATGCAAATTGTATCCGCTTTTTGGGTTTTATTTTTAGTTAAAAATTTTGGCGCTGAATTGCTAAAAATAATAGTGCGGCCATTTTAATCAAGCGTTTCATTTTTATTTTATCATTCAGCCTTAAATTAAATTTCAGGTATTGTTCTTTTTTTTTAATGTATACATGCCGGGCCTTATGTCATTTATGCGCCATGCATTACGCGGCGTGACGGGATAGCACGCAGTGGTTACATCTGCAATATCAGCCAATACAAGGCATTATCCCATCTTAACGGCGGACGGTAACAAGGCGTTAAAGTCAACCAACAAGCCATGTCAGGATCTTTTAGGTGAATATGCATTTTTAAATTAATAATGTTAACGAATGAGCTTCGCGACGCCACAAGATAAACCCGGCTCGTGCCGCGATGAAGCGTCGTCACCGTAACATATCAATGTAAATTATTTTGCCTGTCCGCGAACCGATACCTGCATGTTTGGACAATAACTGATAAGCTATCTTCTACAATCACGACGACGTTGGAGCTGCCCTTTGCTGACCACCATTATTTATCGCAGCCACATTTCGGATGACGTTTCTGTTAAGACGCTTCCAGGAATGGTGGATGATGCCAGCATACTCAATGCTTCCCATGAAGTGACAGGCATTTTGTTGTTTAATGGCACGCATTTCTTCCAGTTGCTCGAAGGCCCGGAAGAGGGCGTTCTTGCTATTTACCAACGTATCTGTGCCGATCGCCGACATCACAACGTGGTAGAACTGATGCGTGACTACGCGCCATCCCGTCGCTTCGGTAACGCAGGAATGGAGTTGTTCGATTTACGTGAACACGATCGTTCAACCGTACTTCAGGCGGTTCTCGATAAAGGCACCTCCAAATATCAGCTGACTTATGCTGACAGAGCGCTGCAGTTCCTGCGTACCTTCGTAGAAGCGCGTGAAAAAGAAAACTACTACGAGGTTTTACCGTCGGAATACTGGGAATTCATTCCTGAAGCGCCTGCCTCAAGCGCGGCAAAACCCTCTCCTTCGGGTATCACCTTCCGACCGGTTGTTGATCCGCTTGCCAGGCAGGTGACGGCGATTGAGGCGGTTACGGATACGCGCTACAGCGGCAGCGATCCCAATGGGTCGGATAAAAAGTTACATGATGCCGACCTTGACGCCGTGATTAAAGCTTTCGAGATGGCAGGCAGGGCCTGTCCGGATGAAATGACCCTGTATGTCAGCCTGCTTCCTATGACGCTGGTGGTTGTGCCGGACGCCGTGGCCAGAATTGTTGCAATTATCAACGCCTCAGGTCTGGTGCCAGAGCAGGTGGTCATTGGCGTCAGTGAAACCGAAGTTATTTCACGGCTGGAAGCGTTTTCCGTGGCTGTCAGGGAGCTTAAAGCCGCCGGTATCAGCCTGTCCGTTGATAACTTCGGTGCGGGATCGGCGGGATTGTCATTGCTGACTCACATTCAGCCCGATCGCATCCGTATTGATTCCAGCATCACCACGGATGTTCATCGAAGTGGCCCGAAACAGGCAGTAGTTCAGGCGATTATCAAATGCTGTTCAGCATTAGAAATCACGGTAATTGCCGCAGGCATCGTAAAAGCGGAAGAGTGGATGTGGCTGGAAGCTGCAGGCGTGATCAACTTTCAGGGCAGTCTGTTTGCCTCGTCAGATTCGGGACAGTCCGATGCGGTCGCCTGGCCAGAATACCGTGACGCCATGTAATGATGCTCATGCCGTTATAACCTTATAGTCTGGCCGTTTATCGGTAATCTATTCCTGGCAGCATGGAACGCTGCTGTTCTTCCACTTATGCTCTACGTACCCGCCCTGCATTATCCTTCTCTCCTGCTACGCATTTTGAATTCAGCCTGAATATTGCCATTTTTACCGATCCGCTATCTTCTGTTGCGAGTCATTGTTAATTGTCAGGCAGCCAGCAATAGTGCGGGTGTACTGTTGCGAAAGGCATGAATAACGAGTCCTCGTGCTCCGCGACAATATTTAATGTCTCCACTTTTGATAAGAGAAATTAAAATGATTTTATCCGAACAGTCTGAACAGGGGGCACGAGGGGAGCATATAAAGCGTTATTACTCACTAATGAGTTGAATTAATCATCTTTTCAGAGATTGCCTGGACACAAAAAGCCCAGTTTGCGATCATGACGGCATTACGGAAAATAAAAACCTGGCCAGGCATAAATAACATGAAAGAAAACAGTCGCTTAGAATCTATCATGAATTATCTTAAAGGGAACAATCTGGTCACGGTTGAACAGCTTGTTACGGTGACCGGTGCGTCACCTGCGACCATAAGACGCGATCTGATCAAACTCGATCACGAAGGCGTCGTCAGCCGAACGCATGGCGGCGTTACCCTGAACCGGTTTATTCCTTCTCAGCCCACGACGCTGGAAAAGTCGTCGCGCAATCTGGCTGAGAAACACGCGATCGCCCGCGTTGCGGCCAGTTTTATCAAAGCCGGTGATGCGGTTATACTGGATGCCGGTACCACCATGTTTGAGCTGGCGCGGCAGATCACCCATATGCCTCTGCGCGTGATTACCAACGATCTCCATATCGCACTGTTTTTGTCTGAGTTCAAACAGATTGAAGTGACAATTATTGGCGGCCGTATTGATGAAAGCAGCCAGTCCTGCATTGGTGACCACGGGCGAAAACTGCTCAACAATATTCATCCGGACATTGCCTTCCTGAGCGGTAACGGATGGGATGGTGTTAAGGGCGTGACGTCGCCTACAGAAGAAAAGGCCGCGCTCAAACGGGACCTGATCAGGAACGCCCAGCGCCGAATTTTACTGGCAGACAGCTCAAAATACGGCGCATGGTCGCTGTTCAACGTGGTGCATTTGAAGGAGCTCACGGATATTGTCACCGATGCCAACCTGGATAATGAGATCCGGCAAAGGTTGCTGTCAAACCCCCTCCCTGCGCTGACGATCGCGGAACCCGTGTAACACTCCGTTGCCCAAGGCGGTGTTGCAGACCAATCGGGTGCGGGTGAGTGCGTGACGGAACGCGCGGCACTGATTATCCCCCGGTCATGGCATCATGTTGGCCAGAAGAGGGAGCGGCTGAGACTGGGTAAATGGTTTGGCGATAAGTGCGTAAGCAGGTACCAGGGGTGGCGCCAGAACACGACATTGCTTAACCGGCTGATAAGATACGAGCCAGGGTCACGCAACCGTTTCCCGCCAGCGAGTGTTACTCGTCAATCAGGGGCTTAAGGTACAAACGTGTATCGTAATCATCACCATGTTTAGGATGCCAGACCATAGCGGCATTTTCATCACCGATGTAGGTCATCCCCAAAGGCTCTATGACTGCATAGGGCTGCGCGAAAGCGGCGCGGTAAGCCAGTAACTCTTTTGCCATTGCCACAACCTGATGAGAAACGTCATCGGGATGGGTGACAATGTGATTTAACTGTTCTTCAGTCAGCATACTTCTGTTCCTGAACACCCAGCCCATAAATGAAGCCATCTGGCAGGGGTTTTAAATCTGTTAATTTTAGTCAAACGGGTTACCGTCAGCTTTCGTCATTGCTCAACGCTCAATGGACATGACCCATATTGGCTGTAAGGCGTAGCTTACTACGGGAAGGACAGATTTCGAAGGCCTGTTGACAGCCGTGCAGAAGAAAGCGTCAGGACAGTAGGAAGGGCGTGACTTTATGCGTCGATAAATCAGACAGAAAAGACGCGACAGGTGGCCTGCGACATCTTAACTCTTTATCGCCATATGATCGCGGTTGGTGTCGTTGGCTTTAGCAATAGGGTAGCGCGTTTTACGCTTGTGCATGAGCAGCCATTTTCGCTTCCGCCCCGTCAGGCCCAGAGAATGAGGCGGAAAAGCGTTACACAAAACGATCTGATGAGATTGCTGACAGAGCGGTAGCGCAACAGGTGAACGCATTTTCATGTTATAGCCTACGGTGATGCAGGCTGGCAACTGCGCTTATGATGAGGTGGATGATAAATATGTCCGGAATAACCTGGTCGTTTATTGGCGCGATAGGTTCACTTTGGCTTGCAGTCATGTGTGATATCAACATAGCTGACAACGCGAGGCTGACGGCGGGGTTTCTCGTTAAAAATCTTAGAAAAAAGTTCCGGTCATGTTATACAGTCTCGCATAGTCCTTGTTTGCGATAAATCGTCCTTTAACAGGGCGCTAAATATTTAAATTTAGGCTAAATTGGTTTCTGCGTTTTTGCACCCGCACAAGGGGAGGCTGTTGTGCACAATAATCAAAGTGGCAATGACGAAAATCGTCTTAAAGCGGTTAAAGCACTTTTGTCACCTGATGTTACCAGGGATGAGGTGCTGGAAAAATTTGTTCATCTTGCCGCGCAGGTACTGGGTATTTCAGGCAGTTTTATTTCTATTATTGATGATAAAAATCAATACATTAAGGTTTCACGTAATTTCAATCTTAAAGAATCCGCACGAGAAGTTTCCCTTTGTCGTCACGTGATTGACGGTGACGGACAGCTCGTTGTGCCGGACACATTACAGGACAACCGCTTTACCTTTCATCCACTTGTTGAGGGTGAGCCGCATATTCGGTTTTATGCAGGTGTGTCATTATCGAATCTGGAAGGGCTGGTGTTAGGCACGCTTTGCGTGACCGACACTGAGCCTCATACGTTTAGTGATGAGCAACTGGTCACCTTAAAGTCGCTGGCAAAACTGGTCAGTTCTTTTCTGGATGCATGGAATCTTGCCAGCTTCACGGACCTGATCACGCTTTTACCCAACCGGCCCCGACTTATTCGCGACATGCAGCAGCTGGCCGTCAATAATCCCGATCGTCGTTTTCGCCTGATCCTCATCGACTGTCTTGATATTCCACAGGCCTATGAGTTATCCCGTACTTTTGGTATTGCGCCGGTAGAAAACCTGCTAAGACAAATTGCCGGACTGGTCGGTGTTCGTCTTCAGCTGCAGTCCGATGACATGCTGTATTCATTTGCGCCCGGCCGGTTTGCGTTAATACAACCTTATCTTGGTGGTTATAACGCGCAAAGCACCGTTGAGGTATTAACCAGCCTTAAAGCAGATTTAGCGGATAACATCACGATTGATATTGATGTTTATACGGGTGAGACAGAGTTTGTTTCCCGCGACATTGATGCGAATGAAGTGGTGCGCCAGGCGGTCAGTGCATTACACGAATGTATCTATCAAAATATGGGTGCCATGACGTTCGATCATGCTTACGATTCGCGACGCACTGAAGATTTTTTGATTATGAACGATCTGGCTCAGGCGCTAAAAAAAGATGAAGGCCTGTATCTCGCCTATCAGCCAAAGGTCTGTTTAAAAACGGGAAAAACCGTTGGGCTTGAAGCGTTGATCCGCTGGCATCACCCAGAGAGAGGCGAGCTGTTTCCGGCCGACTTTATACCGCTGGCCATTAAAACCAACCTGATTTCTGTGCTCACTGACTGGGTTATCGATCGCGTCATTATTCAGCTTAATCAATGGAACAATGAGTTTGAACTTATCCCGATATCCGTGAACGTCAGCGAACGCGACTTTTCCAGACCAGAGTTTGCCTCTGGCTTAGCCCGTAAAATGCAGGCGGCAGCCTTGCCGACAGCACTACTGGGCATTGAGTGCCTGGAAAACGAGCTCATTACGGAGAGTGAAGTCGCCATTAACGGGCTGGAGGCGCTTAAAGCTCAGGGATTTGTTATTTCACTGGACGACTTCGGTACGGGCTACAGCAATATCAGTTATCTGCAGGAAATACCGCTAGATGTCATTAAGGTCGATATGTCTTTAATTGGCCGAATGGATGGCGATCATGCGTCAAGAATCATCGTGCGGAGCATTATCATGATGTTGAAAGAGCTGAACTACACGGTACTGGCAGAAGGCGTTGAAACTGAAGCCACGTTGAGTTTGCTGAAGCAATACGGTTGTGACCAGATACAGGGTTACTTTTTTTCGAAGCCGCTCCCTGCCAGCGATATCGAACACTGGTTGCTGCAGAAGTAAATGCCCCGAAGGCGACAGTCGCTGTCGCCTGAAAGCAGGACAGCCTGCTTCAGGGCGCTCTGTTAGCAGCGCTTCAGTCGCTTTAGAGGCTGAAGCGCGCTGTGCGATTAATCTAAATCCCTGCCGTTACTTGCTATCACCTTTTTATACCACCAGAAGGACTTTTTCCGCCGCCGGGCCAGCGTGCCTTTTCCACGATCGTCACGATCTACATAGACGAACCCGTAGCGTTTGCTCATTTCACCGGTTGATGCGGCAATTAGATCGATACAGCCCCATGTGGTATAGCCGATAACAGGAATACCGTCCCCGATCGCATCGGCCATCGCCCGGATATGTTCGCGCAGGTAGCTGATACGATAATCGTCAATAATTTCGCCTTTCTCTGTTAACTCATCGCGTGCGCCCAGGCCATTCTCGACCAGGAAAAGCGGTTTCTGATAACGGTCATACATCATATTCATGGTGATGCGCAGGCCAAGCGGATCGATGCCCCAGCCCCATTCACTCCGCTGAATATGCGGGTTGGTGAGGGATTTCACCACGTTTGCCGCGCTGCTGTTGTTGTCATTCATCTCGGCCGAAGCACATCGGGATGCATAATAGCTGAACGACACGAAATCGACGGTATGCTTGAGGATATCCGCATCATCGTCTGCCATTTCAATCTGAATCCCTTTTTCGCGGAAAAGGCGCGCAGCGTAGGCGGGATAGGCACCGCGCGCCTGAATATCGATGAAAAACAGGTTTTCACGATCTTTTTGTAGCGCCGCCCAGACATCGTCAGGTTTGCTCGACCAGGGATAAAAATTGCCACCTGCCAGCATGCATCCCACCTGATTATCAGGGTTGATTTCATGCGCAATTTTTGTCACCAGGGCGCTCGCGACCAGTTCGTGGTGAGCTGCCTGATATTTAACCTGCTCACTGTTTTCGCCGGGTTCAAACACTAATCCGGCACCCGAAAATGGGCTGTGCAGCATGATGTTAATTTCGTTAAAGGTCAGCCAGTACTTCACTAAACCATCAAATGCGTCAAAACAGGTGCGGGCATAGCGGGCAAAAAACGCAATCATTTTACGATTACGCCACGAACCGTATTGCGTAACCAGATGCATGGGAACGTCAAAATGGCAAAGCGTGACTAAAGGTTCAATGCCATGTTTACGACACTCGGTGAACATATCACGATAAAAAGCCAGGCCCTGTTCATTCGGCGTATGTTCATCGCCACGCGGAAAGATACGGCTCCACGCAATTGAGGTGCGAAAGACGGTGAAACCCATTTCTGCCATCAAGGCAATATCTTCCCGATAACGATGATAAAAATCGATCGCCGTATGGCTGGGATAGAATTCGTCATCGCGCAACTCAACGCGTTTTTCCTGCCCCAGCTTTACCGGCATACGCGTGGGACCAATGGGGATCATGTCAACGGTAGTGAGTCCTTTTCCGCCTTCAAGAAAAGCGCCTTCTGACTGATTGGCGGATAAGGCACCGCCCCATAAAAAGCCTTCAGGGAATGTTGCTTCAGACATGAAATCCTCTTTAACAGGGTCATTAATAATCAGTTGGCGTTAGCCGCTTTCGTTTGTTCAGGGGATGTGCCGGGTTGTGATGGCGCCGGGTGGGTGGTTTCTGGAATATCTTCAAAACCCAGAATCAGGGTAAGAATGAACGACAGCACCACGGAAAGTACCATTACCGCGACAACCCAGACAATCGACAGGGGATTGGTTGGGTCAAAAAACTGGACGCTGGTAAATAAACCCGGTGAAGCCATTGAATGGCTGGCCAGACCGCCTATGCCAGCCACAGCACCGCAGATGAATCCACTGATCAAACTGGCAATCAAAGGGCGTTTTAATCGCACAGCCACGCCGTATAGCGCGGGCTCGGAAATGCCAGCCACAATAGCCGAGGCCGCCGCCGCCAGCGCGGTTTGACGTAATTCGCGGTTTTTTGTTTTAAAGGCCACCGCCAGCGACGAGCCGCCAAGCGATAAATTGGCACCAATCTCAGAAGGCATCACCATGCCTTCTTTACCCGTTTCGGCAATGGTCTGGATAATGGTGGGAGTAAAAACCCGATGCATACCTGTCATGACCAGCAACGGCCACAGCCCACCCATAATGGCCACAGAAAGCCAGCCCAGATAACCGTGAATAGTGTAAACCAGAGCGGAAATCCCGCTGCCGATCCAGATACCAATCGGGCCTATCAAGACAATGGCGATCGGCGCGGCGATCAACACGATCAACATAGGCTTAAGGAAGTTTTTTGTCACTGCTGGAGTGATACGATCCACTCCGCGTTCAATGTGAGACAAAATCCAGGTCATCACCAGCGCCGGTATCACCGTATACGTATACTTCACCGCCGTGACCGGGATAAAAGCGAAGTCGACGTGTTGCCCCTGTGCGGCTTTAGCCATGAGGTCAATAAAGTTGGGATGCACCAGCACGCCAGCAATGGCGATAGCCAGTGACATATTGGTTTTAAATTTCAGCGCGGCGGACGCAGCCACCATAATTGGCAAAAAGAAGAAGGCACCATCACCTATCACGTTAAGTATGATCAGGGTTGATGAACCTTTCTCAAATACACCAGCCATATCCAGTATCATGGCCAGTAGCTTGACCATTGAACCGCCGATAATAGCCGGAATCAGCGGTGACATAGTGCCAACCAGCGCATCCAGAATGCCGGCGCCTACGCTTTTAAGCGTCATTTTGCGTTTCACGGGCGCGGCGCTGTCCGACTGCGGTTCGCCTAATGCCAGCACGGCCTGATACGCCTTTGCTACCTCATTGCCAATGATCACCTGTAACTGAGTATCGGTACGAACAACGCCCATGATGCCGTTAATGGCTTTCAGGCCGGCAAGGTCAACCAGACGGTCATCCTTCACCACAAAACGCAGGCGGGTCATGCAATGGGTTACCGCACTGATATTAGTCAGGCCACCCAGCTTACTGACGATAGCCTGTGAAATCTCTGCATAATTTCCTGGCATGATTTTATCTCGTAGGGAAGAGGAAAGTGCGCTCGGGTTTCCGCTCTGACCGTCGTGTTGTTGTTTTACTTCGCCAGTCAGCCTGCCTTACTTTGCAACTGACCCACGGTGCGGCTAAATAGGAAACCGGTTTCACAAAATCATGAAGAGATTTCGCCTTTTAAACAAGAGTGTAAAATAGACTGATGTTATTTTTGTGATGATAATCACTTTGAGTGGCGAAGCACGCGGCACGACATTAAGGCTAAATATTTCAAATAATGAAAGGCTTAGGTAAACTCCATTTACTCAGAAGATTCTGGCAGCGATAACATGACAACCATTTCACAAGTAGCAAAACGCGCCGGCGTCTCAAAAGCGACAGTTTCGCGGGTGTTGTCAGGTAAGGGTTATGTCGGGCAGGAGAAGCGGGAACGGGTTTTGCTGGCCATTGCGGAGACAGGCTATCGACCTAATCTGCTGGCACGTAATCTGGCAAATAAAAGTACCCAAACCATCGGGCTGGTTGTAACCAATACACTGTACAGTGGCAACATTTTCAGTGAGTTAATGTCTCACTCCGCCAGAATTATGGAGCAGCAAAATCGGCAGTTGATTCTGGCCGATGGCAAACATACCGCTGATCAGGAGCGCGCTGCCATCCAGTTTCTGCTCGATTTACGTTGCGATGGCGTTATCATCTATCCGCGTTTTCTCAGCATCGATGAGCTGGATGCGATTATTTCACAGCATAAGCAGCCTGTGCTGGTCATTAATCGTCGTCTGCGAATTAATGACAGCTTCTGTATTTACAGCGATCAGCAGGCAACCAGCCAGAAGGCCGTCAGTTACCTGATTGAACAGGGCCATCGTAATATTGCATTTATTACGGGATCACTGGATTCGCCGACCAGTCAGGAGCGACTTGCGGGCTATAAAACCGCGCTTCAAACCCAGGGAATCGCAGCGAATCAGCAGTTAATTGTGCAGGGCAAATGGACGGCGCAAAGTGGGATGCTGGCGGTGAAAACATTGCTGGCGAGCGGACAGCCCTTTAGTGCTATCGTCGCCAGCAATGATGAAATGGCTATCGGGGCGATCAAACAGCTTACAGAAAATAATATTGCTGTACCTGGAACCGTCTCGGTCATTGGCTTTGATGATATTCCGCTGGCCCCTTATATCACCCCTGCGCTCTCCAGTGTTAAGTTTCCCGTTACCGATATGATCAATGACACCATTGATCGACTGGTCTTTATGCTGGATGGCGGTGAATTAACGCCGTTTACGCCCTATCAGGGCAGCCTCGTTTTGCGTGATTCCATTGCCGGCATCACCTGATGCCTTTACTGTGCTGAGTCGATCGCGACCTGTATTAACTCGATGCCTTGCGCGGTGAGTCCGGCCACCACGTCCTGAGAAAGCCCCTTTTCCGTAATGACGTGACCGGGCTGAAAACCGGAAGACAGAGGATAAGGATGGATCTGCCCGAACTTAGACCTGTCGGTCAGAACGTAGCTTTCTGCACCTTTAGCCAGTACGGCGTCCACGACATCACATCGCAGCATATCCCGGCCGGTGAAGCCGGTTTCCGGGTGCCAGCCATCTGCACCAATAAAGGCCTTATGAAAGTGCATTTGCTGTACGCAATACCGGGTTAAGGGCCCCGTCATTGATTCGCTGCGCTTTTGTAACATGCCGCCCAGGATAATGACTTCACAGGCCGCGTCTTTAAGCAGATGGCCGATATAATGGCTTACAGTGATTAACGTCAAATTTTTGCGGCTGGCCAGCTCACGTGCCAGCAGGGCGTTGGTGCTGCCCCCTTCGATCAATACAGATTCGCCATCGTTGATTTTCCCGGCTGCATAACGGGCGAGCGCCAGTTTTATCCTATAGCGGGTATGCATTCGCACACCAACGTCGTCGCTGTCTAATGCCTGAGCCGCACCGTGAACCCGACGTAAAACCCGCTTTTCTTCCAGCAGGTTGAGGTCCTGGCGAATGGTAACCTCCGACACACCGGCCAGCTCCGCCAGTTCGCTGACGGCGACGTTGCCTCGGGTATTAACCAGTTCAATAATTTTCTGCTGACGCGTGTTCATCATGGTTCTCTGCTCTGACGTTGAGTCTCACTGGGTTCAGTTTAAACCCAGCCCACGTTTACCCACTGAATTGAGATCGGCAAGGGTAAACCGGTTCCTCCAGCCAGCCTCGTAATGTTCAGGCGGAAAATCAGCAGGGGAATGACCTTGCTCAAGTGCACTCGCCACCAGATGCGCATAAGCGCGGTTTTTATCACACATTGGCGCCGCGGGAATATACATAACGTTTCCCCATCCCTGTTGATTTTCAACCGGTGCGACCGCATGGATCAGGTCACAGTGCCACCATACCGAATCGCCAGCGCTGATCGCCGGTACGGAGCATAAGCCTTTTACCAAATGCGGGTGCCATTTTTCACTAATCGGGAGTACGCGCCCCGGTTTAACACCACATAATTCATCGTCAGCGACATCCGATAACAATGGGCGCAGCAGCACATATGCCATGGCCTCCGGTACGGGAACCACGTGCAATAAGCCCTGACCCGGCATCATATCGGACAGCGCCGTCCATCCCTGAAACGTTCGGAAAGCCGAGCATTTCGTGGTATCAGGAACATCAAACTCATCCACCTCGCTGCGATGTGCGGCATGCCATGGGTCGTAATGCTCAAGATTGCCGTCAAAAATCGATCGAAAAACACGTTGGTAAGCGGGCAACAGCCAGCGTTCCAGCGCGCCGGAGTCAGTGTGTGCGCCCAACCCTTTCGAGGTCGTTCCTGGCGGTCGCCGACGAATGCGATCCGGATAAATAAGATTCACGTCTGGATCGAACCATTGCTGGCCCCCGGATTCAAACGTCCACAGTCGATTTAAACATGACTGCACCCGGGCCATTTCAGGACTCTGGCGCGCCTCCATTTGTGCCTGAGACCAGTAGATGGGATAGATTTCAGGGCGGGATGCTTCCAGGCTGCCGAAGAAATTATCGCCCGGGCCGCGGTACTGTGCATCGAACTGATTTTCGTCCAGGTAACGCAGCATGGAGGCATCCCATGCCAGCGCCTGTTCCCGAGGGAAATGCTGCTTAACCACCACACAGCCACGGCGCTTGATGCTTTCTCGGGTTTCAGGCGTCAGCCCTTGTGCGATCTCATCGGGTGAAATAACCGGCCAGGCGCTGCCGCTTAGCCGCTCTTCCGCTTTTGCGTCACTTATCGCCTGCTCGGTTCTTAGGCAAACCTGCCTGAATAAGCCTTCAACATCGCCAATCTGCTGACGAATTTGCTGTTTAAACTGGCGGATGGCGGCTGAAATATCCGTGGGTAACGCCGTGTGCTGAAGCTTTACATTCATGACTGCGCCCTTAACAGTGTTTTCATTTTACATATGAAGGTTTATTTCATTTCATTCGAAAGTCAGCACTATGTTTAACAGATTGATAGTGGTGAAAACCGGAACTGGCGCACAATGTGAGCGAACAGAAGGATTTTTGATGACTTGAATTCTCATTATCCCCTTCAACGAGTAAGCTTAAAAAGAGTGAGCCTGTTCAGGCCGGGAAAAAGGGGGGATGACAATGGCAGTAAGGATGATTGCAGTGGATATGGATGGGACGTTTCTGGACGAAAATAAGCAGTACAACGTCCAGCGCTTTTCACGCCAGTACGCCCTGTTAAAGCAAAAAGGTATTCACTTTGTTGTCGCCAGTGGCAATCAATATTATCAGCTACAGCGCTACTTTCCCGACATCAAAAACGACATTGCGTTTGTTGCCGAAAATGGTGCGTGGGTATCCGAAGGCGATGATGAAATTTTTTGTGGTGAGCTGGCAAAGAAAAGCGTGCACCGCGTGTTGGATATCCTGGCAAAAGAGCCGGATATCAGCACTGTCGTTTGTGGACGCAAGGGCGCTTATGTTCATTCTTCAATGCCTGACAGCGTTATGCAGATGCTTAACAATCATTATTACCGACTTGAAAAGCGCGATAATCTTTACGATATCGATGACACCATTTTTAAATTTTCGCTTAACCTGGCGAACGAGGGCATAGACAGCCTGATGGATCGTCTGCACAACCAGCTCGGCGAAATCGATCATATTATGCATCCGGTATCCAGCGGCTATGGCTTTATTGACCTGATTATTCCTGGCTGTCACAAGGCACATGGTATTGCTTTGCTGCAACAAAAATGGGGCATTAGCGATTGTGAGGTGGTGGCCATCGGTGACAGTGCAAACGATCTCGAAATGTTGCGCCAGGCCTGTTTCAGTTTTGCTATGGCCAATGCTGTTGAGTCGGTCTCAGCCGTTGCGCGGTTTAAAACGGAAAGCAATCAGGATGAAGGGGCGCTAAACGTGATTGCCAGAGTGCTGGCGCGGGAATTCCCTTTTGAATAACGCCGGAATGGCGGCTTTTCAGTCGTGAGCGCGGAAGGGGAGCCCCTTCAAAAACAAACTTGACGTGACGTTGTCACTTATTTTGTCTGCTTTTGATATTTTGCAACTGTATAAGGTGCTGGCAGGCGATGCCAGTACCGGACAACTAAACCGCATACAAAAACAAGTTAATGGCAATAGTTACAACATACATTAAGTGCTTTTCTTAATCCCGTCCGGCTAGATCGGCGTCGCCTTTGTCTGGGCAGGAAAATCGCGAAAAGCCCGGCCCAGGCCGGGCGGGCATTATTTATCGGCTTTCTTCTCATCCTCAGCGCCTGAAGGCTCCGTTTCAGCAACGGCCTGCCAAGGCTTGAGGAGTTGAATATCCAGAATGACGTAAACCATCGTGCTGATAAATAAAGAAATTACGCTACCGAATACGCCGCTGGTGGTGAAGGTCAGATAGTTATAGATAATCAACCAGGTCAGGCAAATGAACAGGGAAAGGGCAAGCATAATCGATGAGAGTGAATAGTTGCTGGTGCCGGCGCCTTGTTGGTGCGTCAGTTTAAACAGGTTCCCGAGGGTGTATTTTTCCAGAATCAAAATCGTTTTTTGCCAGTTACGGCGTTGGCGTGAACCGGCGCGAACAATGAACAAATACAGTACGGAGATAAAAAAACCTGAAAAGGCAATCAGTACCGGAACAGCCTCCAGAGCATACTCAATGCTTTTGTGGCTTGCACCAGCCGGACTCAGGTCCAGTGTTAATGAGGCGCCCAGTGCGGCATACAGAAAAACGAATAGCGCCAAAAAGGTTATTGTGCGCTTCCAGTCCGCCTCTGCTTCGCGGTTCTGTTGCTGGAGGGCGACGGTAAAGGCGCGTTCGATATGTTCAGCCTGAGGTGTGTGCATTTCAATCGCTTCTACCGCTTCATCCAGTAGGGCAGTGATAAAAGGTTTGTGGTCGTTGTGCAGGGGAATTTTCATAACGTCGATTCTCGTTGAAATTTCCGCTTATTTTAGTCTGCCTGAAGGGAAATGATACCTGCTTAACGTGATTAACCTTGTCAGACGGAGTCACTTAACGCGCAGCGAATGCGCTTTGCGAGCGCGGCATGATGTACACTGCTTATGAACTCACCACGAGGAAAGCGATTATGAATGACAAGAAAATGATTTCCATCGATCAGTTCAGTGATGAAGAGCGACTCGCCGTTAACGAAGTTCTTCAAAACCTGATGCAGAAGCACCGTCAACGCACCGGCAAAGAACCTGATGCAAAAAAAGAGAAAGAGCTAAACAGCGAAGCCCGTCAGCAGGTCATGGCCGATAAACTTCTTAATGAAAAGCTAAAAGCAGAAAAAGAAAGTAAAAAACCGCTCAGGAAAAAGAAACCCTCTTCACTTACCGCCAGCGAAGTCGGCGATTTCAACTGGTCCGCCTCAGTGGCTAAAGGCCGCAGAAGATAAAGTAACGCCCAGTCGCGCTAAGGCCTGACGATATAACATGGATCGTTGGGCCGTGTGGACCCGGCCAAATCATCGGCATGAGTCATTTTAACGGCAATAACAAATAAAGGGTAAAAGTCTTAAAAATTAAAGCGCAGGGCGTTTTTTGTGGATACACTGCGCTAAATATATTGTCAATTACGCGTGCGAATGACCTATTACTCACCTGATGATCATCATCTCAAAATGCGATCCACGCGATTTGTCCGTCGCATGTTTGCCATGCGCCAGCTTGGCACGCTTTTATGTTTTTTGCCGATTGCATCCGTTCTCCTGGAGCTGGGGAAAGAACCAGCGATATTGGTATTACTGATTAGCAACGTTCTTATCTGGCCTTATCTGGCATACCGCCTTGCCGTAACATCACGGGAC
This sequence comes from Pantoea sp. RSPAM1, assembly GCF_038816185.1. NCBI lineage: Bacteria > Pseudomonadati > Pseudomonadota > Gammaproteobacteria > Enterobacterales > Erwiniaceae > Pantoea > Pantoea sp. RSPAM1. The sequence continues at coordinate 48,841 of NZ_CP046138.1, read as the reverse complement.
TCCACCGCGCGGGAGCGTTCAAATTTAACGCTGGATGCCGCATTTGGCGGTATCTGGATTGCGCTGATGGCCGTGAGTCCTATGCCGTCCTTTGTCATCATCGCGGTTTTGATGGCCGACCGTTACGCCGCAGGCGGCTGGCCTCAGCTGCTCTCTGCTGCGCAGGCATTTCTGTTTGCCTTTATTCTGGTATGGACCATGGAAGGCGCGCCGGTTTTGATGGAGTTTAGTACGCGCACAGCATGGCTGACCCTTCCACTGGCCACATTCTATATGTTGGCACTCAGCGTTGTATCACACAATTTGACGTTGAGCCTGCGTCAGAAGAACCGTGAGCTGGAGAGAATTGCGCTGATGGATCCCGGTCTGGAAATCCCTAATCGTCGTTTGTTCGAACGCCGGCTTGAAAGCGAGCTGTTGCGCACCTTACGGGGTGATACCAGAGCGTATCTGATATTGATAGATGTCGACCATTTCAAAAACGTTAATGATACGTTCGGTCATGAAGCCGGAGATTTTTTGCTGGCTGAAATTTCCGGCCTGTTACGTAACAGCGTGGGGATGAAAGACATTCCGGCACGGTTTGGCGGAGATGAACTTGGCGTCATCATTCGTGATTCAAATGACGTTGACATCATCAGACTGGCCGAATCGCTTCAAAGCAACATTGGGCAATTGCGCCTGCCTGCTTCTGTAACGTTCAGGTGTTCAGTCAGTATTGGCATTGCCAGTGCTGATAAAGCCGACTCAATACATGAGTGGCTGCGGCGCGCTGATAAAGCGTTATATGAAGTGAAACGATCAGGGCGGAATGGCCTGAAATTATGGCGGGCCTGAACCCCAGCGGAACCACGCATTACGAGGAGTGATAACGTTCACCTGTTGTCCATCATCATACTGTTATTAATGCCGCCTCCTCTGAGGCGGCATAAGTATCAGATAGCCGGATAGTCGCCAGTGCCTTCAGGCCAGGGCGTGAGCAGGTCAAAACCCGTCTCGGTGACGGCGACGGTATGCTCCCACTGGGCAGACAGAGATCGATCTTTTGTAACCACCGTCCAGCCATCAGAAAGCACGCTGGTCCCTGCTTTTCCAGCATTGATCATGGGTTCGATGGTAAAAATCATGCCTGCCTGTAAAGGCATCCCTTCTCCCGGCGTGCCGTAGTGAAGAATTTGAGGATCGGTATGATAAATCTCACCGACGCCATGACCGCAATATTCGCGAACGACGGAGAAACCCGCGCGCTCAGCAAGGCGCTGAATAGCGGCGCCAATATCGCCCAGTGTCGCGCCCGGGCGAACCGTTTTAATACCTGCAACCATGGACTGATAGGTAATATCCACCAGCCGTTTTGCGCGTACGGATGGCGTCCCCACAAAATACATGCGGCTGGTATCGCCATACCAGCCATCTTTAATAATGGCGACATCGATATTCACAATATCACCTTCTTTCAATGACTTGGCAGCCGGGATGCCGTGGCAAACAACATGGTTCACGGAAGTACAGGTGGTACGAGTGTAACCGTGGTAACCGATATTGGCGGGCGTAACGTTGAGTACATTGACAATATAATCATGACAGATATCGTCCAGTTGCTCTGTTGTGATCCCCGGGCGTACATGAGGGGTGATCATCGCCAGCACCTGGGCGGCAGCGTGCCCGGCAGCACGGGCTTTTTCAATCTCTTCTGCAGAGTGGATCTTAACGTTCCCCATTACACTTCTCCTTGTGGGGTTAAATCGGCATGATGTAATACCTGGCGAATATCGGCACCGCCGTTCATTTCAATGCGGATTAATGTTTGAGCAAGCTCGTGTTGTGTCAGCTGGGGATACAGCTCGGCCAGCATGCCAAGTTTTAACCAGTGCTCAGCCTGCGCATTTATTGAGCGGCTCATCGCCTGGCTGGCGATGCGTAAGTTTTCATGCATCAGATCGGATATTTTAACAATGCCCATGCGAAGCCTATATGGAATGTATACGTTTTATATAAAGGTTACGCTTTTTGGGATGACAGTTAAAGCTGAATTAACCGGCCGTAAAAAATGCTGACAGCGCCATTCTTCCAGTAGCGCGATAAATTTCTAACTTAATGGCGCAGTCTGATTGCGTATCTACTCTGTTCTAATCCAGGGCCTTTTATTGGCGTGCCGGGCAGATTTAGTCTTTGATATGACCGATAAGCAAAGTCAGACATCATTCTCTGACCGGGTTAAACGTGATAAACCCATGGGGTATTATCCAGATTAACTTTTCATGTTACTTAGTGGATCATAAACCATAATCTACTGTTGAAATCAGCGCTATTGTCGCATCACGCCTGTTCCGTTTTGGCTATCGTGCTAATGTCTGCCATTCATGAGTTGGGTACAAGCAGACAGAGGTTTGTTTTTTCTGGTTGTTGCCCCAGCTACAGTTACAGGCCGGGTGCGGATGTCCGTTGACCAGACCCGATGTAGATTGTGCAGAGCGGCGGTAATGTGTGGGAGGTTAAACGCAGGCGGTGATATTTTATCCAGGGCTTTTACTTTTTAAAACAGCATGATAACAGGATACGCGTGTCCACATTGCACTCAACCACCGGGATTAACCTTATGAGAGCACTCTTCGTTACAGGGCTGATCTTTGCGCTAGCCGCATGCTCCAGCTCAGTGGGTCGCAACGTTGATACAGCAACCGTTCAGAAAATCAGGCCAGGCCTGACAACCCGAGCGGATCTGATCGCGATGTTTGGCCCGCCTGACACGGAATCCCCGTATCCTAACGGACAACAGTTACTGATGTGGAAGTACAGTAAAGCCAGAGCGCTGGCTACCTCGGCAGGTGAAACGCTCACGGTACAGACAAAAAATGGCAAAGTGTTTAACTACACCTTCAGCAAAAGCTGACGTTTTATCCCGATATCTCTGCGCACAATAAACGCGTGATTGTATTGCCAGGTTAGCACGATTGGGAGCTGTGCAGGGCGTTAACGTATTCCTCTTCCTTCAGGAGGAATGTGATGAATAAGCCCATCGTGCCAAGTGGCACCGGAAAACGTACTCTGAGAATTGTCGGTATGGCTGGTGAGCTGGCCGAGGTCATAGATAATATTTTGCTGTCCTCATCAACTCAGACAGGCCATTTTTCAGGTCTGTATTGCCGTTAGCCAGGTGGACACTGCCACGCAAGCGCACACTGCGCTTGTTGAAGCGTTCTCTTCAGTCTCGCCATCCTTATCTAGGCAGATACAGGGTAGGGTGGAACCCTTCCGCACTGCGCGCCCGCCTTGTCATTAACGTGTTTTCCGTTGTCTCGTCAGTGACGACGGGGCAACACCATGTCGCGGTAGCTGCACAGCGCCGCGTAAAGCCCACCCCACCTTTCTGCATGTTACGTGCCATCCAGTAAACACCTCAGTCCCTTCTGAAAATCCCGACAGCAATGCCAGTGTGAAGAAAAACGTCTCTCATTACGAATGTCACGGGGAAGTGCAGTGTCTGTTTCGGCGTTTACAAGAGTCATGCCTCACCCTTAATTTTTCTCAGAATCAGCACAGCGACGTCTTTGTGACTCCAGACTTAACAGGTCTGGAGTCACAGCCGTCAGAGAGGTAGAATCTGCAATACGGCTTTATTATTCGGAAAGTGCAGTGGCTGAAATCAGCATAAATACAAGGTCGCCCCATGTCGGCCATCACGTCATGGTATGGCTGGAGCAGGTCAGAAGGGCTTCGCTGTCTGAAGTCGATAATTTTGGTGACGAGGGCACGGTCGAGCAGGTCATTAAGGTCTGGGTAAAGCTGTCATTACTCGTTACGCGTCGCCGCCCTGAAATCGCGATTTCCTCCCTTCTCAGGCATGTCTTACCGAATATTGGCTCACTCCCGCTGAAAAGCCTGACGCGATTACGACTAAACAGACTCTATAACATACTGATCTCAGAGGGTAAAAAGGAAGAGGCGCGGCGCGTATTCGCTTTGACAAAGCAGTTTTTATCCTGGGCAGAAATGCAGGGTTATCTCGAGCATTCCCCTGTTGCTTCAATGAGAAAACGTGACATTGCAGGCCGTGCAGCCTCACCGCGCAGTCGACAGTTGTCGGATGCAGAGATTTGGGTGTTTTGGCATGGGCTGGACAACTGGGCGCTCTCTGAACAGGCCCGTTGGGCACTGCGGCTTTGTCTGGTGAGCGCGCGACGACCAGACGAGATCGTTCAGGCTCGAAAAGCAGAATTTAATTTACAGTCAGGGCTGTGGAAACAAGGTACACGGAACAAATCGCAACGTGAACATACGTTGCCGGTCTCTTCCCTGATGCGCCTGTGTATCGAGTCACTGTTAAAGGCCAGCGATCCTGCTTCGCCCTGGCTGGTGCCGGCACCGCGGGATGTGATGCAACCGCTGTCAAAAGGTGCGCTCAATCAGGCTCTGCGACGAATGTTACGCGCACCGCGCGGACTGGGACTGGAACATTTTACACCACGTGACTTGCGGCGAACGGCACGCTCAAAGTTATCAGCACTGGATACACCCAACGACGTGGCGAGAAAAATCATGAATCATGCATTAGAAGGGATAGATCGTGTTTACGATACGCATGACTATGTCGTGCAGATGCGCGCTGCACTGGAAAAGTATTCGGAATCATTACAGGTAATTATCAACAGCGATAGTTACCATTTTCTACATCATCGTTATGATGGTGAAAGACTGAAATTAGACAGTTCATCTGTCATGGTCATGAGCCTTTAACGGGATAGTCTGGCTGTATTCAATAAAAAAGCGGTGTCCTCATCAACACCGCTTAATTATGTCAGATCAGGAAGTCATCGAGAGAACCGCCTGCATCCAGGGCCTTTTTAATAGGCGATGGTGTACGGCCCTGACCTGTCCATGATTTCTTTTCACCGTTTTCGTCGGTATATTGATATTTAGCCGGGCGCGGGGCACGTTTAGCTTTTGTTTTAGTTTCTGTAGGTAAATCCATCAGCTCTGAAATATCGATGCCATCATTCATCAGCATTTCTTTATATTTAGCCAGCTTATCTGCTTTTTCACGCAGCAGGGCTTGCTCAGCTTCTTCTTCTTCACGGCGTTCAGCGACAACGACAGAAAGCTTTTCGAGCATCTCATTTAACACATCAAGCTCAATTTCCCGAGCTTGTGCGCGTAAAATACGAAGGTTATTTAATGCTTTGAGCGCATCCATTGATTAATCCTTAAATTACAGCGAATATTTTAAACAGCGCCATTCTACGAAAAATAATCACAGAAGGAAATATCTCTTCAGTCCGAAATGTACAAATTTGTTTCTGTGAAGATTATTACTGATTTTCAGAACCTGAGAAACGGCATAAAGTTTAGGAATACATTGATGTTTTAAACATATTCAAACCGTCTCATGCCAATGAAAGGCGAGCAGGTTCTACACAACATGAATTATACATTGTCTTTTAATAAGTTAAAAAATCAATAAAAATCAAAACCTAATACCGGGCTATCTTGATTTATCGTTGCGTTGCAAACCTGGTAGGATGTGATTTGTCTCGTCAGAGAGAAATGATAACGTATAGTTAATAATGTCCACCCTTAAATAAAAGCATGTCTGAGCGGCCAAAATGCCTTACGATAGAAACCGCTATTGAAGATAACGTTTTGTTATGTGTAAATCCTGATGTTGATGCCAGACATCCCTTAAACCCTCCATGACCCGAACGTTGCAGCTGTTGGCTGCTTTGCGAAGGTAAGAAGTGGCTTTAGCCTGTCTGAGTAAAATAACATTCCGGATTTCGCTATTACGAAAACCTGATGAAGCAACCTGTAACCTGTGCCAGGCTTTATACCAGGCTGAACGTTTTTTCTGTCAATCCAACGGCCCTAAGTCGGTATTATCTGAAGATATGCGAAGCGTCAATAAGGGCAATCACGATCCCATCACCGTTGTTAATTACAGCTTTTACCTCTTTGCGCCATATTGTTTGAACCTGTAGTCCACATTTTTCAGATAATAACCGCATTATATATAAGGAAAAAAGGCATAAGTGAGTGTGAGAGATAATTCTGTTCACACGGTGGTAAACGGATTGCTCATAAATATCCCAGTCCTCTGGTTGCAACGTTATGTCACGCGCTCTGGTTCAGAAGTGCTGCGCCCGACTTGCGCTAAAACATCCCCATTATCAACAGAATACACACATCGGCTTTTCTGGTGCCTTTAATATAAATGTTAACAATAACTTGCAATGATAATATAAATGAGTATATTTCTCATTTGTTTTTACATTTTGTTTTTGCCCTTAATCCTGATGGCCAGCCCACACAGTAGCCAACTGGGGCTGATGCAGGGCAGTAGCTGCTAAAAAAAGAAAAAGAGGCGTTAGAATGTTTCTGAATATCCCCCTCCTGAACAGGGATCGCGTGAAGCCCACTTTTCCTCTGATTCCCTCACGCTTATCACTTTTGGCAACTCTGGTGGCAGGCGTATCTTCACCAAATGCGTTTGCAGAGACGCCAACGGATGTGAATACGAGCAACCCGACGCTTATCGTTACTGCGGCTGAACACCCGGTTTCAGAAAATACTCCCTCGGACTACAGCGTACCTGTCACCCGCGCGGGCAATAAGTTACTTTCGACCGTGCGCGATATTCCTCAGTCTGTAAGCATCATCAGCGTGCAGCGCATGAAAGACCAACAGCTACAGTCGTTAAATGATGTTCTCGACAACACCACGGCTATTCAGACCAGCACAGCGGATATGGATCGTAAGACCTATTATTCTCGCGGGTTTTTAATCGACAATTATCTGATTGACGGTATTCCTACTGTATTCGAAGAACGCTGGAATTTGGGTGATGCTCAGACGGATAGCGCATTATATGAACGCATTGAAGTGGTCAGGGGCGCAAACGGGTTATTGACCGGTGCCGGTAATCCTTCCGCTGCCGTTAACATGGTACGTAAACATGCCAACCGTCATCAGCCAGAAGGCGAGATATCCGCCAGCTATGGCAGCTGGAATAAACAGCGTTACGTTATGGATGTGCAGTCCCCGTTGAATGCTGCAGGAAATGTTCGGGGCAGAGTGATTGCGGGTTATCAGGATAATAATAGCTTTATTGAGCGTTATGGTGCTGAAAAGAAATTTGTTTACGGGGTAATTGATGCCGATCTCAATGACGCGACCACATTATCTGCAGGCTATGAATTTCAGCAGCTGAATACTGACAACCCAATGTGGGGCGGTTTACCGCGTTGGTACACAGACGGGAGTAAAACCCATTTTCGTCGCGGCTTTAATACCGCCCCTGACTGGACTTACAACGATAAAGAGAGCAGAAAACTCTTTGCCCGGCTCAAACACACTTTTACAAGTGGATGGCAATGGACCCTTAACGGTACGCACGATCGGTCAACGCTTAACAGCAAAATGATGTATATCGCCGGCTATTTTGACAAAAATACGGGGGCAGGCGTTTCTCCCTATGCGGATTATCCTGTCGTTGCGGGCACGGGATATAATTCAGCCAAACGTCAAGTCGATGCTGTGGATACGTTTGCCAGCGGCCCTTATCAACTCTTCGGGCGCACCCATGAATTGATGGTCGGTGTTAGCTACAGCAAACAAAAAAACACCTACTACGGTACTTTTGCCAATATCTCGCCACAAGAATTGGGGAATTTTAACCTTTTTGACGGCCAGTTCCCGGAAACGGATTGGGCGGCGCGTACCCTGTCCCAGCAGGATATTACCCGACAAACCTCGGGCTACCTTGCCACCCGTATTTCACTGGCGGATCCGTTAAATCTGATACTGGGCGCACGTTACACCCGTTGGAGCAAAAATACGCTGACCAACGATATGGAAGAAAATAACATCACGCCTTATGCGGGTCTGATTTATGACATTGATGAGAACTGGTCAACGTACGCCAGCTATACTTCCGTGTTTCAACCGCAGTCGTATCGTGATCGCTCAGGTGCCTATCTGGCGCCGGTTATTGGTAAGAACTACGAAGCCGGCGTTAAATCTGACTGGTTTGACAGCCGCTTGACCACGTCATTCTCGATCTTTCGGGCTGAGCTGGATAATGTGGCGCAGACCACCGGTCGCATTATTGCGGGTACCACCGAGTCAGCGTATGAAGGCAAAAATGGCACGGTAAGCCGAGGAATTGAATTCGAAATTAACGGCGCAATCACAGATAACTGGCAGATGACCCTGGGAGGCACGCGTTATATTGCCGAACAGCGTGATGGCACGGCGGTAAAACCCGACTTACCGCGAACGCAGTTTAACCTCTTTACGCGCTACCGTTTACCCCTGTTCCCTGATCTGACTGTGGGTGGCGGAGTGAAATGGCAAACGCACGTCTGGAGCGATAATTCGGCACCGGAAGGAAACGGAACGTGGCGTGCAGAGCAGGGCAGCTATGCGTTAGTCAATTTATTCAGCCGCTACCAGGTGACGAAAAATTTTGCTGTTCAGGGCAATATTAATAACCTCTTTGATAAAACCTATGACACGAATGTTGCGGGGGATATCGTTTACGGTGAACCCCGTAACGTCTCAGTGACGGCCAGCTACCGTTTCTGAAGACGCCGGACTTTCATCAGTGAGCGCCTCATCCGGGGCGCTTGCGTCCCCTGCTTTTTCCCCCTCGCCCCGGCGCAAATCGCTGATCCATCACGTTTTGACGTAATTGCCAGGCCAGAAAGTCGGAGATTTGCGCTACACTGACCAGCGTTAATCCTCCATTCTGCCGCTATGATAGCGCTGTCTGAGGCAAACTAATTCACCTGGAAGAAGTATGAAAATCAGATTCCTTTCGGCTAATGAGCAAAAACTGGCGGAGGTGCGTGAAATCCTGGAGCCAGTGGGCGTCGAAGTCTTGCCGATCGCTCGTCGTATTGAAGAAATTCAAACAGAGAATGAGCTGGATTTGGTGCGGGACAAACTCACAAAAGCCTTCTCAATTATTGGGCGTCCTCTCTTCGTTGAGCATACCGGACTTTATCTCGATGGACTGAATGGCCTGCCTGCGGGGCTGACGCGCATATTCTGGAACCGGCTGGATGCCGATCGTTTTGCCTCCCTTGTTAATGGCCTTGATAGCCAGGGCGTCACGGCCAAAACCGTACTGGGCTATTGTGACGGGCGCAAAATGTATCAGTTTTACGGCGAATTACGTGGCACTATTGCCGCAAAACCGGCGGGCCCGCGTGGTTTTCAGTGGGACTGCGTGTTTATTCCTGAAGGCTACGATCAAACCTTCGCTGAGATGGGCGACAAGAAAAATGAAATCTCAAACCGTCGCATTGCACTGGACCGCTTCGCGTCCTTCTTAAAAACAGCACGAGGCGTGGCATGAAACCTGAACTGAAGCGGGCGTATGACTCCGGTAAGCTGATACTCTTTGCCGGTGCAGGCCTGTCCCGCAATCTTGGCCTGCCAGAATGGCATGAGCTTATTGCCCATCTGGCCAACGAGCTGGGGTACGATCCCAAAATTTTTAATACCTATGGTACGCACCTCTCCCTGGCCGAATACTATAAGCAAAAAAAAGGATCGCTAGGGCCGTTAAGAAGCTGGATGGATCGCGAATGGCATCGGCCGGATATTGATGTTCGTAGCTCTGAAATTCACACCATGATCACGCAGGGCAACTTTTCACGTATCTATACCACCAATTATGACCGCTGGCTGGAAGCGGCACATGAGGCGCACGGTGTGCCTTACTCAAAAGTCGCGAATGCGGCCGATCTGGTGTCATTAACTGAAGACAAGCGCCACATCATTAAACTGCACGGCGACTTTGATGATGATACCTCCATCGTTTTGGATGAAAGCAGTTACTTTGAGCGCCTCTATTTTGATTCGCCGCTGGATATCAAACTGACCCATGATGTCATGGGGAATTCGGTGTTGTTCGTGGGCTACAGCATCAGTGATTTTAATATTCGTCTGCTGTTTTATCGCCTGACCAAAATGTGGGGGCGCACGGGCCTGGCCACTGCGCGTCCCAAGTCGTACCTTTTCACTAACCGCAATAACCCGGTGGCAAAAGAAGTGTTGGGCCAGTGGGGCATTGAAATGATCGTCTCTGAAGAAGACGATCCTCGAAAAGCCCTGGCCGATTTTATGCAAGCGCTTCTGGCGTGATGCGCGGGGCGGGGCTGACCATGTCGCTGTAAAATCTGAACCGCATGACAGGTTTATCGGGCATGGTGATTCTTCTCTGGGAAATGCGGATTACTGTGGTATGCTGTATAAATACACAGTACCTGAGGACAAAACTATGGCTGTTGAGACAAAATTTGTAGTGGTCAGAAAAGGTGAAGAGAAGATGACATTTGCCAACAAAAAAGAGGCTGATGCCTACGACAAAATGCTGGATATGGCGGAAGCATTCACCGACTGGTTGCTGACTCATCAGGCGGAGATGGATGAATCTCAGGCTGAAACACTCGGCCTGTTGCTGGCAGAACAAAAAGACGCCGTGCAGCACATTCTTCGCACCAGTAAACTGCCTCAGTCAACCTCAGGCGGTAGCGCCCCTGAAGTGAACGATGCTGATCCAGCGCCGCAAAGTGACAAGAAAGTCCGCGCCGTTAAAGCCGCCTGACCGGGTTATGCTGGAAGCCTGCTTCCAGCATAACCACTCTCGCTTCCCGTCTTTTTATCCGTCAATGACCGACTCAGCAGCGGGCCTTTGATCCTTCTCAGCGAATCAAATGCGTTACGGCAAAAGCATAGTGATGAAGGTATCTGGCCATGCACGTCATGCAAAGTACATAACCATGAAACCAGCCTGATTTGTTTAGCATGAATGGGGCCCCGGTTCAGTTATGCCTGGTTAGAAGAGGGCACAGACTGCCATTTAATCCCCGTCCATGTATTGTTTCACGTCAATACTATTCAGATCAGTAACGGATTCCTGCGTATTATTATGGCCATGTTCAGGTCAGATCGGTCCGATCGCCTCGGGTCGACGGATGGGAAATAACTAAAAAAGTGACACTGTCATTTCCGTCGTTACGTGCCTGATGTTTCGCACCCGGTGAGATCTCAATGCCTTGCTGCGCCTGCAGGAGATGCACGATGCCCTCAATTTCCATCGTCAGCTCGCCCTCTAAAACGAAAAAGAACTGGCGAGAATGAACGTGAAAGTGTCGGGTTTCAGCCGTCGCAGGCGGGATATGTTCATGAATAATGCTTAAATCCTGGCGTTTCAGCAGATGCCAGCCATCACAGTTATTTCCCCAAACATAATGTTCTGCGTTGTCTTTCGAAATCATAAATCCTCTTTTGCCCGCAACGGATAATGTGAGCTGATTCCGGCTTTGATTCATCTTATTAAAGCTAAATTCTGGCTCGCCGATAGTTATTCCAGGGACATGAAAGATTTTATCTGACAGGGTGGTCAACCTAGCCGGTGTATTCCAGGGGAATCAATATGACCACTCAACCCATTAAAAAAACCATGAGTACCCGCACGCAGATGCTTCTTGCGGGCGGCCTGACGATTACGCTTGGGTTTTCCGTGACGATTGGTGTTCTGAGCTGGCAGTCGGCAAAAGAACAAAAAACGCTGGCCGAACACTATCTGCAGCAGATCGCTCAAAGTCGCGGGCTGCAAATTCAACAAGAGCTGAGTTATGCCCTTAATATGGCGCACAGCTTAGGCCAAAGTCTGATTGCTTTACCCAAAGCGGGCATTAACGATCGTAAAGTCGCTGACAGAATCATGGAATATTCACTCAGAGCCAATCCTGATTATCTCTCGATGTCTGTGATTTTTGAACCCAACGCGTTTGATGGTCGTGATGCTGAATTTGCAGGTCAGAGCGGACAGCCGCCACAGGGCCGTTATGCCTGGTTTGTTGACCGCGATCAGGCCGGTAATTACGCCATGCATCCGTTACTGTCCTTTTTAACGCCGGGTCAGGGTGATTATTATCTGGTTCCCCAGCAGACAAGAAAAGATACGCTGATTGAGCCCTACAGTTATGCCTACAATGGTATACCAACGTTATTGACCTCTGTAGCCTCACCCATTATCGATCAGGGTAAACTTTACGGCGTAGTGACTTCCGATATCTCCCTTGCCTCACTACAAAAGAAAGTTAACCAGATAAAACCCTGGCAGGACACTGGTTATGCCCTGTTGCTCTCTAACACAGGCAAAGTCGTTTCCTCGCCAGATAAAGATGAGGCGGGCAAAGCGTGGAAGGGGGAAAAAGACAATTTCACCCAGCAAATTGTGGAACATGACGACCCGGTGCTGGGCGAAAAAGCCATGTATACCTGGTATCCGGTCACGGTAGGCAATAGCGATAAGCCCTGGTACGTTGGAGTTGTCGCACCGGTCAGCCAGGTGATGGCTGCGGCGAATCGCCAACTCTACTGGGCTATCGGACTGATGCTGGTAAGCATCCTGTTGGTCGGCGCGGTACTGGGGCTCTTGTTCAATCGCAAAGTCATGCGTCCGCTCGGCGGCGAGCCCGCAGAGGCAGCCAGAATAGCGCTGGCGGTTGCGGAAGGTAAGCTCAGTAACCGCTTTCACGTTGCACCGGGCGACAACAGCAGCCTGTTTTATGCGCTGCATACCATGCAAAGCCAGCTGCAATCTATTGTGGGCCAAATCAAAGATGCCAGCGCGTCGGTGCGAGAAGGGGCTGGCGAGATCGCCAGTGGTAACCTCGATCTGGCATCGCGTACCGAACAGCAGGCGGCCGCGCTGGAGGAGACTGCAGCCAGCATGGAGCAAATCAGCGCAACGATTCGCCTGAATGCCGATAATGCTCAACAGGCCACGAATCTGACCGAAAATGCCACCTCAATCGCCAGCCGAGGCGAAGCGCTGGTTGGGCAGGTGGTGCAGACTATGTCTCAGATTGATGACAGCTCGAAGAAAATTGGTGACATTACTACAATGATCAACAGCATCGCCTTCCAGACGAATATTCTGGCCCTTAACGCTGCGGTTGAGGCGGCGCGAGCTGGCGAGCAGGGACGAGGCTTTGCTGTCGTGGCCTCTGAGGTGCGTAATCTTGCGCAGCGAAGTGCGGGCGCGGTGAAAGATATCGCTGCCCTGATTGAAGAATCGAGCGTTCGGGTTCAAAGCGGCGTGAAACTGGTTAACGAAGCAGGTAAAACGATGCATGAGATGACGCAGGCCGTATCATCAGTGCAAAGCATCATTGATGAAATCGTTTCTGCCTCTGATGAACAGGCGCGCGGTATCGGTCAGGTCACTGTCGCGGTTAACGAGATGGACGGTACGACACAACAAAACGCCGCACTGGTGCAGCAAATGTCGGCGGCCGCCAGCTCGCTGGAAGATCAGGCGCAGCAGTTGGCGCAAACGGTGGAGCAGTTCCGCTAACGCGCGGTAAACCGCTAAAACACAACCCGCACGGTGCGGGTTGTGTTTTCAGTCATTAACCCGGATAGATACCGCGATCTTTACGTGCCATCAGGATACGTTCGCAGGCCACGATATAGGCTGCGGTACGCAACGAGCACGCTTTCTCTTTGGCTTTTTCCCATACGTGAACCATGGCTTCCGTCATGATCTTGTCTGAGCGTTTATTAATTTCGTCTTCGCTCCAGAAGAAGCTGGCCATATCCTGCACCCATTCGAAGTAACTGACTGTCACACCTCCGGCGTTACAAATCACGTCGGGTACAACAATCACACCGCGGTTTGCCAGAACATCATCAGCATCCGGATAGGTCGGACCGTTAGCGCCTTCGAGCACCAGCTTACAGCTCAGGATCTCAGCACGCTCCCGTGTGATTTGTCCTTCCAGCGCGGCAGGGATCAGAATATCCATTTCCGTATGCCAGAAACGCTCTTTCTCGATGTTTTGTGCACCAGGGAAGCCAGCGATCTGCTTGTTTTCAGTCTGCCATTGTGTCAACGCATCCATATCCATGCCGTCAGCGTTGAACAGCGTTGCGGTGTGATCCTGAATCGCCACAACGCGCGCGCCCGCCTGACTAAACAATCGGGCGGCTTCACTGCCTACGTTACCAAATCCCTGCACGGCGACACGTGCGCCTTCAATCTGGATGCCGGCTCGGCCAGCAACCTCACGGCCAGTGACGAACACACCGCGGCCGGTCGCTTTTTCACGGCCCAGGGAGCCGCCAAGGTGAATAGGTTTACCTGTTACCACACCGGTCACCGTGGTGCCCAGATTCATGGAGTAGGTATCCATCATCCAGGCCATCACTTTGCCATTGGTGCCGACATCGGGGGCCGGGATATCTTTTTGCGGTCCAATGATGATACCGATCTCGCTGGTATAGCGGCGCGTCAGACGTTCGAGTTCGCCTTCAGACAGTTTAAAAGGATCGACACGAATCCCGCCTTTTGCCCCGCCGTAGGGCAGATTGACAGCGGCGCACTTGATGGTCATCCAGGCTGAAAGGGCCATGACCTCATTTAAATCGACATCGGGATGATAGCGAATTCCACCTTTACCCGGACCGCGAGAAAGGTTGTGCTGAACACGATAACCCTCAAAATGACGAATGGAGCCGTCATCCATTTGCAAAGGAATATCAACTATTAATGCACGCTTAGGATGACGTAAAGTATCAATCCAGCGCGTAAGGTCGCCCAGGTAAGGCGCAACGCGATCGATTTGTTGTAGGTAGGTGGACCAGGCTGAAGTACTACTGTCAGACGCGTAAGATAACTTATCCATACAAAACCTTTCTTATCGAAGTTATTTATTGTGTTGAGCCGTGGAATGACGCGCGCGTAAGCGCGCCGACATAATTTATCATTTCCAGAGAAAATATGATGTCGACCAGGTGGCCACGATCCCCATGCTATTTCGATTAACGGTGAATAAGAGTGAATAATATTTCGACTTATCTGCCTTGGATGCGGCTGTTTCGTGCATAAAAAAGGCATTGTTAGTGCATAAACCTAAAATTTTATGATTTATCAGTTCTTTGAAGGGGGTCAAAAAGTTAATGAATTGTTTCAAAGGATATTGACTTTGTTGCACCTCCATGGTGCATAAATATAAGTAATGCGAAGGTTACTTTCACTTATGCGAAAAGGCTAATAGACAATATCTCACGCTTTTTTTCACCGACGGCCGGGCCGAAAATAAGACGTGCCAGCAAAATGCGTTTATTAAAACGTGATGGAACTCAACCGCTAAATTTTTACCCTGAATAAGGAAGACGGGCATGATCGGATGAAAAAGGCTACGAACAGCCGTGCATCAGTTTACGCTTTGACCTTCTGAAATCAGCGACAACAGATGGTTAACCGCTTTAGACGCATTATTCCGCCGCCAGGCAAAAGCCACATCGGTAAAAAGCGTATTGTTGGCGATTTCCCGGAAGCAAATCTGCGGATTCTGCACGCAAACCATCGATTCCGGTATAAGGGCTATGCCGCATCCTGCGCCGACCATACCCAGAGAAGAACTGATTTGCGGAGCCTGCTGAAAAGACGATGATGAGAAACCCGCGCGCAAACAGGCACTGACAATAAGCTCATACAGACTGGGTGAAACGTCTCGCGGAAAAATAATTAAGGTTTCCTGTACCAGTTCGCTCAACGCGATGCTGGATTTTTGTTGCAGAGGATGCGCAGCAGGTAAAGCCAGCAGCATCCGTTCGGTAGAAATGACGCGCAAATTAAATGATTTACTGCTTTCGCAGGGAAGACGAAGAAATGCCGCGTCCAGTAACCCCTCCTGAAGATCCTGAATAAGCAATGACATGTTCTCTTCCCGCGTCATCAGCTCCAGGGCGGGATAACGATCTTTAAATCGCCGAATAATCTCAAAGACGTTGGGATCAAATGCCACTGAACTGGCAAAGCCCAGCGACATTTTGCCGCAGATCCCCCGGGCAACGCCTTTCGCCTTTTCCAGCGCATGATCGGCGAGTTGAATGATTTCAATCGCATCCGCCAGAAATGTTTTTCCTGCATCCGTCAGTTCCACACCGCGCGTCAGTCGTTTTAACAGCGGTGTACCGATTTCATGCTCCAGTCGCTGAATTTGCTGACTGAGTGGCGGCTGCGAAATGCCAAGCAGTTCAGCTGCTCGGGTAAAGTGCTGCGTTTGAGCGACGGCAACGAAATAACGTAGATGGCGCAGTTCCATATTAAAAACGTCTCAAAGTTTACAGGTTTTGCTATTGGATTCTGTCCGCAAACAGGGTCACCATTATGTTAACACGGCTTAACAGTTAACCTACGAGGCATCCAATGAGCAATTTTGTAACTGATTGTTCCTGCGAGGATCAACTAATAGATACCGTCCAAAAGCTGCGAAAAAACATGCCAGAAAGTGTTATGTATCAAACCTCTTTGATGAGTGCGCTGCTGAGTGGTGTTTATGACGGTGAAACCAGGGTTGCTGACTTACTGCGCAAAGGTGACTTTGGTCTGGGAACCTTCAATCAGCTGGATGGTGAACTCATTGCGTTCGACAGCAATGTGTATCAGTTGCGCGCCGATGGCAGTGCCCGGCCTGCTGATCCTGACCAGAAAACGCCATTTGCGGTAATGACCTTTTTTCAACCTCAGCATAAACACGTTTTTGAACGCGCGGTTCAGCGCGATGCGCTGCACCAGCTTATCGACAGCGAAATCACCTCCGACAACCAGTTTTGTGCACTGCGTGTAAGCGGACATTTTTCATCCGTCCAGACGCGTACCGTTCCGTGCCAGTGCCGGCCTTATCGATCGATGCCTGAAGTTCTGGGAAACCAGCCCATATTTGAATTCACGCACCGCCATGGCGAGCTTATTGGCTTCCGCACGCCGCAGTACATGCAAGGCATCAACGTCGCGGGATATCACGAACATTTCATCACAGACGACAGAACCGGCGGGGGGCATATCCTGGATTATGTGCTGGAGCAGGGCACGCTGACTTTTGGTGCCATCAGCAAGCTGGTGATCGATTTACCTGAAAACGCCGACTTTCTTAATGCCAACCTTACGCCGGAAAACCTGGATGATGCCATCCGTTCTGTCGAAAGCTAATCACGAGGCCTGAAATATGAAAACTCTCTCTGATACGACGCTCTGGCACTGTGGTGCAGACCTGGTTGTCGCGCAACTTGAAGCGCAAGGCGTCAGCCATGTGTTTGGCATCCCTGGCGCCAAAATTGATAAGGTATTTGATTCCTTGCTGGACTCTTCAATTCAGACCATCCCCGTGCGGCATGAGGCGAATGCCGCCTTTATGGCTGCGGCAGTAGGCCGTCTGACGGGTAACGCTGGCGTGGCGCTGGTAACATCCGGCCCGGGCTGCTCGAACCTGGTGACCGGCATGGCTACCGCAACCAGTGAGGGCGACCCGGTGGTGGCTATTGGGGGCGCGGTCAAACGCTCCGACAGCGCTAAGCAGGTCCACCAGAGTCTTGATACCGTATCCATGTTCCGCCCGGTGACAAAATATGCGGTTGAAGTCACCGACTCGTCGGCACTGGCGGAATGTGTATCAAATGCGTTTCGTCATGCTGAACACGGTCGCGGCGGCGGTGCGTTTATCAGCCTGCCACAGGATATCGTTGATCAGCCGGTCACGGGTAAGGTGCTGAGTAATCACGGCCGCATCACGCTGGGTGCGGCACCGGATGTAATGATTGATGCGGTCAGCCGTGAGATCGCCCACGCAAAAAATCCCGTGATCTTGCTGGGCCTGATGGCAAGCCAGCCTGAGAATAGCGAAGCCATTCACGATCTGTTAAACCGCAGCCATATTCCGGTAACCAGCACGTATCAGGCTGCGGGTGCCGTTCGCCAGGAGCACTTTTCCCGTTTTGCCGGTCGCGTTGGACTTTTCAACAATCAGGCAGGCGACAAACTGCTGCAACAGGCCGACCTGATTATTACCATCGGCTACAGTCCGGTTGAGTATGAACCTGCCATGTGGAACAGCGGGAATGCCACCTTAATTCACATTGACGTTGTGCCAGCGGAAACGGACAACCGCTATTTGCCAGATGCGGAACTGGTCGGCAACATCGCCGCCACGCTGCGTAAGCTGGCACAAAAGGTCAGCCAGCCGTTACAGCTCAGCAAGGAGGCTGCCAGTATCCTTGAGGACCGTCAGCAGCAGCGGCAATTACTCGCATTACAGGGCGCGAGCCTGAATCAGTTTGCTCTTCATCCGCTGCGCATTGTGCGTGCGATGCAGGACATCATCAACAGCGACGTCAGCCTCACCGTTGATATGGGCAGCTTCCATATCTGGATTGCCCGCTATCTCTACAGCTTCCGTGCGCGCCAAATCATGATTTCTAACGGGCAGCAAACCATGGGCGTGGCATTGCCTTGGGCGATTGGTGCCTGGCTGGTCGATCCACAGCGTAAAGTCGTCTCGGTTTCAGGAGATGGCGGCTTCCTGCAGTCAAGCATGGAGCTGGAAACCGCCGTCAGGCTCAACGCCAACATTTTGCACATTGTCTGGGTCGATAATGCTTACAACATGGTGGCGATGCAGGAAGAGAAAAAATATCAGCGTGTTTCAGGCGTGAACTTTGGGCCCATTGATTTTAAAGCCTATGCGGAAGCATTCGGCGCGGCGGGATTCGCGGTGAACAGTGCCTCCGAACTGGAGCCCACGCTGCGCAAAGCGATGGATGTGCAGGGGCCTGCTGTTGTGGCAGTGCCAGTGGATTACGCCGATAACCCCTTGCTGATGGGGCAGCTTCACCTCAGCCAGTTACTTTAATTTCTACGGAATAAGGAAACGATGATGAAAATGCGGGTTGCGCTTGTGACAGGTGCGGGTCAGGGCATTGGAGAGGCAATAGCCTTACGTCTGGCAAAAGACGGATTTGCCGTAGCCGTGGCTGATTATAATATTGAAACCGCGTCGCAGGTTGCGGAAAAGATCAAGAATGAAGGCGGCCGTGCGCTGGCCATTAAGGTGGATGTAGCAAAACGGGATCAGGTATTTCATGCCGTCGAAGAAGCGCGCAGCGTATTGGGTGATTTTAACGTCATTGTGAATAACGCCGGTGTCGCGCCCTCAACGCCCATTGATGAAATCACCGAAGACGTCATCAACAAGGTTTATGACGTTAATGTCAAAGGCGTGATCTGGGGCATGCAGGCCGCGATAAAAGCCTTCGCGTCTGAAGGCCATGGCGGAAAAATTATTAACGCCTGCTCTCAGGCCGGGCATGTCGGCAATCCCGAGCTGGCAGTTTACAGCTCAAGCAAGTTTGCTGTCAGGGGCCTGACACAAACTGCCGCACGGGATCTGGCACCGGCGGGGATCACCGTAAATGGCTTTTGTCCTGGTATTGTCAAAACACCGATGTGGGCGGAAATCGACAGGCAGATCTCCGAAGCGGCAGGCAAACCCGTGGGTTATGGTACTCAGGCGTTTGCAAAAAGAATCACGCTTGGTCGGTTATCAGAACCCGAAGATGTCGCAGCCTGTGTCGCCTTTCTTGCCGGCCCGGATTCTGATTACATCACTGGACAGTCGTTACTGGTAGACGGTGGTATGGTGTTTAGCTAACCGGAAAAATGTCTGGCGCTACGGCGCCAGACTGCCCGGCATTCTGTCACCTCGCATGAGTCAGGCTGAGATCCTGTATGACGTCCTGTGAAAAATAACGCCGCTTACTTTTTCCCTTATTTCCTGACAATTTTAAGAGCATACCGAGCGTTTCCGGACTTCCATCGTTCAATGAAACGGCTAAAATAACGCGTTCATTTGCCAGGGAGTAAGACAGCTATAATGCGTTATCGTAATCTTTTTGCCGCACTTGCGGTCGCCACAACATTAGCCGGATGCGCCCGGCATCCCGCCGCCAATACTACCGCTGCGGCAGCGGATGATTTTACGACCGGACAGACCCAGATTGATGTTTCACACGTGATTACGCGTGCTGACGACGGTTCACATATTTATCTGACGGTAGATGGTAAAGATGCAGGCGAACTGCCCAATGGTGAAAGCAAAATCCTTCATGTTCCCGCGGGGAAACATGAAGTCGGCGGTTACGTGCGCACGTTGTTTGGCTTGGGGCGGGTAACAATTGACCCACTTGAAGTGACAACGTCACCAGAAGACGTTAAAAAAGTGGCTTACACCGTGACGCGTAATAAGGCGACCTTTGTTGAACAATCTAAACAGAGCGAACCCCAGCCGGCACAGACGCAGCAACAGGGCTAACTTTCCTGCTAACGCCAGGTTGTGAATTTCACTACCTGGCGACCGTTCAGATAGCGTTACGACGGCAGTAGGTTATCTCTCTGCTGACGTCGCCCTGCCGTGTAGTGCCCGTCACCTCAGTGCTTATGGCGTCGATCTTGCCTCGCCGACAGCCTTTGTGCCTTCAATGACAGATGGAGCAGGATGGCAATTTGGATCACCAATAGCGCCTGTTAAGGAATGCCTATAGCCCCAGTTCACTGAGAGAGGGATGATCGTCCGGTCGGCGGCCCTGAGGCCAGTGGAACAGTCGCTGACTGTCGGTAATGGCCACGTCGTTTATGCTGGCATGGCGTTTCACCATGAAGCCATTCTCATCAAATTCCCAGTTCTCATTGCCGTAGGAACGGAACCAGTTTGCCTGGCTGTCATGCCACTCATAGGCAAAGCGCACGGCAATACGATTTGAATGAAAACTCCACAACTCTTTGATCAACCGGTACTCTGCTTCCCTTTGCCATTTGTCTCGTAGAAACGCCACAATTTCGGTCCGACCCGTAATAAACGTATCGCGATTTCGCCATGCGCTGTCGGGAGAATAGGCCAGAGAAACACGTTCGGGATCCCGGCTGTTCCAGGCATCCTCTGCCAGACGCACTTTCTTTATCGCATCCTGTACATCGTTAAACGGGGGTAAAGGCTGACGTGGTGATTCCATAAGGTCTCCTGAAACGCTGGCAGGCTCAGCGGCACTTCAGCATTGGCGTGCCGGCTGATGACATTCATAAACGAGCAGATTTTAGAGCGAAATGGCGTGAACCTGACACACGGCGCGTGCCGCTTCTTTGCCTTTTTTCACAAAATGCTCGGTATAAAAACGCACGAATTCGTCGGCAGGCTGAAAATTATGCGGCGTCAGTGAAACAGAAAACACAGGAACATTGGTAGCCAGCTGAGCCTGCATGAGTCCACTCACCACGGCCTGGGCAACGAAGTCGTGGCGGTAAATCCCACCATCAACGACCAGGGCCGCACAAACAATGGCGTCAAACTGACCTGTCTGCGCCAGGCGCTGCGCCAGTAAAGGCATCTCAAAGGCGCCAGGCACGTCCCAGGTTTTAATTTCGTAAGGCGTGCCGCTGTTTTCCATTTCCTGATTAAAGCCAGCCAGGGTTTGAGAAACAATGTCGCTGTGCCAGTTTGCCTTGATAAAGGCGACTCTTAAGGGTTGCATAACTTACTCCAGTAAACGTGACATCCGGTGCACGTGAAATCGCAAAACGATCGCATTCTTCCGAACCAAAAATAAAGCTGTCTGATGAGCAGCACAGTTAATTCGCTCAGCACTTCTTAAATCACCTGGCTACCTGAGCGCCGGCGCCGGGTGACGTCTCTTGCTTATGGCCGATATTATAAACTGATGTCAATAATCCGTGCTTATCTTTAATCCGCGTTTACTGCTATCCGCCGTTGCGGAAGGCAGCGATATTGTGCGGGTCATCCACTAAAGTGCTGTCATGTTTTATCCGTCTGGCCAATGCTCGCTTTTAGCGTAACAGCTTCCATTAATGTATTTGCGTAAAAATAGTACTGGATATTTAAACAGGTAATTGTATAATTATTCCACTGCCCGTTGGGTGTTGTCTGGAATGATTAGGGGGTAAAGCCCATGATGATGTCGACAGAAATCTTCAAAGCAACGGATCATGCCATTACGATGACCAGCCGTGAAATTGCCCAAATGACCGGTAATACGCACGGCGAAGTTAAGCGCTTAATTAAAAGTCTTGAAACGGCGCAGCGCCTTTCTCAGCCGCTTTCCGTCAATCTTTATGAGCGCGAAGGCCAGACGCGTGAGGAGTTCTGCCTGAATAAACGCGACTCTCTGCTGGCTGTCGCCCGACTTTCGCCAGGTTTTACGGCCGATGCACTCGATCGTTGGCAGGCCCTTGAAGAGCGTGTTCATCTGCCTGACTTTACGAATCCTGCTGAAGCCGCTCGCGCCTGGGCTGAACAGTTTGAACAGCGACGGGCGGCAGAGAAACAACTGGCCGAATCGGCACCAAAAGCCGCTTTTTTTGACCACTTTGTCAACGTTGAGACGTCTCTGGGCTTCCGCCAGTTGTGTAAAATGCTGAAAGCCAAAGAGCCGGATTTTCGTCGGTTCCTGCTTGAGCGCAATATTATGTTCCGTGACAAGGGAGCCTTAAGGCCCCAGCATTACCATCTGCAGGCGGGTTTCTTTACGCTGCATTCAGGTATGGCGGACAATCAGCATGCTTTCTCGCAGGCTCGCTTTACCGCCAAAGGTGTCAAATGGATTGCCAGCCTGTGGGCCGGGCATCTGTCTGCTCAACTCAAAGGTGCGGCGGCTTAGCCTCACTTTTCACGTGAAACAGGCCGCTGACCATGCGGCCTGTTTCATCGGCCTTTTACCAGCCTTTGATTGCATCACCTTTATAGACTTCCTCTGCTTTGGCCGCGACTTCAGGAGACTGTAATGCAGACTTCAGCTTTTGGATTTTATCGCTGTCTTTGTTGTCCTGACGTGATACCAACGCATTGACGTAAGGCGATGAGGCGCTTTCCATAAACAACCCATCGCGACGCGCAGACAGGCCTGCCTGGGCAGAGAAGTTGGTATTTATGATTGAAAGCGTGACATTTGGATCGTCAAGAGTACGGGTTAACTGCGGCGTATCCACCTCAACCAGCTTCAGATGCTTAGGATTCTCGGTGATATCCAGCGAGGTCGGCAAATAGCCCACGCCGTCTTTGAGCTTAATTAAGCCCTGAGCCTGCAACAGTAACAGACTGCGGCCCAGCGTTGTGGCCTCATTAGAAAGGGTAATAGTATCGCCATCTTTGAGTTCGCTGATGTTTTTAATCTTGTGAGAATAGGCAGCGATAGGGAAAACAAAGGTTTTACCGACAACGGCAAATTTGTAGCCACGCTCTTTAGACTGTTCTTCCAAATAGGGGAGGCTCTGAAAGGCGTTGGCATCAACTTCTTTATTGTTCAGCGCTTCGTTTGGCAGCACGTAATCGTTGAAGTTAAGCACTTCAACATCCAGCTGATACTTGTCTTTGGCAATTTTCTGAACTTCCTGCCAGATAGCTTCGTCGGGACCGGTGTTGATCGCCACTTTAACTTTATGATCGTTATCAGGTGAGCAGGCGGACAACAGTAGTACGGAACTGGCGATTAGCGCCGTAAATAAACCTTTCATTAGTAGCGATTCCCATCAGTAAAAGATGTCAAAAGCCTAATACAAATTATCCGCCTTGCGTACTGACGCGGCGATATAAGATATAACCATTACTGCATGATTTGTCTGAAAATTCACCGCGTGGTCATCAGGCACTATCCTGGCGTTTTTAAACGTTGGCAGGGTAATTGACGTCGTCGAACACGATCTTAGGCTACGTTTAAACACGTTATTCACTTCAGTATTGCCGGCGCGAGTCAGGAGAAACCATGTCAGGGAATCATTCAGCTAAATCATCAGATGATAAAATCGTTGCCGTACAGGTGTTAAAAAGCAGTGAAGCATGGAACGGTCAACACATTGAAACTTATCCGCAGGGTGAACCCGAACTGACCGTGATGCGCCTGACCATTCCGGCTCACTCTTCGTTACCCTGGCATACGCATCCCATGCCGAACGCGTGCTTTATTCTGTCAGGTACGTTGGTGGTTGAGGATAAAGAAACGGGTGAGCAGCAGACCTTTCACGCTGGCGAAGCGTTGAATGAAACGGTGAACAGCGCACATCGTGGCTTCACGCTGAACACGCCTGCCGAGCTGGTGATTACCTATGCGGGGGTGAAAGGGATGGAGCTGACAGACCCGCTTCCCGGCGAACCTCAAGAGTTTTAGCGTCAGAATGCCTACCGGTAAAGTTTCGGGTTAAACACTCGCTGGAGCCAGTCCTTTGCAGATCGCGTGAACAGGGCAGAAAACCTGATACAGGACGCGCAATTGGCACCTGCAATACTGTGTAGGGTTATGGCGCAAGAAAACCAGCCTGTAAGGGCTGGTTTAGGTTTCTATACAACTCTCATTACGCTTTCAGCGAGGCGCCGCCGCAGATAACCAGTTCCTGGCCCGTAATGGCTGCGGCGGGTTCGCTGAGTAGATAACCCACTAGCGAGGCGACTTCTTCAGGTCGAATTAGCCGGCCAATCGGCGGAATCATAGGGGCCGACGACGTACGTTCAGGTCGGGTGAGCATGGGGGTTTCTGTCGCACCGGGCGCAACAACGTTAACGGTGATGTTACGCGGTGCCAGCTCCATTCCCCACGAGCGAACCATGCCAACCAGCGCCGCTTTGGTTGCAGCGTACTGCGAGCGGTTGGCGGCACCTCGCGACGTGCGGCTACCTATAATGACAATCCTGCCGCCAGTCTGCATCATCGGCGCAAAGTGGTTCACCAGGACTTCTGCTGCGTGAACGTGTACCGACCACAGGCGCGTGCTGGCAGCGCTATCGAGTTCGCCCAGCGGAGCGGCCACCATTATCCCTGCTGCATGTATCAGCGCATCCGGGGTACCGAGTGTGCTGATAACCGACTTAAGCTGTTCCGCATCCGTTAAATCCACGGCAACCCAGTCAAGATTAGGTGATGCCATCTCTCCCTGGGTTCTGCTAAGTCCCGTCACTTTCCAGCCGTTATTCAGCAGATGATGGGTGATGGCCTGGCCGATACCGGAACTGTATCCCGTGACGATAGCGTGACGCATCTCAGTCTCCTAACATAGATTTTGGCACTTTAAACACCGCTTTGCGGACCGTCATCGGTTCGTTGACCGCGCACAGCGCCTGATGGGGCTCACCAGGCAGAAACACCGCAAAGTCCCCTTGGCGTAGCGTTATGCTCACGGGCCATTCGCGGGGTCGGGTAATGAACAGATCGGGTTTCTTCTCTTCATCATCCGTCTTCGCGACGGACTGTGTACCGGCGTGGATAATCTCTTCGCCTTCCAGCATCACCTGAATATCCGCCCAAAGATGGTGATATTCGGTGTGCCGCAACGCGGCATCTTCGGTAGTGGCCTGCTGAATATTACAAAACCACGCAACATTTTCTGGCTGCCATTTACCGATATCTTTTGTTGCCAGTGCCTCAAATGTGCACGAGGGTAAACGGAGCAAGGCCAGTAAGGGTTCAGGTAATCCTGCCAGGGCCAGGTTGTTCAGGTTTCCAACAATCATCAGATTACTCCTTCACCCACTCAGGCGTGACGCGCGCGTATTTAATTGCCTGGCGAAAATAGGTATAAGCGATATGCAAAGTCCCCCAGCATCCTGCTTGATGCTGGGATAGGAAAATTCACGGTTGCGTTTTTCCTGAGAGTTATTGGTCATACAGTATCCATCGCCTTCATCGAGGTTTTTCTGCCATGGCCAGGTCTTGCCGCCATCCGCTGAAATAGCCACGGTCATGGGCGCGCGCGGTGCCCCCCAGAATGCGGCACGGCCCGTCGTTTCCGGCTCTTTTCTGCCATCACCGTCATCGATCTCATCATATAAAGAGGCACGACGTTCTGTGGCCCCGGCCGCACTCATATTGTTAAATACCAGCGCCAGTTCGCCGCTGTGCAGCGTCGTCACCTGAATAGAAGAGTTGTTGTTAGGTAAAACAGTAGCCTCGGGCGCTGACCAGGTTTCTCCGCCATCGGTGGAGCGGCTCAGATAGATATTATCCGCCCAGCGGCTGCGATAAAGGGCAACCAGCGAACCATCCTGCAAGGCGGTGATATTCATGTGTACACAACCCAGGCTGTCTGGCACGACCACATCTCGCCAGCTTTTGCCCTGATCAGACGAAATTTTCACCGCGCTGATATCATCATTACCTACCCACTTTTCACCTGGCTGGGTACGGCAGTAGAACACGGGCAGTAACCAGTTACCGTTATCCAGAACGGTAATGGGCTGACGGATAAAGGTGCCTGGCTTATCTAACAGTGTATCGATCGGGCCCCAGGTTTGGCCAAGATCGCTGGACTGGCGGTAACGGACAATTGCCGTATCCTGATTGCCGGAGATCTGCGCCGTCCACAATAGCCAGAGAACATTATTGGGCGCGAGAAACAGCACAGGATTTTGCTCAGACCGCGTGGGATCGTCAGACAGTTTGACGGCTTCGCTCCAGGTGTCAGCGCCTGCCGGCAAGCGAGAGCACCAGACGGAGATATCGGCAATCCCTTCCTGTGTTCCGCCAAACCAGACGCAGAGCAGGGAACCATCCTGCAGTGGCAAAATATTGGCGGCGTGGTTTTGCGGGCATGACGAAGGCAACATTGCCGTCATTACTCGGCCATCTTTTTCCCATGGCTTCAGATGGCCATCACGAATTACGGTTACGGTCATTTTATTCTCCTTTGCTTGCTGCATTTTTTGCCTCTTCAGCGGCCTGGGTACGGGCTTTACTTGGGATCATATGGTCAATAGCCATGATCAATGCCGGTGTCAGTAGCGCGATATACATGTTGTTGATACCAAAAGGATCCCCTAACAGGTACCAGATGGAGGTCACCACACAGGCGCCTACCAGGCCCGCATTTGCCCCACGCGTACTTCTGTAGAACGGCGCGTAGAAGGCAATTACCGCAACAACGGTAATAGACAGACGAATAGCACGTGTAAAGAAAGAGAGTTTTAAAACTTCGGGCACGAACAGAACAAAAATCAACGGCAGGAAACCAATCAACAGTGATAACCAGCGCGTTGTTTTAAATTCCTGATCGGGCGTCGGTTTGAAATAAGGCACATAGAAATCTTTCACCACCAGTGAGGCGATCGCCAGCGCGACGGTACTGACGCTGACAAAGATGGAGGCCACCAGCGAGGTCGTCACCAGACCCGCCAGCCAGGGATTCATGTCCTGCAAAAACACCGGCATGGCGTACAGGCTGTTAATCTCTGGATGCAGGTACTTCGCGGCCACACCTATCACCGCAATCGCCAGCGCAATCGGCATGCAGAACAGGAAAGCAATCCAGGTGGAACGCTGCGCAGATTTCACGTCTTTAGTTGAAGAGATGGCCTGAATAACAAACTGTGTGCAGAAAATCGAACCAATAGTACCGATGAGCCAGGCAACGATGGTTGATACGCCGATATTACCATCCCAGGTCCAGTAATAGGCGGGCATTTCGTCAATCATAGGTTTGAAGCCGCCCGTTTGCGACAGTGCAAACCACAAAATAGCCAGAATACCAAAATACTTCAGCGCGCTGTGCAGCATGGTGACCCAGGCGATTCCCTTTAAACCACCAAACGCAAAGTAGAAGGTACTGACGATAGCGGTGATAAACGCAGCAATGGGCAGGGTAACGTGTAAGACCGTCGCGATAGCGGCGGCACCACTCACATAATTACCCACGTTTACCAGCAGCAGGGCATAAATCATAATCAGTGAGATGATATTCTTGGTACTGCTACCGTATTTTTCAGCGATGGCGCCTGAAATGGTAATTTTACCGGTGTTATAAATACGTTTAACCAGAATCATACCAAATAATGGAAAACCGATTGCCGCACCAATAACAGACCATGAGGCAGCAATACCGCCTTCAAAAGCGGCCTGCGCGGTGCCGATAGTCGACTTTGCCCCTATATATTCTGACATCAGCAGAATACCAACAATAAAGGCGGGCATGGCGCGGGAGCCTTCCATAAAATCGCCAGAGTTTTTACTGCGTAAGCGAAACGTTAGCCAGGTGGTAAATAAAATATAAGCCACCACGATGCCAATAATTATCAGGGTGTCCTGAGCGTTGAAAGTTTTCATTATAGCCTCAGATGTAACAAGATAAATTCGGGGAGTACAGCGACTCCCTGTCTTTACGTTTTATTGCTTCTTATTATCATTTCAGGTACAGGTTGATGATTCTGCGGATTTCATCTTCCTGTGCGGTATCAAAGTGAACGGCATAACGGCTTTCGCCCACGTTATAACCTAATATCTGCAACGCTTTTTTAACTGCTGCGGGTGAAAATGCCACTTTATAAAGGTCTGTACGTAAGCCCGTAACCTGCTCTTGCGCCAGCCGTGATCCTTCACGATCTCCGGCATTGAAGCGGGACCAGATAGCATTGATTTGACGCGGCGCGACGTTAGCCAGGCCTGAAATACAGGCTGAGCATCCCTCGACATAGCCCTGGTGAATCAGTGAATCCGGACCGTTCAGCACATCGAAGTCTTCACTGTCCTTAACGGCATCCAGATAACCCTTCAGACTTTCATAGCTTCCCGCGCTGTCTTTCACGCCAATAATATTCGGGTGTTCAGCAAGTGTACGGGCCGTTTGTGGCTCAATCGTATTACCCGTCCTGGCCGGAATGTTATATAAAAACACCGGAACGGAAAGGGCATCCGCAATGGCCGTGTAATGATGAATAAGTTCGCGCTGATTAAGCGGCACAAAATAAGGCGTAATTACCGAAACTGCGTCCACGCCCAGTTTTTCGATTTGTTTGCCCAGCCGAATGGTTTCGCGGGTGGAAATCTCACCAATATGCGCCACAACGTTTCCGCGGCCCGATACTTCATTGACACAGGTTTCAGTAACAGTGAGTTTCTCTTTTTCATTGAGAACAAAAAACTCACCGTTAGTGCCGCCACAGAAAATACCGTTGCCCGCATTAAGTTGGCGAATAACCTGGCGCTTAAGTTCATCGAGGTTAAGTCCGCCTTCGTTATCAAAAGGGGTAACAATAGCTGTTAACACACCTTCAATTTTCTTACGCATTACCCACTCCTTTTTGAATTAAATCTTGGGGAAAAGTGTCCGGTAAATTGCAGCCACATCCTGATGACTGACTACGCAAGGCGAATTGTTCATCAATCGCTTCACGTTCAGAGCCGCTTCACTGAGGGAATCGATATCATCTGGGGGCACTCCCAGGGCTTCCAGGTTATCAGGCAGATTGAGGCGTTTGACTAATTTGGCCAGATAGTCAACCAGCGCATGTGATTTCTCTTCCTGACTCAGCGTGGTATCGGCTTCCGGGATCAGATCCCAGACGTTGGCGAATTTTTCCACCGCAAAGGGCCGCACCACTTTCATGCAGGGCGCCAGCAGAATGGCATTGGCGACACCGTGAGGCAGATGCCAGGTACCGCCTAAGGGATAAGAAAGGGCATGAACAAGATGAGTACCGGCATGGGCAATGGCTGCACCGCCATAATAAGAGGCCCACAGCATTTCCAGTTTGGCTGTCAGGTTATGCGGTTCATTAACGGAGGTTTCCAGATGACGGAATAATTTGTACAACCCCATGAGTGCAACATTGTCACCGACAGGATTCGAAATCGTTGCGGTGTAGCACTCAAGTAAATGGCACAGCGCATCAATTCCCGTTGAGGAGGCGATATGCGCTGGCATGCTGGTTGTCAGCTCAGGTATCAGGGCAACGTAATCTGGCAGCATGACAGGCGAAATAATACCGACTTTGGTATTTTGCTCCGGAATAGCCAGAATGGCATTTGGGGTCGATTCCGATCCTGTGCCCGCAGTAGAAGGAATAAGCAGGGATGGCAAGCGAGCTTCAATTTTCT
The DNA here is from genome assembly GCF_038816185.1 of Pantoea sp. RSPAM1. NCBI lineage: Bacteria > Pseudomonadati > Pseudomonadota > Gammaproteobacteria > Enterobacterales > Erwiniaceae > Pantoea > Pantoea sp. RSPAM1. The sequence goes on along the minus strand of NZ_CP046138.1, from coordinate 19,123 downwards.
GACCGTCCAGCAGTGCCTTGAGCGAAGGACGGGATGCATGGCATAAAACCGAGAGGAGCTTCGCCACATCCAACACGCTTCCGCCACCAACACCCACGACCAAATCATAGGCCTTACCTGCCGTGCGCGTCAGCACCGTTTCAACGTCAGTATGCGTCGGCTCTGCCGGAACATCGTCAATGAGCTCTACCTGACGAGCATCCTGCCCCAGTAGTGCGAGGATCTGCGCTGTTGCCGGCAAATTCACAATGTTTTTATCTGTTAAAACCAGCAGTCGTTTTCTGCCCGCCACGACGGGCGACAGTGCGTTTATCGCATGAGAACCGCTTAATATCGTGCTGTTAATTATGGCCACATTCTTCTCCCCGTTTATGACTGAAATTCATCATGCTGCTGTAGAGCAATCACTCAGCGACTAAATTTATAAATAAAATGGCGCTTTATTAAATTGATCTTGCTCACATATAATCGATTGTGATTGAATATAATCAAATGACCAAGGGGTTGATTTGCACAACCAGTCGCTGTGTGTCAACGCGCCTTTGGCTGAAACCGTCAGTAAGCAGAACGCTATTTGCTGCCTGGTGCTTGTTTAGTGGGTGATGCGCAGCGCACCGTCAAATGCGGTATGACTCAGGTGCGGAGAGGGCGACGGCATCGTGCGCGACGGGATTCAGAATTGAGGGCCGGGCGGGGGATTGTGCGCCATACAGATACTTTCCCGGCCGCGGCCGGAGTCTGACTGTATTGATTAAAGTCGGTGTTTTCGGAGATGAAACCACCCTTTCAGAAATATTGAGCTTCGTTGAGGAGAAAACAGGTGACGAATACTGTTGCTATAACAATGGGAGATCCTGCCGGGATCGGTCCTGAAATCATTATTAAAGCGTTAGCAGAAGGTGCATTGAATGGTTCACCTGCGGTTGTTATCGGCTGTGCTGAGACTTTTCGCCGCATACTGGCCATGAACATCACGCCTCAGGCTGAACTCCGGGTGATCGACCAGGTTTCTGAGGCAATGTTTACGCCCGGCATTATTCATATTATTGATGAGAAGGTGGCGCATCCCGAAGCGTTGCAATGTGGCGTGGTTCAGCCAGAAGCCGGTGACGTGGCCTACCGTTGCATCAAGCGCGCGACAGAAATGGCGCTGCGTGGTGAGGTAAAGGCAATTGCGACTGCGCCGCTGAATAAAGAAGCGCTGCATCTGGCAGGGCATCATTATCCGGGCCATACCGAATTACTTGCGCAGCTAACGGACACAAAAGATTACTCGATGGTGCTCTACACCGATAAACTGAAAGTCATTCATGTCACCACACATATTTCCCTGCGCAAGTTTCTGGATACGCTGAGTCAGGCGCGGGTGGAAACGGTGGTCAGGATTGCCGATACCTTTTTACGCCGGGTCGGTTTCACCCAACCGCGTATTGCGGTGGCAGGAGTAAACCCCCATGCGGGTGAAAATGGTCTGTTTGGCGATGAAGAGATCCGTATTCTGACACCCGCCATCGAAGCGATGAAAGCGCAGGGCATGGACGTGTACGGCCCCTGTCCGCCGGACACCGTTTTCATGCAGTGTAACGAAGGCATGTACGACATTGTTGTCGCCATGTATCACGATCAGGGGCATATTCCGCTGAAGCTGCTTGGCTTTTACGATGGGGTGAACATCACGGCAGGATTGCCTTTCCTGCGTACTTCAGCCGATCACGGTACGGCATTTAACATCGCCTGGACAGGTAAGGCTAATCCGGAGAGCATGGCGATATCAATTGATATGGCCATGAAGATTACCCGGGAGTAAATCATTTATGGAAAGCTAATGCTTTCTGGTCACTCAGGCGATGGCAAAACATCGCCTTTTTTAATCGGGCTGAAGCGTCATCGCTGTCCACAACCCATTCACCTCAACACGGTACTTTCACTTCGCTTTCAATTGACTATGAGCAGAGAGTAATACTCTATTACATAAGCGCTCTTTATTTATATTTTGAACGGCAGCGTTCTGCCTCAGTAGGATAATATGAATGGATTGTCTCAATGCTGTAGCGACTTTCTTATTTCAACGTAATTAAAATTCACCGCTCAGTTAATAAATTCGCAATGTACATTGAAGTTTACGGATATTTAGCAATCGGTGTGATTTTTCATTTTTTAGGTGATCGCTGCCTCATATTATCTGGTTAAAAACGTCACATTTATGACGAATAAAGAAACTGGAAAGATAAGTTTTCATTGTTATCAACCTTAACCGACTTTTCTGTTTCTGCGTGACCGGCGGTCATTACGCTAACTCCTTGAATAATTAGCATGCATGGCCGATACTTTTTGGATGTTTAATCCTTTTTACGTTTTAGACATTGCCAGAAAGGCGCGCATATTGACGCAGCTATTTTCATTGCATAATAAATCCCGCATGATGATGTCGTATTATTTCCACCTCAATTCTGAGGTTACTGTTATATCATCCTGTGCATTTCATCTATGCACCAGACATATTCGATACGCATTTCTTGCGTATGAAAATGGATAACTGGAGAAATAAACATGAACTATCCTGCCGAGCCTTTCCGCATTAAAAGTGTTGAAACCGTATCAATGATTTCACGCGATGAGCGTGTTAAAAAAATGCAAGAAGCGGGCTATAACACGTTTTTACTGAATTCAAAGGATATCTACATCGATCTGCTGACAGACAGCGGTACAAATGCCATGAGTGACAAGCAGTGGGCAGGGATGATGATTGGTGATGAAGCCTACGCAGGCAGTGAAAACTTCTACCATCTCGAAAAAACGGTGAAAGAGCTGTTTGGTTTTAAACACATCGTTCCAACCCACCAGGGACGCGGTGCGGAAAACCTGCTCTCGCAGCTGGCCATCAAGCCCGGTCAATATGTCGCGGGAAATATGTACTTTACAACAACCCGCTTCCATCAGGAAAAAAATGGCGCAACCTTTGTGGATATTGTCCGCGATGAAGCACATGACGCCAGCCTGAATCTGCCCTTTAAAGGTGATATTGACCTGAATAAATTAGCGACGCTCATTAAAGAAAAAGGTGCCGGGAACATCGCCTATATCTGCCTTGCTGTCACCGTGAATCTGGCGGGTGGCCAGCCCGTTTCAATGGCAAATATGCGTGCCGTACGTGAAATGGCCAGCACGTATGGCATTAAAATCTTTTATGATGCCACCCGTTGCGTTGAAAATGCCTATTTTATCAAAGAGCAGGAAGCGGGCTACGAGAACGTCAGTATCAAAGATATCGTGCATGAAATGTTCAGCTATGCCGACGGGTGCACCATGAGCGGTAAAAAAGATTGTCTGGTAAATATTGGCGGCTTCTTGTGTATGAATGACGAGGAGATGTTCTCAGCGGCAAAAGAGTTGGTTGTCGTTTATGAAGGTATGCCGTCATACGGCGGGCTGGCCGGTCGGGATATGGAAGCGATGGCTATTGGGCTACGTGAAGCCATGCAGTATGAATATATTGAACATCGGGTCAAACAGGTGCGCTATCTGGGCGATAAACTCCGTGAAGCCGGCGTACCCATTGTTGAACCGACGGGCGGACATGCGGTATTTCTTGATGCTCGTCGTTTCTGTCCACACCTGACGCAGGATCAGTTCCCTGCACAGAGCCTGGCAGCCAGCATCTATATGGAAACCGGCGTGCGAAGTATGGAACGTGGGATTGTTTCTGCCGGTCGTAGCAAGGAAACGGGGGAGAACCATCGCCCCAAACTGGAGACGGTACGTCTCACTATCCCACGCCGTGTTTACACTTACGCGCACATGGATGTTGTTGCCGATGGCATCATTAAACTGTACCAGCATAAAGAAGATATTCGTGGTCTGAGGTTTATTTACGAACCTAAACAACTTCGCTTCTTTACTGCGCGTTTTGACTTTATTTAATACAACCCTGGCCCCGTTGGGGGCCTGATTCTCTCCTATCACCCTTTCTTTATTTCAGACCTGCCGCCATGGCAGGTCTGCAGTAAAACCGTTAGTATCCAGCGGATTCAGAATGACGCCAAAATGATAATAAAGAGTCAACAGGAGAATTTCTCATGGTTATTAATAAGACAACACCCGGTTTAATGAGTGGAACGATGCTTATCATTGCCACCGTCATAGGTGGCGGAATGTTCTCACTGCCGATTGCTATGGCTGGCATATGGTTTCCAGGCGCAACAATTATTTTAACGCTCATTGCCATAATGATGCTGTTAACCGGACTGATGCTGGTTGAAGTCAATCTCCACTATGGCGGTGGTGCGAGTTTTAACACCTTCACACAGGATTTATTAGGTCATAAATGGAATGTTGTGGTGGGTATCGCGTTTGGCTTTGTCTTGTATATTTTAACTTATGCTTATATTTCTGGCTCTTCTGCTGTCATCTCCCAGACGGTAGAAAAATACAGCGGATTTTATCTTCCAGCCCGCTTATCTGTCATCATCGTAAGCATGTTAGTCGGTGCCATCGCATGGTACAGCTCGCTTTTGGTTGGCCGCATTACAACGGTGTTAATTATCGGGAAGTTTGTTGCCTTTTTTGCTACCTTCTCTGGCCTGATATGGCATGTCGAAGGCGCTAAACTTATTGACAGTGCAGCCTGGGCGCTGCCTGATACGCAATACCTGCCTTATATTTTAATGACGCTACCTTTTTGCATTATCTCTTACGGTTTCCACGGCAACGTGCCCAGTCTGGTGAAGCTGTATGGCACTCAGGGTGTAAAGAATATCACCCGGTCGATTTTTATTGGCACGACTTTCGCTCTGTTGCTTTACATCTTCTGGTTGGTCGTCACCATGGGCAATATCAGCCGCGCCGATTTTTCGCCCATTATCGCTAAAGGGGGAATATTGATGTTTTTGTCGAGGCTATAGGGGGCTTATTTACCAGCAGGTCTATGGATCTGATCCTCACTTTTTTTGGTAATTTTGCGGTAGCCAGTTCATTGTTAGCCGCGACGTTGGGGCTTTTCGATTATATTGCCGATCTGTTTCATTTTTCAGACGACCCTTCTGGCCGGTTAAAGACGGCCCTGGTAACGTATTTGCCACCCGCTGTCGTTTGTTTCATCCTGCCCGGTGGCTTTGTCTATGCAATTGGCTATGCCGGTCTGGCCTTTACGATCTGGAGCGTTATTCTCCCGCCTTTTCTTGTGAAAGCGGCCCGCAAGCGTTTTCCCACTGCAGTCTATACCGCACCCTGTAATAACGTGATCCTCAATCTGATTATCGTGGCGGGGGGATTCGTTTACCTGACGGTGGTACTTGATGTTTTCCGTCTGCTGCCTTCGTTTAGCTGAAGTGAAGCGGGCACGATATGTGCACCTTAACACCATCCTGTGCTCTCGCGCTGATTGATTAGCCCAATGCCCCTTGCCGGGGGCTGTGCGACTAAGGCTTTTACACTTCTCAGGCTTCAGCCGCGACTGCGCCCCCCGACAGGCTGGCTGAAGCTCAGTATCAGGGCTCAGCGAGCCCCAAGCAACAAAGCGTATAACGACCTGTTATTCAAAGTGTGATGAAAGGCAGCAGGCTAAAGGGCAAATCCCTGCTGCCGCAGTCGCGTTGCGCGGCATCTTACCTGTCCGGGTAAACAGGCATCTCTTAATGACAATATTCTGAGATGAGGTCTAGGCAATGTGAATCGGATTTTAACAAGAGTGGCCCTCATTAAAAACAGTCAGAGGGCCAGGAGAGATCGGGACAGTGGCATTTATTTTGCTGATTGATTATTGATTTTTACTCGTTCAGTTAACAGAGTGGTTTCAAGATCAGAAAAATTCAGGGTTTTTAAGAAGGCAGGATGAATATTCTTACAGGGTAACAGTCGGGTATCACCAAGGTTATTGACAAGAATGAGGTAAGGGTTTGTTCCTTGCATATCAATCACAGAGTTCAATTTCCACATAATTTCCTCCTTGGTTCATGGATGTCATGAACACAGCTGGAATTATGCGTGGTAACCCGCCGGGAAAATGAGGAATCAGTGCTACCTGATACTCTGTTTCCCTTATTGTAAGCATTAAATTATAAATACTTGATGTACATCTATGTCATTAAATTGTCACAATGAAAGCCATTGCGAATCGCGTAAAAATAATTAACTCGGCCTTGATGGAATCGATGCTGGAACAGCATTGTCATAATGGACATGGTTATGAAGGATTCCCTTTTTTTATCACGCGTTTTGATTAAAATTAAAATTATTTTAAATAACGCCCTGTCGGGCATCACGCCTTTTTTGCGGATATAAACATACCTGGACAGGGAAGGTTGTCTCAAATGACTTATTTCTTAAAATACTAACAACATAAAAACTACCAATTTAACTTCATCGAAACAGGCTTGTAGAGTGCATTCCATACATGCGTATTGATGATTTCGCTATCACATCCTGGCGCATGTCACAATTCAGCTGTTATATCTGGTATGGTAGTGGACTTGCCTGTTTTCATGGCGATAATTTTGGTTTTAATAAAAAAATTGTTCAACGCACAATCTGCAATCTCCTAATCGATCATTTTGTCGCGGCGCGCATTTAACTTCAATTATCCCTATTTTTACCAATGCTGTTATGTCACAGAAAGGCATAGCGAAGCAGGCGGGAAATAAAAAATAATAACTTTAATTAACAGTGAGATTACAATGACAAATAAATTACTCAGTGCTAACGCCACCGTTCCACAGTGGGATCGCCATAATCTGGTTCCCAGAATCGTTCATCTCGGATTTGGTGCGTTTCACCGTGCCCATCAGGCTGTCTATGCAGACATTCTTGCTGCTGAACATAACAGCGACTGGGGGTATATTGAAGTCAATCTCATCGGCGGTGAGCAACAGATTGCCGATCTCAAGCGTCAGGATTTTCTCTATACCGTGGCAGAAATGTCCGCCAGTGCGTGGTCAGGCAGGGTGGTTGGTGTCGTCAGGCAGGCGTTTCACGCGCAGGTCGATGGCACTGAAGCCGTGCTGAATGCGCTGTGCCAGCCACAGGTTGCCATTGTGTCGTTAACGATTACCGAAAAGGGCTACTGCCACGCGCCAGCGACAGGCGAACTGATGCGTGACCATCCCCTCATCGTCGCCGACTTAGCACAGCCCCATCAGCCCCGTTCTGCCCCAGGCATCATCGTTGAAGCGCTGGCTCGCCGCAGAGCAGCGGGGTTAGCCGCCTTCAGCATAATGTCCTGCGATAACATTCCTGAGAATGGCAGGGTGATTGCCGGGGTCGTTTGCGCCTATGCGCGGCAATGCGATCGCGAACTGGCACGCTGGATCGAACAGCACGTCACCTTTCCTTCTACCATGGTGGATCGTATCGTACCCGCCGTCACGCAGGAAAGCCTGAATAAAATTGCACAGGTGACAGGCGTGCAGGATGCTCTGGCGGTGGCCTGTGAACCCTTCAGGCAATGGGTGATAGAGGATAACTTCGTAGCCGGACGTCCTGAGTGGGAAAAGGCCGGCGCAGAACTCGTTAACGATGTTGTCCCGTTCGAAGAAATGAAGTTGCGCATGTTAAACGGCAGCCACTCATTTCTGGCCTATCTGGGTTATCTGTCGGGCTATGAACATATTTGCGACTGCATGGAGGATCCCGATTTCAGTCGGGCAGCACGAACGTTGATGTTGCAGGAGCAGGCACCGACATTGCAAGTTAAGGGCGTGGATCTGACGCGTTATGCTGACCTGCTGATCGCGCGCTTTGAAAACCATGCGTTAAAGCACCGTGCCTGGCAGATAGCCATGGATGGCAGCCAGAAACTTCCTCAGCGCTGGCTGGACTCGGTTCGTTGGCATCTCAGAAACGAAAGTGATTTTGACCTGCTCGCTCTGGGCATTGCCGGTTGGATGCGCTATGTCTCAGGCGTGGACGAGCAGGGAAATTCGATTGAAGTGATCGACCCGTTATTACCCACTTTGAACGCTGCTGTGGGATCCAGTGCTGATGGCGAGGCGAGGGTAAAAGCATTATTAGGTATCGATGCCATTTTTGGTGAGGCGCTGGCAAATAATGCGTACTTTGTGGAGCAGATAACCCGTGCCTATCAGCTTCTGCTCGATAAAGGGGCGAAAGGCGCGGTAGCCGCTGCCGTTGCGCATTAACCTTCACTCAGGCAAGCCACGTGCAGTGGCTTGCCTGTCGATTACAGATTATCGTTTGAACGGGCAGATTGGTCGGCAAGCACGCCCGTATCTGGTTTGAGTTCGCGCGTAAACCAGCTTACGACTTCCTGGATCACCTCCGGCTGGTACCAGGTGAGGTCGCCATGCTCTGCCCCTTTCACCACAACGTAGTCCACTTTCTCACCGGCTTTCCTGAGGGCATCAAACAGCTGCGCACTCTGATGGGGCGATACCAAAGAATCTTTATCACCGTGCATAATCAGGAAAGGCGGCTTGCTGTTACTTAAATGTCCCATAGGGCTGGCATGCCGTGCTTTTGCCGTATCGTCCATAATGCTTGCGCCAGCAAACTCACGAAAGGCTGGGCCGTGCACCAGCAATGCCTCGGTTACCGCAGGTGACTGATGAACTTTTTGAATGTTATCGGCATAACCTTCGCCAATGTTAAGGAGGTCGGATATGCCATATATCGTTGCCACTGCCTGTACATCAGAGGATTTATCGGTGAAATCACCGCGGTCAAACGCCGTTTCCCCCTGAGTGGTGCCGAGCATTTGCACAAGCCATCCCCCTGCCGAATCGCCGAGTACCCCAATGCGCGCGGGATCGACGCCGTATGTCTCGGCATGTTGTCTTAAATAACGCACTGCCGCCTTACCATCATTTACCGGAGCCGGGAAGGTATCAGGTACAATGCGATATTCCGCAGCGGCCACAACAAAGCCAGCCTCTGCCAGCGCCATACGCATCTGGATGTACTTATCGTGATTGGCACTGGTAAAACCGCCACCAGGAAAATAAATGATGGCAGGTTTAGGCGCTTCGGTGCGGGGTATTAGCAGCGACATATGGAGCGGCCTGGTCTCTCGTGCCGTTGCGATTTGTGAATAAACGATGCCACTAATGGCATCTATCTGATTGCGTGATGGTTTGACCTGAATAACCTTTGCACCCTCACGATAACCCGTCAAATCGTTGTGCTCTGTCGCCATCGCGTTCCCCATTGTCATCATTGCTGCTAACCCACCAATTAAAAAATTGTGACATAGATTCATCATTTTTCCTCAGACGTTGAGAGAAAGGCTCTCAATAGAACAAAAAAACCTGCATTGAGGCTGTCATTGTCAGCAATCAGACGGTAATGCATAGACGACAAAGAGACGTTGAGCGAGATTATGAAAGCCGGATTTTGGGGAAATATTGCGGCGTGATGAAACGCGGGCCAGACCTTCTGGCGGTCTGGCCCGACAAGATTAGCGAATGACGAGGGTAAGCAGGATAAAAATGACTGCGATAGCAACCACTTGAATAAAAATCCTATCAAGCGTGAATTTACGCATAGCCTCACCTCACGACGTCAGTATTTGCCAGATACCCAATCCTGTCAGGATCAGGCCGGTTAAAAGAAAAATGAACGAAATGGCGCTTTCAGATGAAAACTTCATGATGTGCTTCCTTGTCATTATGATGACGGTTAATCGCATCCGTTGAGTTGAACATTCACGTCACCCGGTGAGATAACATCCGGCTTCTGACTGCCAGAAACCCACGCCGTTATTTCGGCCCGTGTGCGATGATGTTTCGGCGGGAGGCAGCTTAAGCCGCCTGAAATCAATGTTGCATCAGGTGATAAGTCTGACGGGTTAACGACAGGCGGTAAGCCTCTTTATCGGCTGATTTTGGCGTCATGTTTCTGTGCGGCTCTCCGCATGCATGGCGTCAAAAAGGGGATGTCCAGCCTGCTGTTGACGCTGCTCGTGCAGGAATAAATGTGGCGACAGCAAGACAACGCGTTAATAAGGCTTACAGCGATTGCACTTGCTTTACGGGAGGAGGGAACAGCGCGTTTTTGAACAGTAACATGATCACAGTCCTCATTCGTTAACTGCTGGCTGACCAGAATGGCGATTGTCATGCGGGTAATCATGGCCGGCTTGGCGAAACAGCCATCCGAGCCTTCAATCACGCCGATGCCATGAAGCCTGAATGAATGCGTGCTTAGTATAATCAGGATGCAACGTGAGTAAAGCCCATACCTGTGAGTCAGTGAGGACAGGTTTAAGTTACGCAGACATGAAATCATCGTTGCTGATTTCCGGCCACGGTTATCAGCCCTTACCAGTGCCTCTGATTCAGGGGGCTTTCACGCCATTCGCCATTCGCCGTTGCGAAGGGGTCAAGCCTGTCACCTGTTTGAAGCGGTGGCTGAAATGACTTAGCGAACTAAAACCAGTATCCAGTGCGATTTGCGTCAACGGCAGCGAGGTTGACTGCACCATTTGCTCTGCTTTTTCCATGCGGCGCTGCATGACGTACTGATGCGGCGCAATACCCAGTGACTGGCGAAACATCCTGGCAAAATGGTACTCACTCAGATTTGCCTGAGTGGCCAGTGCCTCAAGCGTGAGGGGTGATGCCAGGTGCGCATCAATAAAAGCCAGCGTATGGCGAAGTACAAAGGGGGCCAGTCCACCCGTTACCGCCGGAGGCCGCCACTGAACGCTGGAATAGTGCTGAATCAGATGGGTTAATAACAGGGTGCTGGCAGTGCTCAACATGAGATGATTTGCGGGCTGCTGCCAGTCACAGCTGAGTAAAAACTGGCGATACAACGTGGTGATACTGGCATCACTGCAAAATATTTTCTCATCCAGCGCGATCGACAGCGGGCTGCGATCCCAAATTTTCTCGCCCACATCGCGTAAATGCTCATCTGTGCAATAGAGATGCACAAAAGAGAGGTTATTACGTATGTCCCATGTGGATTCGCTCTGCTGCGGCATCAGGCAGAATTTATCTGGCCCGCCGCCGTTTCGCCAGCCGGAAGCGGTTTTATGGTAACTCTCATAGCCATCGTCAACATACAGGCTTAGCGTGTGATGATTACTGTTTACGGTAATCCTGTCATGCTTGTTATGCCACGCTGCCAGCCGGATGCCGGAGTTAAGCATGACCGATTCGCGCAACACAGCTTTGTTTTGACGCAGTATTTCAAACGTGTCGTAAACGCGAGACATAACTCTTTTCCGCCCGTTCATCAGAGGCCCAGTCTAGGGTGAGAGCTGGCAGGTAGCCAGATCTGTATCGTTAAAATGCGCAAGATTTTGCAAATCAGACGCAGGTTCATGGAAGCGTGCGTCCTCATCAGTTGGGACACTGTGTTCTGCTTCGTTTAAAGGAAAAAGCATGAACGCATTACTTTATGCAGTGGTCGTGATTATCTGGGGTACAACTTGGATTGCTATTTTTTTGCAACAAGGGCCGGTTGATGTCACGGTGTCCGTTTTCTGGCGCTTCGCCATAGCCAGTATTCTGTTGCTGACGCTCCTGCAAATAATGGGGCGCCTGCGTAGATTATCGCCGCGCGATCATCTGTTTTGCGCTTTGCAGGGTTGCTGTGTATTTTGCTTTAATTTTTGGTGCTTTTACACCGCCGCCGGTTATATCAATACCGGTTTGGAGTCCGTGATTTTTTCCATGGCGGTGCTGTATAACGCAGTAAACAGTTATCTGTTTTTCGGGCAGCGCCCCCAGCCGCGTTTCTGGTTTGCGGTCACGCTGGGATTAACGGGCATGATCCTGTTGTTTTGGGACGATCTGCACGTCAGCGGCGCAAGCGGTGGACTGTGGCGAGGTATCGGCCTGTCGGCGTTGGGCACGTTTGGCTTTTCTCTGGGCAACATGATCAGCCTGCGGCATCAGCGCAGACAGCTGGAAACCATGACCACTAACGCCTGGGCTATGCTGTACGGCGCAACGGTCATGGGCATTATCGCTCTGCTCCGTGGCGTGAGTTTCTCACCGCTCTGGACACTGAGCTACCTCAGTGCCTTGCTTTATTTGTCCTTATTCGGTTCGGTTATTGCGTTTTGGGCGTATTTCACCCTGGTCAGACGGACGGGCGCCGCTAAAGCCGCATACACAACACTGATGTTTCCGTTGGTTGCCCTCACCTTATCGACGGTTTATGAAGGCTATCACTGGCAAAGCCACAGCGTGGTGGGATTGCTGATGATCCTGGGCGGTAACCTGGTAATGTTCGGGCGTCCCTTGCGCTGGCCAAAACCGAAACCCGTGCCGGGCACGCTATAAAGCAGTGATCAGATAAGGCGTTATTCACTGGCTTGCGGAATGCTCTGCGGCTGAAGTTGATAAATCCAGGCGGTGACACTGTCACCGTTTTCCAGGGCCACCTCAACGTTGATCCGGTCATAACCCTCCTCAAATTCATCCAGCATCGGCCAGTGTAGGTGCAGATTGTCAGAGGAAAAAAGAAAGCCCTGCACGTGTGGCCCGCTATCATCTACAACAATACCGGGAAAGCCGGCAGCCGCGCCGCGCCCTTCAGTAAAAAAAACGCCCCGGACAACGCCGGCCTGCCAGGCGCCACCAATGTTCTCCAGAAGAGAGGCGTTACTGCGGCCCGGACACAGGGTGCCATAAACAAACAACCTTTCCATATTCGTCTCTGTCACAAAAAATGCCACCTTACCTGTCTGGAATGTCGTTGTCATCAGGCAGGGGCGATCAGGTCACGAGTCTGTTTATCAGGCTGATAAACAACAACCTTATACATGGCAACGCGCAAATGGAAACAGGGTTTAACCGCTCAAGCTGAGACAGATCATTATTTTATATTTCCGTCAGCGGTTGAGTGACTTAGCCTTTATTTTCTATTTATCAAGTTTTAGAAATTAAATATATCTCTGATAAACAGGTAAAGCGGGTTTGTACTGTGCCGATAAGAATGCATGGCAATAACCTTTTTTTCAATTTTACACCCAGGGGCTTTTATGACTATTACTCAGCGTTTGGTGCTGGCATTTTCATTGCTGGCGTTATCACTTTGTGCGCTCGTTGCTGTGTCATTATCCGTGATATCCGGTTTCCAGTCGCGCTTTGAATATGTTCAGGTGAATGCAATACCCAGTATTAAAGATCTGAATAAGTCAATCAGTGCAACTAATCAGCTCGGGCTGGCATTGTATCGTCATCAGTCAATGGCCGACAGCGCGAAACAGGCCGCAGTTGAAGAAAAAATCAATGGCATTCTTGATAATATTAAATCGCTGAATGACTACTATATGGCGAACGATATTTCCAGTGATGAAGATAAAGCGATGACGGTACAGGCGCAACGTAACCTTGACGCGGTTCGTAGCACGCTTCCGGCATTTCTTGCGGCCTCGCGCAGTCACGATAATGCCCTGTCGCTAGAACAGCTACAGGGCGAAAACGGTATTGGCGCCGCTGCCCGCAAAATGGAGTCTGACTTCACTAAACAAATCGATTTGAATATTAAAATTGGTGATGGATTAAGAGCAGAGAATAACCGTATTTATTCACAGACGTTTTGGATGATGACCAGTGCATCCGTGCTGGTTATTGTGTTACTCGGCCTGTTCTCTGTCAGTATTATTCTGGGAATTAAAAGAAGCCTGATCAGCATTAAAGATACAATGACGGCCGTCAGTAATAACCTCGATTTGACCTGTTCAGCGCCTGTGCTCAGAAACGATGAAATAGGCCAGACCGCATCAGCGTTTAATGATTTGTTGAAGCGTGTATCCACCACTCTGCTGTCTGTGAACCATTCAGCGCAATCTGTCAGTACGGGCGCTACGCAAATCGCAGCAGGCAATGAAGACCTGTCATCGCGTACGGAACAACAGGCGGCCTCACTGGAAGAAACGTCAGTCAGTATGGCGACGCTGAGCGATACTGTCCGTCAGAATGCGGAAGGTGCGGTACAGGCCAGCAATCTGGCAAATAATGCTAATACACTGTCCAAGCAAAACGGCTCCGCAGTCAGTCAAATGTTGACGACGATGGGCGACATTCGCGGCAGTTCTGCCAAAATTTCTGAAATCACCGGGCTTATTGAGGGGATTGCTTTCCAGACCAATATCCTGGCGCTTAATGCCGCGGTAGAAGCGGCACGTGCCGGTGAACACGGCAGGGGGTTCGCGGTCGTCGCCTCTGAGGTCCGTAATCTGGCACAGCGCTCTTCGTCCGCAGCCCGGGAGATTAAAGATCTTATCAACGTGTCAGTTTCACAAGTTGAACAGGGCCTTGAGCAGGCAACCAGCGTGGGCAGCAATTCAGACAACGTCAGCAATGCTATTCAACAGGTTGCTGATTTAGTCAATGAAATTGCGGCCGCTACGGCCGAGCAGAGTAAAGGCATTGAGCAGGTTCATTTGGCCATCGGGCAAATGGATGAAGTGACGCAGCAAAACGCCTCACTGGTTGAAGAAGCGTCTTCGGCGTCTAAATCTCTGCAGGAGCAGGCAGAAACGCTGTCGAGACTGGTTTCAACCTTTAAGGTTAATGACAGTGTCACCGAGGTTGCTACACCCGCCAGTGTGCCGGTGAGTCCGTCAATACCTGCACTGAAAAGGCCGGATTTGAAAGCAGTCAACGTTGATAAGGTTAACTGGGAAAGTTTCTGATGCCTTCTTTAGGGATCTAAGCCCGCCGGTGCATGCTGGCGACACCAAGCGCTGTTTACGACAGCGCTTTTTTAATGCCCAATGCACTTTTTATCTGCCAGGAAAGCGGGTGAGTGTCGCTTGTTGCCCTCGGTAACAGGCAGGCCTGATCAGGCCTCCTGGTACTGCCGGTTAGCATTCACTGATCTTGCACCTGATTCTGACGGCGTCCTTCTCTTTGCATGACCAGGCTGAGCGAGGCCGGTAACAGCGTTAAGGTGACCAGCGTTCCGGTGACCAGACCGCCGATAATGGCGTACGCCATTGGCCCCCAGAACACCTGCCGGGAGATAGGCAACATGCCGAATATCGCCGCACAAGCCGTCAGTAATATTGGTCGGGCGCGATGAATAGCCGCATGATAAATCGCCTCGTTGTGCATCATGCCTGCCTGAGTATTACTGTCCACCTCGCTGATCATGATCACTGCGTTACGAATGATCATGCCTGCCAGCGCGATAATCCCTAACAGCGCAACAAATCCCATTGGCGTTCCACTCGGCAACATGGCGATAACGATGCCGGGTAAGCCGAAAGGGGCCATCAGCAGCGCCAGCAACATTCTTGAGAAGCGTTTCAACTGCAGCATCAACAGGATAAGCATCACGCTCAGCGTGATCGGCAATACCGCAAACACCGATCGGTTACCTTTATCCGATTCAGCGACGGTACCGCCTTCTTCAATATGATAGCCGGCAGGCAAGGACGCGCGGAATGTATCCAGTGCGGGCTTCAGCTGATCTGAAACGTTTTCAGCACGCGCCTTAGGGGCAATATCGGTTTGCACCGTAATGTAAGGCTGACGCTGACGTCGCCAGATAACCGGATCCTCAAGCTGCCATTTCAATGTCGCAACCTGACCCAGTGGGATTTTCTGTCCTGAGGCGGTATCCAGCATCAGACCGTTGAGGATATCGGTATTTTGCCGTTCCTCATCGTTTCCCCTGAGCACCGCATCAATCAGTCGGTTACGATCGCGGATCGTGGTTACCGTCGTGCCTGACGTCACGGTATTCAGCATGGAGGCGATGCTTTCAGAAGAGACACCGACCGCACGCGCTGCTGTCTGATTCACATCAACGCTGATAACCCGCTCGGGCTCACCTGCTGTCATATTCACCTCACGCGTATTTGGCGATCGTGAAAGCTGTAAGGCCAGTTTTTCCGCAATTTCACGAACCTGCCTGTAGTCGGGGCCTGTAACGCGGTACTTTAGCGGCCAGCCAATCGGTGGCCCCAGTTCAAGGGAGGAAACGCGCGAGGTGATATCACTAAAGTCACGCGCCAGGATGTAATCCAGCTTGTTGCGTACTCTGTCGCGAGCGTCAAGGCTCTTCGCAACCACCACCAGCTGGGCGGTGTTTTCATTGTCCAGCAAGACTTCCATCGGCAAATAGAAACGCACTGCGCCAGAGCCGACATAACTGGAGAAATGATCGATGTCGTTATCGCTGCGTATCAGGCTTTCCAGCTGTCCGGTTCGCCGCATGGTTTCGGTTTGAGAGGCATTGGCGGGCAATGTCAGGTTCACTAACAGCTCAGGGCGGTCTGAGGCGGGGAAAAATTCCCTCTGCATCAGCGTGGTGCCAAAGATCCCCATGCCCAGCAGCAGCAGGGCGAGAGCGACCGTCGTCCAGCGATACCGAAGCGTCTGATTAAGCAGGCGACGATAAAATCGGCCCATCAGCCCCGGTTGTTTGTGCGTTGCATGGGCGCTATCGGTCAGCATCCAGGTGCCAGTCACGGGCGAAAACAGAATAGCCACCACCCAGGAGCAGAGCAGAGAAATCAAGACAACCGCAAAAAGCGAGTAACAATATTCGCCCGCGCTGGAGGCGGCAAAGCCCACCGGGATAAAGCCTGCTATCATCACCAGCGTGCCCGTCAGCATAGGAAAGGCCGTGGTTTTAAACGCAAATGTTGCCGCCTGCCATTTGCTGTCGCCTGCTTCAATGCGTGACACCATGGTTTCCACCGTGATCATCGCATCATCAACCAACAGTCCGAGTGCAATAATTAAGGCGCCCAGTGAAATACGTTGTAAACCTATTCCTGCAAACGTCATTCCGACAAACGTCATGGCCAGCACCAACGGGATTGCCGCCGCAACCACCAGCCCCGCCCGAAAACCCAGCGAAAAAAAGGATATCGCCAGGACAATGATGACGGCTTCCGCCAGCACCTGAACAAATCCGCTAACCGCCGTTTTGACGACGGTGGATTGATCGGCGACTTTTATCATATTGATACCATGCGGTAGCTGGCTGGCGATAATTGCCATCCGCTGATTGAGTGCCTGGCCAAATTTGAGCATGTTGCCAGAAGGGGCCATGGAAACGGCCAGCCCAATGGCGGGTTCACCATTGACACGAAAGGTGGAAGAGGGCGGCTGCGAGGGCTGAAGCGAGATCGTTGCAATATCCGACAGCGGGATAAAGCGCTGACCAATACGCAGTGTAACCGCCTCCAGGTTTGCCACCGTCGTCAGCGCACCGCTGACACGAAGCGCGATATTCTCTTTATCGGTGCGAATTTCTCCCGCGGGCGCCACGGCATTCTGCGCCGTTAATGCATGGCTGACTTGCTGAAGCGTAAGGCCCATACCATCCAGCTTTCTGGGTGAGAAGGCGATAACAATCTGCTCTTCCTGTTCACCCAACAGGGTAATTTTGCCCGTGTCAGGCACATCCATCAGATCACGACGAATATTATCGACCTTATCGCGCAGCTCACGTGGGCTGAAGCCATCGGCGGTAAAGCCATAAATGGTGCCAAACGTATCACCAAACTCATCATTGACGCCTGGGCCCTGAACGCCTTGCGGCAGGCTTGGGGCGATATCCTGCATTTTTTTCCGGATCTGGTACCAGATCGCTGGAACCTGTGCCGGGGGCGTATCATCACGCAGATTCACAAATATCACCGTCTTGCCAGCTCGCGTTTCACTTTCAATAAAATCCAGCGAAGGCGTTTCCTGAAGATTTTTTTCCAACGTATCGGTGACCAACTGCATGGTGTCTTCGACCGTGGCGCCAGGCCACTGTGCCGTCACCACCGCCGTTTTAATCGTAAAGGCCGGGTCTTCATTACGCGGCAGATCGATAAAGCTGAGAACACCCGTCGTCATCACTAACAGCATAAAGAAGATCACCAGCTGTTGGTGCGCTAGCGCCCAGGCGGACAGGTTAAAGCCGTGCAGAGTGCTGTCCGGTTTCATTTGTCGTTCTCCTCAAGCCTGACGCGCTCGCCCGGCAGCAATGTTTTTACGCCTGCGGTGACCACGCGCTCTCCCGGCTGCACCCCAGCGCTGAGATAGATCTGCTGTGCATCAAACCGCGTCAGTTGGATGGGCCTGACCTGAATCTGTTGGGTTTTGCTGTTAACGACGAAGACGGCAGGCCGCTCCCCGGTTCGCGTGAGTGCACTGGCCGGCAGCGCAATGACTTGGTCCACTTTTCCGGGAAAAGTGCCCAGTACCGTTGACCCCAGTGCCATATCGGCGGGTGGATTGATCAGCGTCACGCGAAGCCGCCAGGTGCGGGTTTGTGAATCGGCCTGCGGGCTGATATCACGAAACTGCCCGTCCGCCTTCAGTGTAGGATTGGACAACAGCGCGATCCGGATCGGCGTGGTTGTCGCCTTTTCTGTTAGTGTGGGCTCGGCGAGGTCAAACACGGCATCGCGCTTGCCGTCGGCTGCCAGCGTCATGACCGTCTGCGCTGCACTCACCACCTGCCCCGGCTGAACGTTTATTGAAGTGATCACGCCGTCACGCGGTGCGGTGAGCTGTGTCCAGGCCATATTATCGCGCGCATTTTTAAGCGCAGCCTCACTGCTTTGACGGCGGGAAACGGCGACCTGCCAGTCACCTTGCGCGCTATCTAACTGCGCGCGGGAGATGGCACCGCCTGGCATGAGCAGCTTCATACGGTGAAGCGCGAGAGCGGCAACGCGCTCCGATGCGCTTGCACTGTTAAGATCGGCCGTTGCGCTGCTGAGCTGATTTTGAGCAGCGTTACTCTCTAATGTCGCAAGCACCTGACCTGCGGTAACGTGCTGACCGACATCGGCTGTTCGGGCGGTTACCCGACCATTCAGTCTGAACGCTAATGCTATTTCTTCGTGCGCCTGGATCTCACCCGTTTGCGTCATAAGACCGCCACTGGAAAAGGGTGGTACCGTCAGGGTACGGACGGGACGTAGCGTGTCCCGTTGGGCAGGCTTTTCATCTCTGCACCCTGTAAGTATCAAAATGCCCACCACGAACAGTGCCGGTACAGCAGCGTTGAAGAGGGTGAGGTGGCGCAGCGCCTGGCGAGCAAAGCAAGGAATAAAATCTGTCATAGCCGGATTCCTTAAATGAGACAGCCTCATTTAACGTGGCTTGTGTCCAGAATCCTTTTATGAATCATCAAGAAATGGTCAAGGTCAGCAAAAATGTCTGGCGCAGGGCGCGCAGACTTCACTTTTGCCGGTCTT
>NZ_CP046136.1:0-85910 GCF_038816185.1 Pantoea sp. RSPAM1 | reverse complement strand
TGTGAGAGTTTCCGGAGGCGGAGACGGGCAAAACAGCCCGACGGGCTGCAGACAGAAAAACACCGGCACGTGGCCGGTGTCAGAGGAAATGCATCAGGATGTCAGGGGTAATCAGTTGCTGGCCTGAGGAACCACCACGTCGTGTTCAAACTCAACAAAGCGGCTCTGGAGGCTAACGTGCAGTGGCCACGGCTCCTGGGGGAAGGATTCCGTGTAACTGTTATGGCTCATTGCACCGAGCGTGTTAAACAGCTCCTTTGTCACCGTGGGGTGTGCGTTTATGCTCAGCACCGGCACTTCAGGATTTTTCGTGAGAATCCGCAGCGTGCTGCCTTCCAGCTGACGATCCGTCCAGTCCCGCGAGGTAAGTCCGATGACATCGACGATGCCCTTTTTCACCATGTGGATGTACAGAATGTTGCCGTAACGGGTATCGATACCCAGATATTTACCGCGGCCCGCATCCATCACCTGATGCTGCTTCTGAGGGCTGAAACGCGCATCACTGGTGAGCAGATCGACCATCTTTTTGAGCTGGCGTCTACGGGATAATTTACCGTACCGGCCAACTATGAAGGGCACGATAGTTAGCAACCAAACAACAATGGCTACCGAATAAAACTGAGAATCGGCGCCAGTAGTTTTACCTGTTGCAGTTCCATAAGCTATGAAAGCCATGGCTATCCCAAGAAATATTAAGCAAGGTAGTGCCAAAAAATAGTAAACAAATTTAGTAATGACCCATAAATTTTCGATTTTAGAATCATGACGTTGAACAGTTTTCATGGCATCCTCCTGCCGCAGTTCCTCTGATTAAATTATACTCACAACTGTAAATAAAGCCAGGTGCATTTACTTAACCCCATCTTCTTTTGGAGAACCCGGGTTGGGGACACTTTGCAGCCCCGGAACTTTACGTGAGCCTCCTCCAGCAGCTGCAAACATCCCTTTGACATCATCAACCAGCCCCCCATGATGCCGGCCATCCCCGATCCACCCAGGAACGTGATGACGTAATCAGCCAGCGTGGCCTGTAGGCCAAATACACGTGTTACGCCGAAGGTCGCTATGCGCGCATAAATCAGCAGCCAGCCGACCATTTTTACCAAACCCATTATCGAGTCAGCATTTGCATTGGCGAGAGCGGTGCCAAAAAGCATGTTTAGGAGTGTCCCCCCGCCATTACTGCTACCGAAGCAAAGAAGAACCCCAGCACCATGAGCGAAGGGCGGAGTATCATATCAATCAGGAAGATGTAGCCATATGCGCTACGACTGCCCTTATCTTCTTCCGCCCCGAGGTGCGTTGCAGACCACATGGGACCCGCCGCACATCCCACCATGACGCTGACCAGCCAGTTAAACACCCCCACCATCCAGTACAGAAACGGCACCGCAGGCAGGAAAACTGCCAGTGAAAAACCCACGGCAAAAAGGAGTAATAAGACAAAGTAAAAAGGTGGTGAGAGTGATGTCAGGGCGTCTTTAACTACCGCACCTGAATTCACAAAAACGAGTCCACTTATTTTTCCTAATACAGAGTTATCTGCCGCAGAAGCAGTAGCTAGTGTAAGGGTATATAGGGATAGAGCCGTTTCGGTGGCACCAAGTGTATAGTCGCCGATGGTCTGCATTTTAATCAGTGGATTAACTTGCTCTGAGAAACTTGCTGCAGTCCCAACTTTCCATGTAGCTATGGAATTAGTGATTTTCTGCATGGGACTTTTATAGAAGCTCACAAAAACCGCGTCAGGATCCGTTGCATTTAACGCCGCCCCATCGTCCTTAGCTGTCTGAGAACCCAGCGGCGCCGTGTACGTGCTGTTCTGCACCTGTGAACGGTAGGCCGTAAACACCTGGTGGTACAGGTCGCCGGTGCCGGTTTCACCGTGCAAACTTGGCCCTGACGTCACCGGAGCCGCGTTGGCCACCTCATTAGTCTTGCTGTTGGCAGTAGCAAAGGTGTTGTACCAGGCACCCAGCGAAATCCATCCGTAGGTTTTAAGTTGAGTCGTAAGCTGACTCTGCAAAGAATCCTTGTAGTTCAGTTGATTCAGCGCATTGTTGACCGTGGTTTCATAGGCGGCGGCCGCGTTCTGAATAGTGGTTTCAGGATCGACAAGCGTACCCGTGTCTTTATCACGTCGGTTCAGATAGGCCTCAACGTAGGCCTGTGCGGCAGCATCAAGCGTGGACTGCATGGTATCCAGCGCTCCCCGCGATGCCGTGGTAACGCTGGACGTATTGACCGCCGAGCCGAACAGGCTGTCCATCATGCCGCCTGACGGCTCGGGGATACGGGCAGTGCCGCAGAGCGCACTGCCGTTGCCCGTGGTGTAGTCGCCGTTACCACCCTGCGTCTGCATCAACGCAGTGCGGGCCTGACCGTCCTGATAAAGCGAAGTCAGCTCACTGTTGGTGGCGTATTTACACAGATTCATCTCGAACACCGCGCGCGCCGCCGATCGCGTGGAGGGTGCTGTGGGCTGCACGACAAGCGACATGCCGCTGCTTATCATGTCGGCCGCCTTGTCCGTAAAGAGGTTTGCGCTGCCGATGCCCATGGTGGACGCAGCCCACAGCATCACAAGCTGCGACAGCGACCAGCCTGATGCGGTGGGAATGAGTGTGATAAAGCCCGCAAAGCTCATCACAGGATGCAGCATAGTGCGCCCGGCGCTGAACACTTTTCCCTCCTGACCGCCTTTAAACAGCGTTTTCAGCGTGACGGTAAGAAACCAGAACAACGCCACAGCACACAGCACGCCGTTCAGAAGTGCAAAGAGCGAGCCGATGAGCGTGGCCTGCCCGGGCTGAAAAGGCGTAAGGACCACATCACCGAATATCATCACCAGCGCCTGACGGGAAAGGTCACCGGTCTTGCTGGCGGCGTCGCTGATGGTCTGATAGTCCACGCCGTCGGCAAACGCCGGGCAGGACGCGGCGCACAGCAGAGCCGCCGCCTGAATTTTTCTCAGTAGCTTCATGGTTTACCTGGGGGGTCAGGAGCTGACCGGATTGGGAAAGTAGGTGCCGCTGTGCGGCCGTATCAGGTGTGTTTCAGCGGCCGTTGCAAAGTGAGGCAGCGTCCCTCAGGGCTAACTTCACGTAATTCACCAACATATTGCATAGCGCGTAAAGCAGAAATGACAGAAGGAGTAAGGCAACAGCAGTAAATGTCAGTGCGATGGCTACGCCGAAAAGCACGATGAAAACCACCCACATCCATTCCTCCGGAGTGGGGTGCCCCGTCAGGACCTTGTCCCACAAAGCGACAACCGGTGGCCATGCAAGATAAATCAGGTACGCACCCGTGCCTACCCGGGCGATGTAGCTCAGTATGTTAGTCATCATGATGTTGTTCCGGAAGGTGCCAGCGTTCACCGGCTGAGGATAGGCGCCCGGGCAGGGTGGTGCCAGAAGGTTACTTAACGTACTGCCAGACGTGCTTAGGTACGCGGTCAAACAGCTTACCTGCGGCGAATTCTGCCTTACGATGGTCATAAGCCTGCGTCATGGCAAATTCTTCTCCGGGGTCTCCGGAATAACTCAGGTGCTCATAAACCTTTTCCAGCGTCTCAATGTTTCGACAGCGCCGGAACTTCATAAGCCATTCGGTACGGGTCATCCCTACTCCTTTTGTTAATTACGCATCAGCGAATAATGCCGGATAGTATGTGTTAATCCGGAAAAAATACGATCAATAAGCTGATTCACTTCACGTTTTTGCCAGACGCTGTTTGTACGCTTCGGCAAACAGCCCTGCCTCTTTCGCGGAAAACATTAACTGACTGCCGTAAGCTTTCACCGCCACCGGCAGTGTCATCCCCTTGACAGATTTACCGGTACTGGCGGCCTGCCAGAGCGCCAGCGGCGCGATTCCGGCCTGGCGGGCGAACTCGTCCAGTGAGACCAGTGGCTCATCAGCGTTGGGAGCCGGGGGTTCAGTTGAACGCCTCTGCCATTGCTTTGCGAAGGCTATGGCCTCCTCCTGCAGAAACATCACGGCAGCACCGCGTACCTGACGACGTTGTGGAAGGTGAAGACCAGCCAGCATCCCGTCCGTACGCACCGCCTGCAGCAGGT
Organism: Pantoea sp. RSPAM1; assembly: GCF_038816185.1. Classification (NCBI taxonomy): domain Bacteria; kingdom Pseudomonadati; phylum Pseudomonadota; class Gammaproteobacteria; order Enterobacterales; family Erwiniaceae; genus Pantoea; species Pantoea sp. RSPAM1. Next base: position 81,825 of record NZ_CP046136.1, on the reverse strand, counting down.
CGCCCGGACGGATGCGGAGCATGTCAGCGAAGAGATCCAGTCGGATATACATGTCTTACCCCTTTATGATGTAAGTAAGGTAGTCCATAGCGTTTACGTGCAGCCGGCTTCATTCTGATCAGGCTGTATAGGCAGGCGTCATCCGTCCCGGCTTCCTAACTGCCCTCTTTGAGGTCCGTTTGTCAGTTGCTCATTTCTGTGGTGTATATACGAAGTGAAGCCAACCAGAAATAAAACTGCACACAAAATGATTAACCATTTTTTCATGTGTGAGACTCCGGTGAAATTGGTGGAGAATTTCAAAATTTTGCAATGGTCATCGCCTGCCCACTCAGAACAGCCCGCCGCTCAGCACCTGTCTGCACCAGCGCGTCTCCTGCAGGTAAGCCTGAAAACTCCCGTTCTCTGACGCCGTAACCCGCTTTTCGCTCAACTGCCACAGGCGGAAGCTCGTTGCAAGGGCCTGAACGAAGCCTGTCGCTGACAGCATTATCAGCACGAGCATGACGCAGCCTACACGCAGCCAGCCGGTCCCGCTGATGCTGCTGCCTGCAGCAATCAGTGCAAACACAAAGCCAGCCACCGGCAGGCCGGTTAGCCACATCAGCCCCCACCAAATCCAGCGGCTGATAAGCAGGTTGCGCGCCAGGTGATCCGGCGTCAGTCCGGTGTCTGCAACTGCCTGCGCCCAGTCTTCGGGACAGTAGTCGCCGTGACCACGGCCTGCAGTGACGTCGCGCAGCCGCTGCCACAGACGTGAGACGTTGCGCCCGGCGTGTCGGCTCCAGCTCGAGACCTCCCAGGCCGGTAGCACGATATTCAGGGCAATCCAGCCCGCACGTTTCGCCGTGATACGTCCGGGCTTTACTCCCCTTTCCGGGGTGGTTGACGGATTCTCTTTCAAAGGGTGTCTCCTTCCGGGGTAAGGACCGGCTCAACGCGCGAGAACGTCACGTTATGAAGCGATGCCATCGCCTGCAGGGCGTCAGCGAGGAAGCCGTACACAGACGTCAGGTCTTCCCTTTCCATGCAGCGGATGTCAGGCGTCAGGAAGATGACCTGCCCGGCCGCAGCCTAAGCGTGCTGAGGCTGAGCCCTGCCGCACCCGTGAAGGTCTCCGCCACGTGCGGATGGTGGAAAATTTCCATGCGCTTACGGATGGCGACCTCCGACTCGCTGGCACCCTCAAGCGTGAGCAGCGCGCGCGCTGCCTGCAGCGAGGCGTGGTACGGATACTGGCGGCTCCAGCGGGCAAGGGTGGTCCAGAGATCCCCCGCCCAGAGCTGTCCGGCCAGCGCACCGAGTCCGGCCGGGCATCCGCTGAAGTGCCTCGTGTCATCCGCGAACGCAAGGATGCAGGACATGAGGCGGCGCGTCAGTTCGCTGTGTCTGTCAGCTGGAAAAAGCGCGGCGGCAAGACACTCACTGCCGTCCGCTGCGTTGACGCTGCCCATCGCGGCCAGCACGTCCCAGACGTCGCCCTCCTGCGTCTGCCCGGGCGCCAGGCGCCAGGCCTGCCAGAGTTTTTTCCAGACAGGTGCCTGCCAGTACGCCTCCCACAGCGCGCCGCAGGGGTCCAGCACCAGCACCGGGCCTTTGCCCGCGTCCAGCAGGGATGAAAGCGCGCCGGTGTCCGGCGCGAAGGTACCGCTTGTCGTCATGTGATACTCCGGAAAGGTTACTGTGCGCTCACGCCGGCGCTCATCTGCGAGGACAGCGCCTGCAACTGCGGGGCGTATTCATTTTTTGCCGCCAGCGCCAGCAGCTGGCCACTGATGATGTTGGCCTGACGCAGCTCGTTTTTAATGCCCAGCGCCAGCCAGTTGGCCAGACTCTGCTGACGCGCCATTTCACGCGCCAGGTTGTCGCCATCCATGGCCTGAAGATCGGTTACCCACGCGGTGTTGGCGTAGCGTCGCCCGACTTCGAACGCCTCAAATTCGCGCTCGCTCATGGTGCCGGTCTGCTTTGCCTGCGCGGATGCGGTCTGCTGGAAGTAACTTTCCGCCGACGGTGCCTGCCGCGCCTCGGTCAGTGCCGCCTGCGTGGCATCCTGCGGCTGGCTCGCCGCCACCATGTCCAGCTGCGGTTGCATGGCCGCGCTCTGCATGGCCTTGTACTGTGTGAGCAGGCCCTGATACTCCTGACCGGTCGCTGTCTGGATTTCGCCCTTGCCCGGCGTCCGCCCGGCATCAAGCTTTGCAGAGTTGTTCACGTAAGCCATGGCCGCGTCCGTCTGCGCCTGGGTAAAGGTCAGCTCCGGGTCTTTGCCTGCCGGCCCCGCGCCGTCGTAAAGCGATCGCGCTTCAGTGTCGCCGCCCGGAAGCGCAGAGACGGACGGACACAGCCCGGTACCACCGTAGAGTTTTGCCTCCTCCGCCGTGCAGTAGGCTGCGTGAATGAGCGCGCTGCGGTACCCTCCCTGACGGGGCGTCGTGGGTAGGCTCGCCAGCGTTTCGCGCACGGCTGCACTCGATACGCCGCCGCCGCCGGCGAGCTTTGATGCCGTCGCCCGCGTGGCCTGGCTCACCTGTGCGGCCGTACCGGAGGCGGACTCGCTGCAGATGCTGTCCGGTACCGTATAAGATGCACGCGCTTTTTCCAGCCGGTCCGCCTGACGGTTAAAGTTCTCCGCCTCGCGCTGGGTACGTGCGGCCTCTGTAACGGCCGTAGTGACTTTGTCGGCATTCTGCACCACGGCCGTGCCGGTTTCGGTTTCAGCCGAGAGTATTTCGCCCAGTGTGGTCTGCATGGTACCGAGCGCAGGCCTGACGACCGTATCCATCGGCACGCTGGACATTACTTCAACGGGATAGGCATGGACTCCCGGGGAAAGCGCCGCCAGCACGCAGGCGGCAAGCCACCGGCGGCCCGCGGGACGCCTGAATTGGGTTGACTGCATATCAGTACTCCTGAAGGATCAGAGATCGTAGCCCTGTTTATCAATAAGCTCGGTAGCCAGCGCCCGAATGACGCTCTCCCCGCCCGTTTCGCCAGCAGTGCGGCGGCGGTGCTCGATGACCTTCTCGGCGCTGCCGTTGGGGAAGAAGCGACCGAGAATGCGGCGGGCCGTGTCGGGGCCGACGTCGCCTTCAATTGTCCGGCGCAGCGACATGTCCGCGGGCGTGGTGCTGTGCCCCCACAGCTCCTCCGGACCCACCGTGTTTTTCATGATGTGGGCGATGGTGCTGCCCCCTTTGATGCGAAAGATGCCGAGAAACGGCACACCGCTGCCGTCGGCTGAAGGCCCGCTGCCCATCCGCTCAAAACGGTCGAGTGTCACGTCCGGCACCTTAAATCGCGTTTTCAGCAGCTCGCGGTCCTCCGGGTCAACGCCGACCATAAATACGGAGTTGGCAGACTGGCGCAGCGCGTCAGGCATGTCGCGGAAGTACTGCGAGGAAAGCACGGTGCGCACGCCAAACTTGCGCTCCTCGCGGTTCTCGGTCTCGAGCATCGGGAAGATGAAGGGGACGCCCTTGGCGTTGTGCAGTTCGTCGTACTGCTTGGTTTTCACCTCCTCGTCCAGCTGCTGCACGCGCGCCCGGTGAATCGGGTGCCAGCGCTTGTGCAGCGCCGGAAAGAGCTCATCCTGATATTGCGGCAGCACGAAGTCGCCGCCCGCAATGTGCCCGGCGAAGAGATACATCATCCCGGTCTGCAGGTAGCCCGCATTAGACTTGTTGCCGGCGACGTACTGAATATCCACCGTGATGACACGCGCCTTCGGGCTTATCATGAAGCGCGTGCGCCCGGCGAACATGCGGTACTGGCCACAGGCGTCGCGCAGGCAGCGGGCAATGTACTCAATTAACGGTTCACTGCTACCGTCGCGCTGGATGTTTCCGTATATGTCTTTGTAGTCTGCAAGGCGCGGAGCCATATCAGCCAGCTCCGGTACCGCCTGGAACTGAGCCCGCTGTGCAGCTTCCGTGTGGCCCGCATCCTGCAACAGGTCACGCACCTCATACCAGGTGGCGTTATCCTGGTAATCCGGATATTTCTCCCAGATATCGGCGGCCTCAAGCGCCGCGTCGACCTGCGGCACGATACCCGGTTCGAAACGCCGTGGTTCCTCGCGGGCGGCCTTAAACGAATCGCTCACCAGCCGGCGCAGGATGGCCGGCGTATCGCGTCCGTTAGGCGGCTCGCCCGTACCGGGATCGATGCAGAGCGCGATGAGCGCGTTCTCTATAAACGCCGACTCGTAGCTGAGCGGTGCGTTCAGACCCAGCTGGATATCGAACAGGTTTCGACAGTGCTCAGGATCGTTGCGCAGGATAATGCTCAGCACCTCATCCTGCCGTTCCGGCGGCAGCCCCGCCCGCAGTATCGAGACCATGCCCAGTGAGCTGAACCCTTTTTCGATGCCCGCGAAGAAAGGCAGCTGCTTCTGCGCGCACATCGCCAGGACAATCGGCTGCCGGTTAATCAGCACCGATTTACCGCCACCTGATTCACCCGCCACGATGGAGGTTTTTTTGGTCTGGTTAGCTGCCGCGAGCGCCACCGGCATCAGCTTTCCGTCGTGTGAGATGAACAACGCATTGCCTTCTTCGTTCCATGCAGTTGCAGGGCGGCTGAGCGGCATCAGGTTAAGTGCCTCGGACAGTGGTGGGTACATCAGACAGGGTCCGCTTGCTGCTGATGACGCCGTCAGCGTGGCGACCCAGGCTCTTACCGGGTCACCGAATGTCTGGGTTACACCGCAGACGCCCCACGAGCCCAGCGCCTGTTGCAGCAGTGTAAGGTTACGCGTCACCGTCTCCGGTGAATCTCCCCAGGTGGCCGCAGTAATAGTCATCACGCACACCGGCTCGTGCATCTCACGCTGAGCAAGCTGCGAGATTGACTGGAAAATCGGCTTCAGCCCTGGCACCCATTCGGTGAAGCTCAGAACTGACTGCTTGCCGCCCAGCCGGCGCATGCCACCCGGCATCAGGTCCTGACGGATACGGAACGGCACGCTACGGGGAATAAGTTCGCGCAGCCTGGCGAAGCTCTGCGGATTCTGCGGACCGATGTTCACGGCCACCGTCCCGTGCCATACGCCATTAATTTTCAGCAGGTTGTTACGTATCTCGTCAACGTGCGCGCCCATCACCTGAAAATTCAGCCAGGGCGCCAGTAGCGCGGTGGCGTCCGCTCCCTGACGCACCCCGCGAGGGATAATGTAGTCGTCCGGCAGCAGCGGCTGCCAGACCGTTCCTGTGCCAGGGTCAGTCTGCGCACGCAGTACGCGGCCCGCTTCGTGGGCATCAATAAGGCGCATCAGCACGCCCTTTCCGCTGTCACCGAGCGCCCGCTTTACCTGAGAGATGAAGGCGTCATGACGAATTTTAAGCCCGGCCAGCTCGGTCAGTAGCGGATTCTGCCCGAACGCTGCGGTGGGACTGGCCTTTATCAGGTCACTGAGACGCGCATTTTCGTCGCGCAGTTCGTGCCCGGACAGCACGCCCCGGCCGGTGTAGCACACAAGCCAGGTGCGCTCCCGGTTCACTAAGGGAGACAGCTTTGTCACCTGCTCATCCAGCAGATACTGCAGCTTCAGGCCGGTACGCTTCAGCGACTGATACTGTGGCGCCAGCAGCTGCCGGATTTCGTCCTTTCCGCCCTCAGGTGAGCACTCGTGCACGATGCTGATGCGGTGTCCCATGTAGCGATAGTGCGCGGTCAGGGTCTCGGTCATGCGCTGCAGGCGCCCCTGCCAGGCATCGATGTCCGAGGCCGGCAGCGTTTCGTCCGACTCACGGTAGCTGCCGGCAATTTCAAAAACCGACAGGTAGTCGCCGTTGTGCGTGACCATAATGTACGGGGCGGTCAGATCGGGGTGGTGTATCCGGTCATCTTCAGTCAGGCGCACCACGGTTTCCAGGTCGCCGTAGTCGGGCAGGTCACGCGATATGGCAAAGCGCGTCACGGCGGTAATAGTCTCTTCAGCCCAGCGGATGAGGGGGTTTGGCATACAGGTTGCTCCGGGTATAGGTATTCCAGGCCGGGGTGTGCACAGCGCTTTCAGCGGTGCGCCCTATCGGCAGTAGCAGGGTCAGGTCTGTAAACACGTCAGCGGGCAGGATGAGCACACACCCTTCCAGTCGTTGCTGCAGCTGCCTGCGCCTGAGGGGAGGCAGACGCGCAAAGGCCGCGGCGAACTCCGGGGCACGGGAGGTACCCCACTGGCCCTCCACCTCGCGTGCGTGGCGTGCCAGCCAGTTCCAGACCTTCCGTGACGCTTTGCGTACGGATTTGCTGTCGCTGTGCTGCCCGATAAGCGCCCGTCGCTGGAGATTCATGAGGTCGCCCGGTGGCGCATCCGGCAGCCAGGCCAGGTGCCCGTGAGCCGCCGTCGGGCTGTCCAGGTTCAGGGTCAGCCAGCACAGCGTGCAGAGCGGGTGTGCGTCTGGCCCCTGCCAGAGCCGCTGCGCGCGCGTGCCGCAGCAGCGGCAAGGCGGGCCGGGCTCTACAGCAACAGGTCTCGGAGCTGAGTCTTCACCGCTGATGTCCGGAACAAGTTGCAAAGGTTCACTTGTGGAAAGCTGTGCCGGATTAACGGGCATACATTATCCTTACAGGCGTTGCCTGATGAGGTTATCTGTTGATTTATAAGTGTTAAGAGGCGGGGGGAAAGTGGAAAAACAAATAAAACAAAATTGTCGGCAGAAGGAAAAAAATCAAAATGTACATTGAAATTCGTGTTGTCAGTTCATCATGACTCCGGCCATCCCCTAAGATTATCAGCACTGACAACCCACACAGGGTATAAGTGCGCACTGACAGGGAAACAGCAAAGATGATCTGCAACAGCGGGATAAAGAACATCAGAATAAGTATCACACTATCGACGATACCCGTATCACGCCATGTCGGACCTTTTTGAAACCATGTCGGCGCGTATCCGATGCCAGGGCGCGCCCGGAGTGCTGCGCGTTGCATCTTTTTCAGTGCATCAATCATGGACTGAATTTCAGCTTCCTCTGTCGTACCTCGCCCCTTCTCCCTCACCAGCTGAAACTTCTCCTGACGAATATGATACGCAAGCGCTGATACAGCGTCTGGTTCCGGATAACCTGATGGATGATTATCCAGGCGCATTTCAGTGATAACCTTCAGCGCAGCACGGCGTCGCCAGCTCGCTGAAAACACCATTTGCTTAACGTTTTTAAGTATGTGCCACAGGCTACTGCTGATATTTCCAGCGCAGTCAGGATCTGGCAGGTCATTCATGAGGAATCCCTCAAGCGTTGTATATAACTTCCCGGGCAAATGGCCGTACGGGCACAGTGTTCTGTGCCCTCCCTGCATCTGACTGTCATTTAACACTGACATCGTCTTTTTTCCACGCCGGCCAGCCCGTTTTCTCCTGAACGCTGCAGGTCGCAGTGGCTGTGGTACCCCCCTCCTCCGTAACGATTTTTGCCCCCTGACTGTACGATTTGCCGTTCTGCCAGCAGACCCCGTTCTGAGCACTCTGACTAAGCAGCGTTGATATCTGTTGCAGTCGACTGGCGATGACCTGCGCAGTGGTATTGAGCTGGTCGAGCTTGTAACAGTCGTCATCGTCATTTACTGGAACGCTGACCAGCCGGTCAGCAAAAGCGCCGGCACTGAGTCCGGTAAATAATGTGATGGCAAGGAACGTGCGACAAAAGCTATTCATCATGGAACTCCGGCAGGATTAGTGAGAGATGTGAAGGAGCCGTCCTGCAGGACGGCTCAGGGCGTTAACCGACGGCGACTGGATTCATATTGATCTGGACCATGCCCCGCTTGATGATTTCCGGAATTCCCATCAACAGCAGACCGATAATAAGGGCACTAATTACCATCCAGGGCCTGATCTGCGGATTGTTCTTCATGGCCTTGATGGAAAGAAGACCACCTGCAAAGGCAAAGAACCCGATAACCTGAACAATGGTAATGCCGCTGGTCTGGACAGACTTGGCACCCTCGGCACCATACTTGACCATATCAGCAATATCACCGTCAGCCATAACCACCGGTGAGATAAGCGCCATACAGGCACACACACCGCGCAGAGTCAGTCTGCGCAGGGTTTCAGACAGCATGAGCGCGCGCAGATAAGCCGCGCAGTAAAAGCGAGTAAGCATAATGTTTTCCTTTTGTGAAAAATGGCCGGATGGCCGTTGAGTCCGTCCGCGTGGACGTAAGGCTGAACGGCCGCGTCAGTGCAGGCCGAGAGTTTTCTGAATGGCGTCAAGCAGATAGGGGTTACACACAAACATCACGCCGATGATAAATTTGATGACGCCCTGGTTGACGTCATTGCCTGCAGTTAACCCGGTGTGCCCGTCTTTTTTGGAACGGCGAATCTGCAGTACTCCGGAGAGCGCAAACCACACACCAATCATGCTTAGCAGGGTCAGCAGGGCATTGGCCGCAACCGCACCCTGTCCAAATGTACCCTGATCAACGTAGCTGATGGCGTCAAATGAGACCTGCCACCCCACCTGACGCGCACCCGCGCCGATAAGCTGGTCGAGCCCTACCAGGCAGCAGCACAGCAGTATCCAGGCCAGTACATCACCGCCGCTCGCCGACTGTCCGGGCGCCTTGCGGGCAAGCCATGACTGCCGGGCAAGGAAGCCGCCGGCGCCGAGCACACCAAACAGCGAACCCAGCGTCAGCGCAAGGGCAATAAAGGCACTATGTAGCCCGGAGGCCAGGTTGGCCAGCATCTGAATGGCATCAGGAGAACCTCCCATAACGCCTCCTTAGCGCAGAACGCCGGCGCTGGTCGTGACGCTACGCTCAGACGCGTTGATATCACGCACCGTCACGCCGCCAAGGCTGTCGCCTGGCTGCACCGCCCACGTCCGGCCCTGCCAGCTGACCCACGCCATGCCGTCCTGCAGGCCTTCCAGCCGCATGCCAGCGATCGGCGAGCGCGCAGTTCTACGACCCGCGCTATGCCCCGGCGCCTCCGCTACGGGCCGAACGGCCAGCACGGTCACCAGGTTACCCAGACGGGCGTTCTCCTTTGCCACCCCGTCAAGCTGCTGCTGTAACGCGGCCAGCGCTTTCGTCTGCGCTTTAACCGTTTCCGACAGACGGCTGATGGCTTCACGGTTGGCCGCCTCAAACTCGCGGCTTTCCCGAATTTGTGCGTCCAGGTCTCCGGGTGTGCTGGCGCCGGCACCGTTGGTGCCTGCCGTCACAGGGACGCTGAGACCACCGGTCTGCAGCGGTACAGACGCAACGGGCGCCGCGGCGTGCTGCTGGGCCGCAACAAGGCCGGCATCCTGCCCGAAAGCCCGCTGGCTCGCGTCCTGCGATGAGGACGACGGCCAGAAAAGGTACCAGGCGGCGACGCTCAACCCCACCACAATGGCCAGAAGCCAGGGAAGGGAATACCCAAGAAATACCGGGCGCGTCAGAAAGCTCTGCTGTTGTGGCGCGGGCGGGGGTACTGCCGTTGACACCGGTGCAGTAACCTCTGGCTGCGTATCGAATTCAGTCACGGTTGGGTACCTCTCTGTTCAGCGGCGCGGATGCGCGCCTGAGTTTCCGCACGCAGGTCCGCGGCGGTCGGGGTCGGGTTGCTGCTCAGGGGCGCGGGCGCTGTAGTGGATAAGCTGGTTGCTGAGGGTGCTACCCCCTCAGGAGGGAGCGCATCCGTGCTGTACACCGGACTCATGAACTGAATGGCCACCACATCGCCATTGTGAACATAGACGGTCCGGTCCGGCACCCGGGCAGCATCGTTCGCCAGCACTTGTCCCGCCCGCTGGGCCATCCCCCGGCAATAACCCCCGCCACAACCGTGGGGTCAGGCAGTCCGGGACGGGCTGTGACGGTGTTGAAACCGTTGCTCAGCAACTGCGTGTTGGACTGCGCATAAAGCTGCCCCGCTTCACCTGCTCCGCCGAAGATAGAAGGCAGCACGATGCGGCGAATGTAATGATGGTCAACGTCGCTGGCGATGTTGGCCACGAGGGTTTTGTCATCCAGTGCGTAGGCGTCCACTTTGTAGGACTGCCCGTTCAGCGTCATGGTGGTGAAGTGAATGATGACGCCGTCACCGGAGAGCTTCGCCCCCTCTGGTGCCTTGAGTGTCGCACCCGCATACTGGCCCGTCTCAATGCATCCCAGCACAGGCGTTGTGCCGTTGTCTGAATCTACCCCGGTACAGATTTTACCCGGACCGCGCCAGTAAGGTGCGACCACAACAGAAGCCGGCGTTGTGTTCGCCGCGTCCTGACGGCTGCGCGCTGCGGCCTGCTGCACGGCGCTGCCCGGCTGCGAATCGCGCCAGGCCGCCCAGCCACTGTCCTTACCACCCAGCAGCTTCGCTGTAGGCAGAACATCTGTTTTTGGCTCTGCCTGCATCTTCGCGAGCAGCGCATTCAGCGACTTTGTTCGCACCTCAGCCAGCGCCTTTTCCTGCTCCTGCGTGCGACCGCTGCTCTGCGGACGCGACGGCGGTGCGGACGCAGCCACCGGTACAACCGCTGGCGTCGCTTTTGGTGTAATCACGTCCTGCTGCAGCGGGATGCTGGCGATAAAGCTCCTGTTCTGAGCGGCGGCGGCCTCCGCACCCTGCGCATTGCTTTCGCGGAGCCTCGCGCGATATTCCGGTTCCTCCTGCGTGGTGATTTGTGTGGTGGAGCTCACCCGGGTCAGGTTTACGCTGGAGACTGCTGCCGGCGGACTCGCGTAGTAACTCCACAGCCAGTAGCCGCCACCCGCGATAATGATGCCGCCGCCCACTATCAGACTCATCATTAAGCGGATGTTACTGACGCCGGTATTCTGTTGATCGCTCATGATTACTCCAGGGCAATGCTGAGGGCTTCGGTACGCCCGTCAACGGAGAAGGCCACACGCGGCGTAAGCGGCAGCTTCCACAGGTGCGTGCCGTCGGCCGAAGAAAGCGTGGTGTCGAATTCGTCGCGGATTTCCGCGCGCGAGCGGATATAAAGGTCATCACCCTGCTGCCACACCGCCGTGTCAGGCACGCTGCCGGTGGTTTTAAGGCGCTTTGCCCCCGCCGGTGGCACGCCGTCAAGAAACGCCTGCAATACGTCGTCGTGAAGGCCAATGCGTGAGGGGGCGGTGCGTCGGGGGCCGCACCTGGACCACGGCGGGGAATGCGCAGGTCAAGACGCGCGTCCACCGTCCAGGTCTTTTTCGCGGTGTCGGCCTCGCCGCTCATTACGCTTATCTGCAGCGGCACCGGCAGGCCCTCCAGCCCCACGGTCACCAGTGTGTTCACAAAGTCACGCTTTGCGATGATGACCATGAATGACATGCCGGGGATCCACTGCACTTCGATGTCAGGGGAACCCGGCACCGGCTCACCGAGGATTTTCCAGGGCGCGCCGGTACTGTCGATAAAACTCACCGTAGCAGGCCAGTTCACCGCGGTGCGCACCAGCGGCAGGCTCGCGCCCGGCTGCAGGCTCACGGTCTGTGCGCTGATGCGCGGCACGGCTGTGATGCCCGGCGTGGCCAGCGCCCGGTTCTGCTCAGTCTGCTGCGCCCGCAGGCGGCGGATTTCATCCGGCGTCAGCGGAGAGATGGTCGCCTCCGCCTGATCGTATGAGACCGACGTAGGCGGCGGGAGTGACTGTCCGGGCTGTGGTCCTGCGGCGGCCGTACTGCCCGCCGCCTGCGAGGATGTGCTCTGTCCACCGCCCGCGGCGGCGGTGGAGTGCCATCCACCGCTTGTGGCCGCCGCCGGGGCCGTACCCGCTGACGGGGCGGCGCCCGCACTGCCGCACAGCGCCAGCCACAGGGCAAGCGTGCGAAAGTTGCTCATAGCCTTTCCTTATCCTGCGTTGTTGGTGATGGTCTGCGTGACCTCAAGGCCGCGCGGTTTAAGCCGCGTGTCCGTCTGCTGGATGCGCAGCGTGAAAATGTAGCGAAGCGGCGGGGTACTGCTGTTCTGACCCTGGAGGCGTATCGTCACGGGGTACTGGAATTCCCACGTATAGCGTCCGCCGATGACGCCCCGGCGGGTAATGACGCCCGGCTCCACGGTATTGGTCAGGTTCATCCGCTTGTCCTTGATGAGCGACAGGATGTTAGAGCCGGTGACCAGCGCCTTGTTGTAACCGGCAAATCCTTCCTCGGAAAAGTCTTTGGACGCCGCCGTTATCTGGTCGCGGTAGTGCACGAAGTCGAGGGTGAAGGCCTGGCTGATGGTGTCCGCGCCGAACTGACGCACGTCGCTTTCGCTCCAGACCGGCTTGTTCGTCGCATAAACGGGCGTGATGCGCCCGCCCTCCGTGGCGAAGTAATCCTGCGGCTTGGTTACGTAGAGGTAAATGAGCACGCAACAGGCAATGCTTAAAATCACGTTGACTAAAAGGCTCCAGCCCAGTTTCTTCAGGCAGCTGCGCGCGAACTCCGCACCCAGCGACCGCGCGTGCTGCGCCTGCACCGCATGTTCATACGCTGCCGGATCGGAGATAGCGCCTGCCGTGGACGCCGCAGGTACGGCCGTTTCAGGGTTTTGCATGGGTTCTCCTTACATTCCCCAGGACTGCCACGGGTCAATGTTGGTCGGCAGGTTGCTGTTGATTTTGTCGCTGAGCGCCCCGCAGACTTTCTCTGACGCCTTGTTCATGATGTCCTGCAGGCTCGGGAGGTTCGGCAGGCTGATGGATATGTTGCGGATGCCGGACAGGCAGCTCTGCAGCTGATCTGAGGTCTGGCTTTCACGGGCAGCCCACGCATCGTTCGCTTTTTTAGCAGCGTTGTAGCCCGCTTCGCTACCGGTCTGTGCAGCGCTGCCGGCCCGGCAGGTGGCCGCGCTGGCCGTAAACGTGGTGCACAAAAAGACCGCCACAAGGGCGGTCGAAATATACTTTTTCATGTGATGTCTCCGGAGGGTTCGATTACTGCGCCGGCCGCGGCGGCGTGACCGGTGCTGCCTGTGGTGCTGCTGCCGGCTGCTCCTTTACCCAGCCGGATTCTGCTTTATAGCGCTCGTCATACCCAAGGCGGGCGTGCAGCGCGGCGGGTACGTCTGCAGGCGCGTCGAGCTTAGCCACTCGTGGCTGCGCGTCGCCAGTGAGGCGCCATGCTATCTGATCACGCGTAACCGGCTGACCGCCAACGATGTTTACGCCGTTTCCGCTTCCGACGGGCTTCGCGCCTTCCGGCGTCAGCAGGTTCACCACCATCGGCGGCGCCTCCGCACTTCCCGGCAGACTGACCAGCACATGCTGATAGACCCCGTTCTGGCGCACCACCCCCTGCAGATAATCACCGTCGCCCTGTACCAGCACCAGGTCAGGATGGCCGTCATTGCCCGTTGCGGACATCACCGGCGTGCCGGCTCGATCATTATGGGCCGGGCGCGGTGCCGAGAGCGCGTCACCGGGCCGATCGCTGCCCTGACCGTCCGGTTTCACCCAGTAGAGCCCGTCGGCAGGCCTGGGCGGTGCATCAATATTGAGTCCGAGACGTTGCACCAGCTCAAACTGGATCTGGGTGTAGCGGTTCACGTCCACGGCCGCGAGCGGCACCATTTCAGCGGTTCCGGTTTGTACGCGGGTCCCGCCCAGTGGCGCCAGTGACCACTGGTTTCGATGCGTCTGCACATGCTCATAGTGCGTGATCACGCCTTCAACGTTTTTAATCGGGTTTTTAATAGTAACCGGCTGCTGGCCCTGCCACTGCAGTGTCACCATGCGGCCGGGCTGGAGGTTCGTCTGACGCAGCAGACCAGCAAGCTCCTTGCCCCAGAACGTATGCGGCCCTTCTTTAGTCTGCAGGGTGATGAAAGTGCTGTCGCTCTGGCCGGTTTCAAACCGGAACGGCGCCTGACCGCAGGCGGTGACCTTGCCGGTGACCGGCTCCCTGGCTTTTTCAGCCGGCGTATGGACCGCAGGAGAAATCTTCGGTACAGCGGGCTCCGGTGCCGCTGCAGAATTCTGTGGCTGTTGCTGTGGTTGTTGTGGTTTTTGTGGCTGTGACGCTGTCACGTGCTGTGTGTTTTGCACGGGCTGCGTTGCCGGTGCTGTCGTGGCTGACGACGTGACGGGAGGTGCCTCAGTCGCACGCGGTGCGCCCGGTTCACCACGCACCGCATCAGCAGGCGCGACCGGTGTCACCGGCTGGCCCGCAGCGCGCCGTGCAGTATCCAGGTCTGCCTGCTGCATAGCGTCCTTCATGCTCACGTTCAGCTTATTCGCCACGATGACGCCGATTGCAAAAGCTTTAAATGCGTCGCTGCCGGTGAGTTCGATGCGGCCATGATAGTAATTGGCGGCGGTCAGCAGCGCCGCGAGCACCTTCTCTTCATGGTTGCTGGCACCTTCAGCCATGACCAGACGGGTCCCCGGTCAATAAAGGCGGGTTCACCGTCCAGCCTGAACAGCACGCTTTTATCGTTCGGCTGCTTTTCATACGTAATGCGACTCAGCAACTTATCGGCATCAATGCGGGAGGCGGTTGCTCCGGAAGAGGCCGGCGCATCTTCGTCCTGAGGCGCCACGCGCGGTGCCCCAACCAGAATCGCGTTCTCTTCACCAAAAGCACTCTCTGACGGCGAACGCGTGGTGTCAGCGAGCATATCAACTTCAGTACCCGGCTCTGATTCCGTTGGTTCGCCCTCATCAGAAGGCTGAGCCGCCTTTTCATTTGCGGCATTTACCGGCAGCGTGTCACTCAGGGGATTTTGGTCATAATCCACCCATTCCGGCCGGGACTCCTGAGGCTGATTATTCTGTGCCGCTTCCTGTTCCTTTCCGGCCCGGAGCAGGTTAAGCGTTTCAGTCATGCCCAGATTCATCTCAGCCGCCACTCTGGCCAGACTCAGGCCCTGTCCGGAAAAGGCCATTGCGCGAGCAATATCTTCCGGATTCAGGGTCGCGCGGGTTGTATTTACTGCCGGTCCTGTCGTCGCAGCCGCTGCGGGTTCAGGCCCGGCATCGTTAAAGCCCGACTCGCTGATAACCGCAGCCGGGAGCTCATCGCTGGTGACGACAGGTGCGGTTACCCCTGAACTTATATCAGCGTTGTCTTGCGTGGATACTGAGGCTTCTGAGCCTGTATTTTCAGGCGCTTCAGCCTGCTGCGCCTTCAGAATGCGGTATACGCTGGTCTGCGAAACATTGAATTTCTCCGCAATCTCCGCAGGCTTAAGACCGGCTTCGCGTGCTTTGAGAATCTCGCCGGCCTGCTCTTTTGCAGAACCCGGACGTCCGGCCGTTTTCGGACTTACAGGCTCCGCCCCCTGAAGGGGCTTATCGTCCACTGGAGCGAGTGCCGGTGCTGGCGCACTGGCACGATTTAAAACCGGCTCAACCGCCGCAGCGGGTGTGGCTACTTTTTCTGGGGCAGGTGAATTCTCTGGCGCAGGTTTAGCGTCGTCAGATGTACTCATGTTTTTCTCCGGTAGACTTAGCCGCTCAAGGGCCTGTGAAATCTGGGGCATTAGCGTGGCACGCAGACTTTCCATACCACGTGAAAGGTGTATGTCGTTGAAGTCTGTATATCCGGCTCTGCGTTCTGCATCGGTGAGGTCGGGAAGTATGAACTCCCCGCCAGTATTGATGGCCGACTGTCTGGCCATCACTAAACCGGTGTTAACAGGTTTAGCGTGGTCATTATCTGCCATGAAAATATGCGGGCTTGTGGGATACCGTTCACTCAGCACCCTTGCAACATTGAGCATGTTGCCGGCGTCGATAGTCATGACCACTGGATGACCGGTTAACATGTTCAGGCTTTTTGCCGTCGCGTACCCTTCGGCGTAGAGCACCGGTTCACCGTCTGTAAGACGCCCTCCCACCACGAAGAAATTGCCCACCTTGGGGGCTTTCTCATACAGCGTTTTTTCGCCATCCGGAGGGATATACTGCAACGTGCGAAAATTACCGTTTACGTCGTATAAAGGAATAACCAGAGCACCATTATTGGTCTGCCTGAAATCAGGCTCGGCGGCGACACCCTTTCGAATCAGGTAGGGGTGATTTGGGTCGGCTGCTGGCAATTTGCTGTATAGCCATTTTGCTTTAGCCGTCTGCCGGGCATGTGTTTCGGCCAACTTCCTGGCTGAATCATCTTTTGATTGCCTCGCCAGTGCCTTCATGTGCAGGCGTGCAACAGGGTCTGCCTCTCCCCCGTTTCCGCTCGCTTTCCACTTTGTAATGTCCTTATGAGTGGGGGCGGTCCAGTAATTGATAAACCACCCTCCGGGTTTTCTGCCGTTAAGAAAACCCCGGTAAACACCGTCACCATTGCCTGCGGGACCGTCAGTAACCGATACGCGATGAATTTCACCGTCCATAACCGGCAAACCTTCAATCATCAGGCCTGCGTTGGTGAGCGCATCCAAAAACTCCTCGTGGGGATCCCCCCGCTGCTGCGTATCGTCGGATCGGGGAGCCAGTCTTTAATACGTTTTAAATCCGTGCCAGGCCGGGCATACCAGAGCTCGTCCTCTTTACTCCATTGAATGGCGTTACGTCCGTCGTCTAACTTACCGCCCTGCTCTTTTGCTTCTTCCCGTTTGTCATGTGGGATGGCCAGCCAGATACGTTTTTCTGGAATCGTGTCACTCATGATGACTCCGTGAATATGATTAGTGTCGGTTATTCACCGTCAGTAAACCGGCGATACCACCATGGGCGGCCGCTCAGACTTTTGCCGCGTAGAAGACGAACAAAGCGTGTCAGCATTTCAGTTACTCCCCAGCCAAACATTTTCACCACCCGAAATACGACGATGATGCCGCTGACAACATAGATGGTGTTCATGGTTGGGAAGCGGAACCAGAAGAGATAAAGCAGAAACAGCCAGGCGGGGATGCCGACGAAGTCCAGCGCGCTGCCGGCATACCGCCAGAAGCCCGGCGGATAATCCTCTTTTCTGAACACACTCATGCAATACCCTCCTCAAATTCGCGCCTCTGGCCTGGTGACATCACCACGGCCAGCTCGGATTCGGCGATACGACCTTCACGGTACAGCTGCCAGGCCTGGTCAACGATGCGGCGTTTCTCAAGACGGATAATGCTGTTGATGTCATGGCCCCACTGCGACCAGGGCTTTGCAGCGAGCTTTTCACGCAGGTAATAGTCGAAAAGAATAAATTCACGCACTGCAATGCGTTTACCGTCAGTGGTACGCAGCAACCTTTGAACAACCACGTACTGCAGCACACTCAGGAGTGACCACGCCATGGCATCCCGGCTTTCGAAGGGAAACTCGTTAATGAGTCGGGGAACACTTCGCCCGGTGAGTTGATGTGCGTGGTGGAGAGCATCAGATGGCCCAACTGGCCAGCGCGGATGCCCGCGTCGATGGTCTCCCGATCACGCATCTCCCCCACACCGATAACCGAAGGCGCCCGTCGCAGGTCAGCGCGGATGCCGGTCGCAAAGTCGGGAATGTCTTTGCCCACCTGTGACTGCAGTGGCGGCAGCACGTCGCCCTGACGCCCCAGGATGAACTCTATCGGGTCCTCCTTGGTGGTAACCTTGCGATCGGGGTCCGTGTCCAGACAATACCGGTAAGTGGATGCAAGCGACGTGCTCTTGCCCGAACCAGTGATACCACCCCACAGTCCTATACCCTCTGACGGCAGAATGTTACCCATCAAATCCGGCTCCAGCCCCAGGCTTTCCAGCGGCGGTATATCAGACGGAATAACCCGTAGCGTCCAGCCGATGGTGCTGTCCTGACGTCCCGCCGAGCCCTGCAGCAGGTTTACGCGAAAACGTATCCGCTCGCCGCGTTTCAGCCCCCAGCGACCGCTCATGTCGCCGTCAAGCTGAATTGCGCGGTCAGACGGCACTCCGCCCCGCACCATGGGTCGCAATTCTGGGGTAAAAATCTCATCCATCAGATTTGCCATCGTGTCGTCTGCCACCACGAAGCGGCTCGCTTTGAGCAGGCGGCCGTAACGCCCCACCACAAAGTGGTTGTCGCCCTGCAGATGAATGTCGCTCACGTTGTTACGCGCGCACCACACCATAAAGCCGCGCAGCGTGTCGGCATTAAGTCCACTGCTAAAGTCATAAGGTTCGAGGTCTTGGGCTGACATTATCGTTTCTCCGTATTGATGATCGGCTTCCACTTCGCCTTATCGGTGACGAAGCCGGCGCGGGACTCCAGACGACGCTCTCGGTCACCTGTAGTGAGTTTGTTGCTATCGCCAGTGACTGTCTGCTGACGTTCGGTCACGACCGGCGCAGTGATAAGGTTCTGGCGGCGCAGCAATACATACTGGAGCATGCCGTTGTAATCACGCGTCAGGCGGTTGACGTTGGCCTCCAGCGTCTCATCGGCACTCTGGCGTCCCTCTGCCCATCCTTCATTTACCGCCGCCTGCCAGATGTCGCGCTGCACACCATTCTCCGGAATAAGTCCGCCCGCTGGTTCGTCCGGCGGCACGGTGCTGAGCCCGGCCATCAGCCAGCTGCGCCACGTCGGCGGGTTGCTGACGAAGCGCTCGGGCTGGATGATTTCGTAGACGTGGCTCGCGGTGCGGATCTGATCGGATGTGACGTGCGCCACGTCCACCGCCTCGGTGATGACTGGCGGCAGCCAGCCGCGGGCGCTGATGAGTGGGCGGAAGTCATAGGTGATGTCCAGCTGCTTAGCGCGCGCCTCCAGGTCACGGCGCAGCTCCCACGCGCGCTGCGCCTTGCCACCACGAAAACCAGTGGTGCGCCCACCTTCGGTCAGCATCTGACGGCGGTTGTCGGATACGTCAGACGTATCGCGCTTTTGCGGTGACAGGTAGGCTTCCGGCCCCGGAGGCGGTGCCCCGTCAGGGCCGGGTGTAGCGGCCGTCCGTGTAAAGTGGAATCCCGCGCAGCCCGCCAGTAGTGCGGGCAGCAGCAGGACAAAGAGTCGGGCTTTCATCGTCTGCCTCCGCGACGCTCGGGAATAGCGCTCATGAATTCCATAACCATCTGTCCGGGATAGCGGCGCAACGTGGCGCGCCATGCGGTCTGCATTTCAATGATGCGCAGGAGGTTGGCGTAGGTGACGTACTGAACATCAATGTTCACTGGCAGTGGCAGACGAACACCGACATAACTGAATTCATCGCCACGGGCCCATGCCAGCGCACGAAGAAGTTCAATCGCATCCCCGTCCCAGCGTAGAGTTAAGCGATCGCTGTCCGACCGTATTTCTGCAACAGGCACGGGGGCGCCGTTGTCCATGGTCCCCTCCATCCACAACTGCTGCCGCTGCATTGCCACGCGAGAGGCTGACAGAGAAGACGCTGTGTTTGCTGTTTGGGTTTCGGTTCTGGAATTCATGACCGACTGACAGCCGGACAGCATCACGACTGTCATGCAGACAGCCGGCAGGAAAATTTTCATGGTTTCTCCGAAAAACTCAGGAAATGAGTACTCATCCAGGCGCATGCACAAAGACAGCAGTTGGTCAGAACTGAGTTGATAAGCCTTTAAAGAGTGACAGGACAAAAGTTGAATTCAGGTTATTAACCAAAAATTTGGCCTTCAGTCAGCCTCTGGTTAATGGCCAGTTTTTGTCTGAAATAAACTAAGTGAGCTGATTACTGGTAGGTGTAGAGATTAAATGTGCCGGGATTGCAGCCATACATGGCCAGAGGGTTTGAAACGACCTGATAACCAGTATTAGCTGGCACCTGGAACGTGATGAATCCCGATTTAGCCCAGCCAACATTATTATTTGTCATTGAGGCTACCGGGACCCCACCGGCCCAACCCTGAAGATCCATTGTGTTTGAACAGTCACCATCGTTTATCTGTTTATGCACGGTGGATTGCCCGCCGGTCGCATAAACAGTGAGCGTATAAGACGAACTGTTATATCCGTTATACTGACCAGTAAAGTAACCAATACCGTTATACTGACCATTGGATTTGACGCCTTGCCATTTGTTGTCCTTACAGTTGAGCAATCCACCTGACCCGTCGCGGCTGATGTTCCCGTTTCGGGGACACCAGGTATCGGGACTGTTCACCTGATTGAGTTCCAGCTGGCCCCCGACATTGATGTTGGCTTCTGAGCTGAGATAGTTACCCCTGATCTGACCGCCGGTATAAATATTTTTATTGTTCACCGAACGAACCCAGTCATTGTCCGACATGTAGAACCCACCACCGTAAGTTTCGTTCAGCCAGCCTTTCCCCCCGCGCGTAATGACCCAGCCATTGTTGCTTCGGATATCGTTATTTGCAGTAATGCCGTTACTCGCATTGACGTTATTCCCGGCATTCACATCACCGGTAAAGGCGCCGGTGGCCGCATTCACTGTGCCGCCGTTATTAATATTGTTCCCGTTCATGTCAATCGCGGTATGCATACGATTCAGGTCTGGTCGTCCATTAACCTGATAGCGATAAAGCCTGTCGCTTTCGTCTGCATCAGTGCCCAACGCGTCTGCAGAAAGGAAAGCTGCCAGTCTGCCCTGCTGCGCGCTAAGTCCATAGTCGGTGAGTCTGGCCTGCCATCCGCCATCAGCACCAATAGCCATATTTGATGGCCAGATATAACCGCCCATGCCTTCGGAATCAGCCGCTATCTGACGCAAGCCCTTGTAAGGAATATCGCTTCCGCCAGTTGTCAGTACAAATGCAACCAGTTGCCCGGCCTGCCCCGGGTCTCTAGCGATCGCCAGTTGATAGGCTTGTCCGCTGTCATTGGTCAGTGAAAATCCGGCAGGTAAATATCCCTGAGCCTTAAGTGTCGCGCCTGAGATCGTGACTGGCCCAGAGCCCACCTGATTTAGAAGGGTGTCACGGTTATCACGGATATAGCGTTTCCCCGCCTGCGCCACAAAGCTGAGGTGAGAAGCAACCCCCGTCCAGACTTTTTCCTGCTGGTTCTCGGCATACCTGTCCATGGAGCCCGGTAAAACCATTAATACAATGGCTAACACCATTATGAGTTGCAGCAGCATACCGCCGCGATGCACTGAACGCGGTTTACGTGGCAAAAATTTCATCAGAGCACTCCGGCCAGTAGTTGTGGGTAGAAAAGGCATACGCCGCTGAGGTAACCGAACAGGGCTGGCGCAAAGGGTTTAGAGGTTTCGCGGGTCAGAATGGCGCACACGCAGCATAAGATGAGTCCTCCGGATGCTGCATAGCATGCACTTCTCCACGGCATCCAGGCGCACAGTCCGGCCATAAGGTAGACGTCTCCCAGTCCCATGCGCTCCTTACGATGGCGATAGTTGGCAACCCACCTTACTGCTGCCGAAAGGCAGAACGCAGTTACGCTCGCTTTTAACGCCTCTGGCCATGTCAGGACTGCACCCGGCAGAGCAGAGGAAAGCAATCCTCCTGACCAGAAGGCAACCGTATAGCGCATTGGCAGCCACTGGCAGCGGAGATCTGTAAGAATCATGGGGACTGCAAACACTAACAATACGACGCTACGCCAGACTGTGGTTGCTGACAGGCTGCCTGGGTATGTAAGTAACCAGCCGGTACAAATGAAGTAGACCAGTGCTACAGGTGCCAGCTGAAATACTGAAAGAGGAGGACCCTTGAATGTATGTAAAAAGCGGCTTGCCCTGTAGGCCTGCAATACGAACAGCCCAGAGCAAACGGCTATCCATATCCCGAACGTTGCGCCGTCTGGAGATGAAGTCATTTAGGTGTTCCGGTGAAAGGTCAGCGACTGGCCAGGTATTCGGCATAAACTTTGCGCGCATAGATCATGCGGCGAGCTGAGTTGTCATCGGCAAAGCCAGCGTTATAACTTCCGAGGCATTCCCAGGTAACACCACACACCTGCAGATGGCGCGCAAGAACCCATGCACCAACCATCACGTTCAGGCAGGGTTTAGTAAGCAGATCCTGCTCGTTGTTAAGCACGCCCATGGCTCGTAATTTAGGCAATTGGGTAGAGTTTATCTGCATCAGGCCGTAATCCCGGCTTGTGATACGCCCCTTCTTATCGCGGTTATAATTGATAGCCCCGGGGTTAAAGCGGCTTTCCACTTTGCTAATCGCGCGAAGAAGGAGGGGATCAATATGGTACCTTTCGCCAGCCTCTTTGTAGCAGAAGGCCTGTGCAGGCTGAGCAAATGTAAGCCAGAGCCCTGCGGCTAAAAGCAGGGACAGAAGTCTGTTCATAGTGCGTAATCCACCCTGTAAGATGCCGGGGTTACACCCCGGCTTTTCATCAGGTATTACTGGTAAACACGATTGTGTTAGTCCCGTCAGAACCACTGTTAGCGCTACACTGAGCAACGGCAACGGCTGCACTTACCACACCACTGGTCACAGAACCGTTAATAGTGGTTGATGCGACGTTATTGGCTGTGCTGAGCTTTTGCACCATTTGTGAGCAGGCTTCAACCGGTACTTTCATGTAGGTCAATGAAAAGGCCGTGTTCTGTCCGCCGCTTGTACTGACTGGCTGAACAGTCACTGCCCCACCCCAGGTGTTATTCAGGGAAGCACTTCCCGATGCTTTGGTTCCGATAACAGCCATACTCCCGGGTGCGCCACCAAATTTTATAAGTGCTCCGGTCATGTCCGACGCACCACTGAACTGATAAGCGCCACCGGTTTTCAGCATTCCTCGGGCATTAGTCATAATCGCGCTGGCATTAGACATTTCCTCGGAATAATCGGTTGAGTTAAAAAGACCATTTCCGGAGCCATATATAGCGACCAGGATAACCATTGAAATGGCGCTGACGATAATAGCTTCAGGCAAAGTGAGAGCCCCTCGGTGAACCGAAGGGCGTTTCAGAGATAGAAACATGGTGGAACCTCTTTTGGGTGAGTAATTTAACGATTACTGATGATGCTGTTCAGATCTTGAGTTGCTATGAAGGTAAGCAGGAGATAACCGGCTGTAACGAGCATGCCTGCCAGCTGAAACAATGTGCAGACACGTTTGATGCGGCTTATGGATTTTTTCAGCCACATACGCGCAAAGTTTTCAATGTTATCCTCACCTCCAGGGCCAGAAGTAAGCATGATGAGACGGTCAATCGCCTCACGCGATGGAAAAGCATATCCGCTGTCAGCCAAAGCAAGCCCCAGATGTTTACCTTTAGCAACCTGACGTTTGGTGGCAACAAGTCGCTCATACAACCAGGGAGGAGCATGCCTGCTGAGTTTATCCAGTGCATCTTCAGTTCTGACCTGAGCACGCAGTAGAGCGCTGAGATTCAGTAAAAATGACACCCCCTGCATTTCTCGGTAGAGACTCCATGGAAAGATATGGTCTAGGAATTTGCTTCTGACATAGCCGGTCAGCCGGGGAAGCGACCATATAACCCAGGCAGTAAATGCAAATAAACCTGCACCTAACACGTAGCGGTTATCCACGAAAAAATTTGTAAGAGAGCCCAGCCACCAGAGTGATCCTACCCAGTTTTCTACAGGACTGAGTTGCATGAGACGCGGCAGAAAACGGTCATGCACCATTTTCATCATGTAAAAAGTGCCTGAGAGCAACATCACCGGATAACTGAGGTTAGCCAGCGCGGTGACTTTCATTTCTCCAATACCTTTCACAACTTCGATTGCTCTTAACAAAGCCCCGCGCAGATCTTTCGCTTCCCGCCCGGCTCTGAGAATGGTCACTTCTTGCCTGGGAACCCAGCCATCAAGTCCCCCATCCAGTCCACGCCCACGCTTCAGTGCATGACTTATGTCTTTGAGGCACAGCAGTAAGGGGTCGTTTTTACGACGCCGGCTGCGCTGCATGCCAGCGACAGCGTCTTCCGTCTTTTGATTATTCTCAAGTAAAAAGGCCAGATCCTCATATAAAGTCGTGCGGTCACTGGTGCCGAAGGTTTTTTTTGCAATCCAGCGGCCCAATCCATCGGAACGGGCTGTTCCTTTTGCCATTGAACCTTTAAATCGTTCCCGCAATAACCGGATAAGATCAGTCATACATACCCTCTCTGCAGTATCAGTTGCAGTTCATCAGCAGGCAGGATATTCAGATCGTCGTCGTCGAGAGGACTGAATTTATCGGAGTCAATGGGGTCAACTAAACCTGCAGCAATGTAGCGTTTGAGATGCATACCGCGGGTAATGCCGCTCATGTGATGAACCCAGTAGCTGCGCGCGACAAGCTTACTTCGCTCCCGGTAAAGCTGCATGAAACGGGCATCCGGTCGAATAACTTCAGCGATGACTTTACGCCCTGTAATACCATGCCAGCAGCCAGGAGCGGTGCAGCCATCATGATTACGGAATGCAACGGTCTCAAGGTCGCAGTGAGCTTCAACAAGCTCACGGTCATCTTCAGTGAGATGATCCCTGACGTCTTCCCATTTCTTTTTGCATGAAGGGCAAAGTATTTGCACAAGACGCTGTGCGATGAGGCCTATCACGACCTGGGGGTCCATTACCATGCCTGGAGCAATCCCGAGGGTATCTGTAAGGCGATCAATAATGCCGGTGGCATCATTAGCGTGCGTGGTTGTCTCCACAAGAGTGCCACTCTTCGCTTCACTGATACTGGCGTTGGCTGACCAGGTATCCCTTATTTCACCAACCACCGCGGCGTTGTAATCGAGTCGCTTAAGCGCGGCAAGGCGACGTTGCCAGGCCCGCGTTACTGATTCCGGGTCATTGCGGTCAGCAATGATAGTGGTCTGAACAGCACCTTTAACTTTTCCTTCAACAGGATCTTCAACAGTAATCAGCCTCCGTTTGCCTTTAGTCTCTTCAATATACATCTGGCAGAACGTACGCATCGTTGTGCTTTTACCGGAGCCTGTGGGGCCCGCAGTGATCATGATCCCTTCTGGTCGCTTAAGCATCCGGCGAATGAGTTTCTGCTGTTCTGGCAGGTAACCCAGCACATCGAGTGAGGGGATATCGTCGCTTTCATCAAGAATGATACGGAGCACCACGTAGAGACCCGACTCAGTTGGTACAGCCGAGTAACGGGCTGCATAGAGACCGATATCCTTCACAAACTCGTTACGTAGCCGTCCATCCTGCTCATCACTGGCACTGAACTGCTGTGGCCCGCTGTCGAACATGGACATGACGATCGTTGAAGCAAGGCTCATGCCTTCATCGAAAGTAAGCTCTGACTGCAGTTCCAGATCACCATGGACCCGGAATACCATCGCCGTAACGTCCCCTACACCAATAAGCATGTGCAAATCTGATGCGTGAGCTTCGCCCGCTCGCCCCAGGTATTCCACCACTTTCCTTTGCTCAGCAGACCAGTCTTCTGAAACGACAAGCCCTTTTCGACCCGACTGAAGTTTTCGCAACTCACTCAGGTGGACAGGTTTCAAATCGATCTCAGGGCGGGTCCTCATCGCACGGGCGATTTCAGACATAACAGCAGGGCGGGTTCGGTGTTCATTTGATACATAAAGCCGTTCCTGTCCAGGAACACTCTCATCCAGATATAACCAGCTGACACTCTCTTCACTAAACTCCATCGGTATTACCCCACAAAGGCCAGAGAGATGAGTCCTTTATCAGGACTACTGACGGTCACTTCACTGAAAGTGATCTTTGCCACCGTCCAGGAGGTTCCCGGTATGCGGCTTCCTGCCTGGACACGCACCTGGTTACCGCTATCGAGCTGTAAAGTGGCTGAAAGTTGCTGCCCGCCGGATATCTCGACAATGAGAGGCAGCGTTTTGCTCTCCTGTGCCGGTTTGGCTGAGGCTGTATCCTTCAGCGCGGTAGTTGCCGGTTGAGGATTGAAGGGGGCACCTAACACCGCGTCATATCCGTTTTTCTGCAGTTCGTTAAGCGCCTTGGCCTGCGCAAGTTGTGCTTCGTACAGCAATGTCTTGGCCTGAATATCCTCAAGCCTTCCCATACTGTTGTCCCGACTGAGAGTACCGGGCTGAGCTGCTGCCGGTGCAGGTGCTGCTTCAGTAGCCGGATTGTGCATCTCATTTTGCCCCGGTCTGTTCACATCCTGCTGGCTGGCGGTGACCAGCTGGCTGGTCATCAGCGCGGACAGCAGCAGGTAACGCCACTTATTTCTCTGCATAGAGCATTCCTTCGAGGGTATAGGTCAGCCGGCTGCTGTGCAGTTCGGCTTTGACAGAACTCAGCCGCAGCCCGTTGCCTGGAAAACGCGAGGCATCAAACAGCCTGTCAGGCGGGATATCGGTAATGAACGTGAAGGTGTATTTCTTCCATGGAAGAGGAACGCTTTCATTGCCAACGTTTTGCACCAACAGTGAAGGCTCACTGAACCGCAGACTTGCCCGAAGGCGCTGCGCGTAGCTGGTCATCCTTCGAAGCTGTTCGTCACCCGGCAGCAGCGCCTCTGGCGCAGAGGAAATAAAGTGAACATCTTCTTTGAACGAGGCGTCATCTGACGGGCCAGGCATATTAAAAAAAGCCTGTTTCGCCGGCCCGTAGAGCTGCGGCAGCCGGGCGGCAAAATCTCCAACCGTCCCACCATCCGGGAGCGCATAGTGAAGCGTCATTTGCCCGGAGGACTCACACGTAGCTCTGCTGAAAACCCAGCCTGCTATAGACAGGGGTGCTTCACGCCATTCTTTCACACAGGCATTGAGCATTTCTGAAAAGTCAGGCATGCCGCCCCAGGGCTTTTTAAGGCTCCCGGGTCTCAATTCTGCCGCTTCTCGCGTCCGGATTAACTCAGCCTGAACCCATGCGTCGTGTTCTGCCTTTTTTTTGGCCTCAAGCAAATAGTTGCCGTACCAGACTGCAACCGCCCCCACCAACATCAGCATGACGACCCAGGTTGTCGTACGGTCTTCTGTTTTAAGCAACCTGGCCTGTTTTGGCACTGCAGTCGGGAGCAGCGCTGCAAGAGGTTCCTTTCGGGCTTCAGGCTTGGCCATGAGGCCGTCAGGATCAAATACCGTCCATCCGGATGGTGGCGCAGGGGAAGTCGCGCAGAACCGTTCCGCAGCTCTGATGACCGTTTCAGCATTCCCCGTGACGTCGCCATAAGGAGAAGGATGGCCGCCTGTTACAGCCATGAACCAGCACAGCCCCCCTGGAAGGATAAACACCCCCCAGCAGTCAGCTGGCACGTTCCCGAGCAAGGCCACAGCCAGTGAAGCCGGACGCTTACCTTTAGGAATGGGCAGGGCTTCACTGGACAGACATCCTAACCAGGTCCCTGGATCATCAGTAGTTCCACCGGGCAACGCCAGCCAGTGACCTGCATACATGTCCCGGGCCTCAATGCGCATACGCCGGCGCCCACGAACAGACACCCAGTGCCATTGTAAGCCTGCCACAAGTACAAATTTACCCACGGGGACGAAGCTTACTGCATCCTCTGTCTTCATTTCTGACGCCATAATGTCTCCTTAACCCAGCACCACAGGCGTAACGAGGATGATGAACATGCGTCGGCTGTCGTCGCCGCGCGCGCCACCGCCCAGACCAAAGAAGCTGTAGCTGCCTGTACCCTGGCGGTTGGCCGAGTCGCTCAGTTGCTCATAACCGCTCAGCACCAGTGTCTGGCCTGACTGCATAATGACGCGCTGAACAATCGTCTTAGGTGTGGTCCTGGCGAGTTGCGATTTTTGCGTTCCAGACGTGAAGTCCGTAAAAACGGGGTCTTCTGACATGCTGATGGAAAACTCCAGTTGCATCTTTGGCGAGTTCGGGAACAGCAGCGGCAGCGCTGTCATGTTAAAGCCGGTGGTGATAGTTTCTTTGGTAATGGAGGTACTGGTTCCGACGTTCGCCGTCTGACTGGTGCTGATGTTTGGTACGTAGTCCTGCTGTATGGCGTTCTGAACGGGAACAGCAGACAGGTTGGTGGTCAGCGCAGAAGCTGTTGTTACCACGCTGAGCTTCGCCTGCTCGTCCAGCGCTTTCAGGAACATCTGAGTACCCTGTCCCTTACCGTCCAGAATGGCCATGCCGCCGCTCAGCGCATCAGAGGCTGCCCCAGTGAACGGGCTGGTCAGGGACAGGCCGACACTGCCAGTGTTCAGTACCGCGTTCCAGTCGATACCCAGCTGGTTCTGGTGTCGGTTCACCACGCTGTAGACCTTGACCGAAATCATCACCTGCCGATTAAGCTCACGGTTACGATCGTCTATGTAGCGTCCAATGGCGTCCAGTACGCGCGGTGTATCGGTCACCGTCAGCACGCCGGCAGAGAGATTCTGACGCCCGGAGCCCGGCGTCAGCATCGACTTCACCGTGTTATCTACGTCTTTAAAGATGTTGGATTTAATGGTTGCTGTCGTGGTCTGACTGGTGCTGTTATCGCCA
Organism: Pantoea sp. RSPAM1; assembly: GCF_038816185.1. Lineage (NCBI taxonomy): Bacteria > Pseudomonadati > Pseudomonadota > Gammaproteobacteria > Enterobacterales > Erwiniaceae > Pantoea > Pantoea sp. RSPAM1. Next base: position 53,681 of record NZ_CP046136.1, on the reverse strand, counting down.
GTACTGTTCCCTCCGCTGGCGGTGGAGCTCGTGGTGCCACTCACCGTTTTCGATGCGAAGCTTGCGTCACTGTCCATGAAGTTAATGGCGAAGTTTCGGGTATCGAGCCAGAAAATCGCTATGTGGCCATATTCATAACGCCACGACAGCCCGAGACGCGTCGTAACGTTATCTAGCAGCCCACTCAGAGAGCCGTTCCAGTTGACGCCCCGAAGGCCTCCTTCACTCTGGGGGACAGCGACAGGGCGAGTACCGACCTGTCCCATAGAGGCCAGAGGGACCATTCCACTCGCGTCAGGAGACGGCAGCGGGCCGCTTATTTTCTCTGTCTTACCGCCTGAATCACTGCTGCCTGCCAGAGTGGCCTGAGCGTCTGGAGTGACAACTACAGGGATACGGCACTGATCGGTTATGAATGAACTGACATAGGCCAGAGAAACCATGCCTGGTCTGTTAATCCTGACCACACACGGTGGAAGTTCTGACCGCTGGCCAGCGACTCCGCCAAGCGGAACCGGATTGATCCACTGTGAGGAGATTTCCCGCACGACCTGACCGCTGTCCAGTGCGCGCTTGTACGAATCGGCCTGCGCCTCATGAACTGCTGCTCTTTTTTGAGTTGCATCTACCCGCTCAAGCGTACTGCATCCACTGACGAGAAAGCACAATGCCACCGTGAGCAACGTGAATTGCTTTAAAGGTTTCATGACTGTTTAGCCCTGATAGAGTTGGAAAACTTAGCTGTATCAATTGCGTTCGCCTGAATTGCCTGAATTCGCTTCAGCGTCGCCAGCCCGTTACAGCCAATACTCGAGGTATGTATAAGATGCCCGGACAGCACTGCATCCAGAGCCTCCAGATACATGTCGGCGTGTCGAGATACAGGGGCATCTGCCCTGTTGAGAACTTGATTCATGAGGAACTCCGGAAGCCGCATCGCAGCCTTGAGGAAATTAGTTAACCCATACCACGCTGGATTCGGCTATCGCGTCTGGGACACTGATTTGCATATCGATACCGTTGCTGTCCAGTAACCGACGCGATGCAACGCGTCCGACAAGGGCAGACTGGCGGGTTTGGGTAAGTAGCGCGGACATCAGTCCGGGTTGGCCGGCTCGCCAGACAAAAGTCCTGCCGCCGTAGATAAAGTTGTTAAGGCCCGGGACGCTGTTCCAGCCAGTAAGCTGAGCATCGCTGACACTTTGATTGTCTGCGCCGGGATTATCGTAGCGCCAGTCATTGATACGGTTCATGTATCGCACCATCTGCGTGGCCTGAATGCTCAGCGTCTGATCCTGAATCTGTCCTGCCTGCTGAACAGCCCGCTGCTCTGTTGACGGACCAAAAGCAAACCACCCTGCAAACAGAACAAGCAGCCAGTACATGATCATCAATGCACCTCCTTATCGTCCACGGACACCACGCACTGCTCTGAACGCGTTCCTGCGTACAGAGGAACTTTTGCGGTGCCATAAAGCGTGAAGAGTCCATTCAGCATTTCACGGAAACTTCCGTCAAAACTGAGTGGTGCATCTATCCGGTAATTCACCGGCGTGGCCCATGCAACTGTCCAGTATTTGATACCAGGAACACTGCAGGGCTCACTGGCCGCTTTACTGAAAAGCCAGTCCTTCAGTGTGACACCAGGTTCTATCTGCCAGTGACGAACGGGAACTGGTGCTTTGGCTGGCATTACCGGCGCTTTGACCAGCTCGTTCGGCGCGCCTGGCTTCGATGCAGTGGTTGTTTTTTCCGCAGCCTGATCATCATGGAACGGGTTACGTCCTCTTACCGGCTTTCTGCCAGGCTTAGCAGATACAGCAACACCCTTTATCGGTGGAGAAGCTGGCGGCACTGCAGGAGAGATAACTTTTCCAGCGGACTGAGCATGTTGCACGGCTTCGATGGTAATAGTTTTATTTTTTGCATTTATCGTCGCTTTCAGTCCGCGAGATGCCAGCATTTTGTTGACGACGAATGGCCAGCGATCGTTGCCGGTCCATTGCCAGAGCTCCGGTGTGTCAGGTTTAACATCCGGACTGAATTCCACCTTATTTTCTGACGGTACAATTTTCCTGAGTGCAGTCCTCAGCGTTGGTGCCGCGCCATTCAGCCTGACAAAACCGTCTGACTGAACTGGTGCGGGCTGTTTCTGAGGGTGCGCCTTTGGAAAGATACTGCTTTTCGGATCTGAAGTTCCGACCAGACTTGAAGGCCCCGGAAGCGCAGAAGATAAAGATGAAGCAGACTGAGGTCGAATAGCTGTGGGGCCGGTCTGATATACACGATACTGCATCGCCATAATGTCAGCAGAACTACGTGTGAGCAGACCGTCAACCACATTGCCTGATGGAGTGCCGGGAACAGTGGTTGGCGAAGCACAGCCGGCCAGCAGCAGAGCCGATAGCAGCCCTGCCCGTTCGGTAAATGACATAGTGAAGACTCCGGATAGCAGGGAAGATACGGCTTGCTGGAAATGACAGGTAAACTGGTCGCCACTACCGTAGTGGCCACGCCCATGCCCTTGGGTGCACGTCGCGTTGTTGCCGCTGATAACCGGTGCGCGTCTGGCCGTCGCGCTGCTTTACCGGCACACCTTCTTCTACTTTATTAACCCTCACCAGCGTGTGGTGCAGTTCGTACCTGCATCTGGCTCCCTCGGGGGACTCGGGGCAGCCTCATGACGGCTGCACTGGCTCATCCGGCCACGGTCTGACCGTGCTACTGCTTCATGGGGTGCCACTCCGTGTTGAAAAGGGTGTCATGGTGCCGGGTGCCTCCCGGTGTCCCGTGTAAACCAGCAAACCCGGGACGGTGACTTCAGACTTGACGTAAAGTGAGTTTTCGCTGCTGGTTTTCCCGCGTGCGCTGGCCGCATTCACCACAACGCACAGACCACTGTTACCAGCGGGCTGTGCGTTGCAGAAATTATCGAAATCAGTGGCCGGAACAAAATCCGGCCCAGGTGTATTACAAGAGGTTAGCCTGAATGATCCAGATAATGTAACTGCCATCAGATAAGGGCTGCATGTTGAGGATCTCACTTCCATTAATGACCAACACCTGCCCCGCGCTGGCCAGAGTCTCAAAATTACCATTTGCCGGAGCATCAGCACGAAGGGATAAACGAACCAGTCCGGTAAAAGGTTGAGGATTCCATGACTGGCGCAAGTTTTTAATGGTGAGAACGGCGCTGTAATTCCCGGCTAAAGAACTAATGGCCAGAGGCAACGGATGACCGGACAGTGTAACAGCCTTCCAGTCGAGCCTCTGTTGAAGCGAACCGAGATGCTCAATATTGTCTATAAAGGTGTGTCCCGCTCCAGGGGAGATGACAGTCGGACCTCCCGTGCTTCCCGGGCCATAGAAAACAGGAGAAGACTGTAGTTTAGAAAGTGAGGCAAGCATATCGATCTGCGCTTTGAGATCAGAAGGCTTAAACTGCCATACGGCCACATTTACGTTGATGCAGTCACCGCAGATAATCGTACCCGGAACGGGTACAGCGCTTTGGTTAAGCGGGGTATCACTGGCAAAGCTGTCAGCTGGCAAAAAAAGACTGAATGACAGGAACAGACCAGCCATTAGAAGTGGTTTCATGATGGTTTCCTTAAAGCAGATTACTCGCGCTTAATGGAGTTGCTGAGGGCCGACGGACAGCGTGATATAAGGTCCTCCGGCATCTCTGTTTTTCCTTTGTCAGAACAGGTTGACCGGGAGGCGGGAAAATCCGGATGGCATTTTCGGAGCGCCCGACGAAGGGACGCACGCAGGAACACAGAGCGTTTCATAAGCTGTTACCGACGGTCCCCGTAACAGTCAACACAGGGCGATGCTCTCTTGAAAACCCGCTATCGCCAACGGTGACCTCTGACGCTTTGTCGGCTTCCGGTTTTCGCGACGGGTCGCAGCGCTGAAACCAGAATTCAACCTTTTTAGTCTGCTGACTTACCAGTCCGAAGTGCATCGCCGTCCGGAAGTTGATACTGTGACGCAGCGCCTTTTCTACCTGTTCAGCGAGCAACGCCCTGAATTCTTCAGGTGAGGCATTCCCTTTTATTTTCCGACATAGTGTACAGACAGGAACAACCCCTTCTTCAACAAACTCTTTACCGATTGATTCTGCATGCCAGCCCTGAGCGGGAAGTGATGCCCCGCAGTAAGCGCAGCATCCCTTAAATTGCTGCCGAAGCGCTTTGCGCTTTGTTTTTGAAAGATGCATGTATCACCCCGTTAATTACGCCCGCGTCCCCGGGCGCTCGCTTAATTAAACGTTTAAGACTTTCCGGGCTGACCCACTCGCGAGAGTGGGCCGGCACAGACTGCTCTGTGTCACTGTGCGTTTTGTGAATTGAAACCGTCAGGGCTGCCCGTTCACGACCGCACACAAGTGCAGGGCTAATCTTCTCCAGATACAGGTTATGCCCGGCGGAACGCGCCGGGGCCTGATGCAGTAAAACTGCACCGGTCGAACTGGATACATCGAATTTGTACGTAGGGGTATAACGGTTACGCTTCACTGTTCCGACTTTGCGCGGTGCCCGCCAGTAATGCTGTAAACTCGTTTCTCTGCAGCTTTACTGTTTTCCCGACGTAGTGCAGGCCATGACGTAGCCTCCGGACATCTTCCGCGCACCGGTACAGCATGCCGGCAAGAGAGGACCCTGAGGTCAGGAATATAAAAGCGGGCACATTGTTAAAGAGCAGATGATATTCCAGGCAAAACGATGCCCTGCGCATGCGCGCATATATTCAGTCAAAAATGGGGGCCGGCAATAATACGTGCCGGCTGGAAGTTTTATTTAATAATGGTTTCGCTGCTGTCAGCGTTGAACCGGCGCCCTGGTGTGGCGAGGTCAGTAAAAGACTTAAGATGGTCTTCAAGGCGCACAAGCGCCTCTTTTGTATTACTGCGACCGGAACGGTCTGCGGCCTGGCACAGAATAGCGGTTACCTCTGGGGAGAGGCGCAGCAGGACTTTAATTCCCTTTTCTTTATTAACGTGTGCAGGCATCTGTGTTCTTCCGTTACTGAATGTATAGATTGTGTAAGCAATGGAAGCATTAAATAAGATTGGTCCTAAAAAGAAAACCCCCCTAAAAAGGGGGGTAGTTATTTATGTCATTGTAAAATAAGAAAAAGCGTTATGAAAAAATTTCTATCTAACTTAAAAAACTTCTGTTTCTCTACACTATTCTGATTTAAGGCAAATTATTTCCATATATAAAAAACGAAATACTCATCATTACCCGGAGTATCGCTACACCCCTGAGTAGTTTCATATTATCTGCCCGCAGACGTTTCTGAGCTGCAACTAAAGAGTCTTTGACGGTGTCAACTGTGACATTACGATATTCTGCTATTTCCTCAGCTGACCATGATGAAAATACAAGCATACATACATGTGCGGCCTGTATTTCAGTCAGTTCAGGAAAAAACTTGCTCAGATGTGAAAAAGCACTAAGATCCTCGGCAGCCATAGCAGCCTCCTACTCAGGTTGTTAAGGTTAGCTGGTTGTACAGGCCTTCAACCCTGTGCAATCAGCGCTAAATAATTTGGTTTATCAATTATTTAATTTTCTCTGCTCGCCCCCCTTATGGACGCTGTAAATCTCTTTTTGAAATGCGCACGTTTTCATCATCTTTAAATTGCGGCTCGGCCTGTTTCAGTTCAGGCTGCACATTCTGATTTCGCAGGCTGTCTTCCGTGGCATGAACGCTGGCCATCAGCGTAGGATCACTGACTTTAAATTCTCGTCCGTCACGTTTAGTGATGTTTCTCACCACGCCGGAATACAGCACACGGTTCACAGCTTTCTGCTCACCCGTCAGCACAGTGCTCTCTCCGCTGCGCCAGGCTGTAAGCTCAGCAGCAAGATCATTGTTAAAGCGATCAGACTTGCTGTCAGGCGCTGGGTAAATCTCGACCCTGTCACCAAAGTCGGTTACGGCTGGCTTACCGTCGCGCAGATAGCTGACTGTGCCGTCTTGCAGTACTCGCGTTTCATGTTCGCTGGACTTAAACGAAGGAACATTGTCACCCGGGCCGAAATGAATAACGGCATTCGGTTCTGGCCACGCACTTCCCTGCTTACGCGCGGCACGTTTCTCGCGATAAGCCCAGCCGCGCATCTGACTGAGCGCTGCCGCATCTCCTTTTATCGCTTCGCGCTCAACCCATGACTTCCAGCTCAGCGGTCTGTTCGCCCCGGTTTCACTGAGTGCCTGACGCTCCTCACGCAGCTGCAGGCGAAGTTCAGCCATCGCCTTCATCTTTTCAAACTCAGCAACACGGTACATCAGTTTACGCATCAGCGGATCCCTAACGGTATTTCGAACGCTGGCTTTAACTGCCACACAGTGCGCCGCAATCTGACGGAAACGTTCGCCCGCTCGCAGGTCCGGCTTCTCCCATCCGCTGCGGTAGGCATCATAGCGTGCGCGGAGGATGTCACGTGCGACAGCACGAGCTTCACGTCGTTCGCGACGTGCTTCCTGATCGCGCACATGCAGCTGCGGCATGTAGCAGGTTTGCATATGAAGAATACCGTCCTCGGGACGTTCCGGATTGCTGACTGGCGGCGCGGGCTGAAATTCACCGTGCTTTCTGACCATCGCCGTCAGGCTGATATCCGGATGCACATCGGATGCCTTCACGCTGACGCTTTCAGGATGAAGCAGATCATAAACCGCCAGCCCGCCGTTCTGCTCCCGCAGGCCCAGCCCTCTGGAATAGAGAATATTATGCAGGCGGTCCCAGCTCAGTGTGTCCTGCTCAACTGCGTCGGACAAAGACTGACGGGTTTCGCGTACGGCATAGCCGTGCAGACTTTCTTTGTCTGAAAAGATTTCGCGTTTTGCAGCACCACGCGGAGCAGAAGGCATCTCGCGACGGGTGCGGTGAAGCTCACCAGTCTCATCCATATGCCAGCTGCCGTTATCAACTTTGAAACCAAACTCACGCTCAAGCACGCGGCAGCATTTTTGCAGCGTGTCGGCATCGTTCCACATGTTTTGCGCAGTAAACGTGTTGGGGTGTACGCGGTTTGCTGAGACATGGCAGTGCAGGTTATCAGTATCTCGATGAATAGCAGCAACATACTGATGTTCTTCCATACCAAGCTGCTTAAGACAATAGCGGACGGAACTGAACACGGCGTCAGGCGATGGGTCTTCATCGTCCTGCCAGGAAAGAATAAAGTGATAGACCGCGTCTTTGCAGTGACGGTTCTGTGACGCTGTAAGATTCATCTCTGACGCGGCAGTGTCTAGCGAGAAGCAGTTTGTTTCACACAGCACTTCACCAGAGAGTACGCGCTGAGTGCCCTCTGGTGAAATGCTGATAATCTGTGGAGCCGCAGCAACACTTTTTCGACCGACGTAGTCGACCAGCTGACCGAAACCCGGCGTGGAAACGTACTCAGTACTGGCATCATGAACCACTTCACGCGTTGCGGCTTCCGTTGGTTTTTTTTCATCGCGCGTGCTCACGTAGTCAACCAGCTTCTTAAAGCTGGTCTTCTTATCGCGGCGCTTCGGCGGGATAATCACGTTCATCAGTCTTTCATTTCCTCTACGGGGACAGGCGTCATATCCAGCGAATTAATGGCGTCCCTGATACTGGTCAGCACCTCAGAAAACTGAAGACTCAGTTCGGTCGTCATGTTCGTTTGCATTTGTGTGTACAGATGCTTCTGCAGACCGCCGAGGCGTAGCAGCTCGTTCATCATTCGAATGTCGGTGCGAACGGTAATGCGGCGGTTGAGCGCGGAACGGCGCAGGTATTCAGATGTCGTCAGCCCTGCTGCATTGGCCTTCCTGTTGATGGCCTCGTATTCAGCATCGGTGCAACGACATTTAACCAACTTTTCCCTCTGACGCTTTTCACTTTTCGACATAGCTCAACCTTGGCACTTAACCCGGGTCTCGGGGCGGAGCCCTGAGCAGGTCGTTTTGGGAATCACTGCCAGCGTGCTGGCGGTGGTCACAAAACATTTCCTGTCCCGTCTTTGAATTTCATTACTGTATTTTGGCACTTTAATCGCCAGAAGTAAATTGGCGTCATGAGAGGTGGAAGCTGGAAATTTCCATCATTACGGGGCAGAATCACCTTTTTTGATGTTTCCACTGGAGGGTGTTATGGCTACACAGCAGTTTTTTACACAAGAGCAGATTGATGAGGCAAAATCCAGGCTGGAAAATCTGCCAGATTTGTCACCAAAGCGTATTACCAGAAATGAAGTGCTGGAAAGTCTCCGTGGCACCATTCTGATGCTGGCGAAAGAAAAAGGCTACAACGCAAAAGACATCAAGTCGGCACTGGATGAAATGCAGTTTGGTTTCAGCGAAAGGGCAATTTCTGATGTTCTGAAAGACAACGGAAAAGGAAAAAAACAGCCGCGTGACAGAAAGGTAAAAAGTACGGTGACAGGTACAATTACTGAATAGCATTACACGGTAACGTGGTCAGATAACAGATATAAAAAAAGGGGCTTTTTTAGCCCCTTTGTGCAAATCAGGATTTAAGCTCTTTCATTTTTTCGGCAAGGGACCACAGAAAACGGTTGTTTTTTATGTCGCCGTCAATGCCGTTTATCGCGCGGGTTTTTGTCACTGCTCCCTTCGCGGTCCGGCTACGTAATCCACCACGTATAATATTTTCCTGTGTTCGCTGATAAACAGTCCAGAGGTCATTCGGATTGTCTGCCTTACGGCGGGCCTGCAAAACTGAATCAGCAGTGACCGGAATATGCTGGTCGTCATAACGAAACTCCAGCGCCGTTTCGGCAAAGGCTACCTGTTCACGATAATCAAGCGGGATAAGCTTCATTTCGTCGCGTGAATGTTCAAGCGCCTCGAACCGGTTAAGGATGTCATAAGCCCCCTCAACCACCTGACTGATAATGTCACCTTTATGCGGCACACGGATTTCGCCATACACTTCTCCGCACACCATGCCGTTGGAACAGATGCTGCGAAACTGTCCGGGTATCATCTGATAGCTACTGCTGCCGTCATGGCTGTTCAGCAGAATAATTTCCGAGACTTCTGAGGCAGGAATCTGATCACGACGACGCAGGCGCAGCAGATGTTTAGCATGACCGACACGTCCCTGATCGCGTACGCGCTGCTGGCATGCATAGAACGGCTCGAAACCTTCTTTACGCAGGCGTGTCAGAATGTGGCTTGTAGGAATCTAGGTGTAGCGGTCACTGCGGGAGTCATGTTTGTCTTCAGAAAACACGCTGGGAACAAACTGGCGAAGCTCATCATCAGTCAGTGGGCGGTCGCGGAGAATGCTGTTTGCAGAACGAAAACCATTAAATAAACGGGCCATAATTATCACACTCCGGATTTGAGATTATCGTTTAATGCCGCCCCGTTCAGGGACGGCAGGCAATCAGTCAGGCAACAGCCCGGTGGATCTCCAGCGAACGGAGAAACTGTCCCCATTCACTGCTGCTCATGGCAGGCACACGGACGGCTCTGCCCTTACGGACGCAGTGCGCTACATGACGGACACGCGCACGCATTTCATCCGGAATCTCACGCACATCCGGATCGGTGTGACGATGGCGCGTATGAGATGATTTCCCGCCGGGCTTTACATATCCGGCGGAGGGTGTGATGATGCTGCGGTCAGCAGTTTTCATGATTTACTCCTTATTGCTGTTGACGTTCCGGACGGTCATTTGGTCGTGGCGTCCGGGGTGAACGGGCGGAATTTCCGCCCTTTTTCTTTGCTACCTGTCAGACCTGACGACGGATAACGGTGTAACCGATATCAAATTCGTAGACGGCAACCGGCCAGCCATCGCGCATATAAACCTTCCGTGCGTCCGGTTCTTCTGTCGGCTCATCAAACGCCTCCAGCCCGTTAAAATCGTTACTCGCAAGACCAGACGGTCCCAGAAATTCGCCGTGCGTCCATACGTAATCGCACAGGTCCATAAAGGCATCGACGGGCAAATCCTGCGTGTCCGGGATGCAGGGGGCTGATACGTTTTTCATCATGAAGTCCTCATGCTGTGAGAATCGGATTGTGCAGCGCGCTGCGGTATGTCCGGAGGGCTGCGGGTGCCGAAAAAGACTTCCTCTGACGCGGCTTTTTTCTTTTTCCGGTCTGGCCTTTCGCGGCGAAGGGCAGAGTTGCGACGACGAAGAGAGGGCATAAAGGGGCGACGACAAAAATTTTCCGGTCTGGCCTTTCGCGGCGAAGGGCAGAGTTGCGACGACGAAGAGAGGGCATAAAGGGGCGACGACAAAAAGTTTTTGCCGCTCACGGCGAAAAGTTTTTGGCGGCGTACATTTCACCCCTTTCTGCACGAACCGGCGGTGCTACGACAGGCCCTCCGCGCAAGGCACGGCCGGAACAGCGGGAAAGACGTCAGAAGGGGAATTTACAGCCCGCCACGCGGGCTGGCCACAGAGCCACGGCGGCCCTTTGCCGGGGCGGTGAAAGCGACGGCGCCAGCCGTCAGCAGCCGTTGACGTTGACCTTCGCCATCAGACTCTACACGAACCCGCCTGCGGGTTCGGCGGAGCTTGGCGGCTCTGCCGCCCTAGCGGAGTGAGGCTGACGACTGCCCGCCAGGGCAGGAGCCGAAGGGGGCCATGGCCCTGCCCGTGAAGTGGCTTTTAAAAGAGGAACAGAAAAGGAAAGTCAGAAGGAACACGGATACCAGGAAACGGATTACTTTGATGTGCACAAAAACGGATAAGGCCGGTGCGGAAGCACCGGCGCTGTCCGGCCCTTGCGTTTTTTGTTGCGGAGCTGCGCCGCGCAGAATGCAGAAAGTGAAACCGCGCCTTTCAGCGCGGGTCGATTAAATCCACGACCATCGACAGGATCTCGTCCATGATGTGGGGAGCCACCTTTGTGCTGTAAGTGGCCTTACGGGCAGCCAGGTCGAGCGAACGTAACTGATAGCAAAGTGCAACACCCGTCACCTTACCCGATTCGGTGCTGTCTCCGTCTAACCAGACCGTCACGGACTGCGCGCGCGCGGCCCCGCCGCCACTCGTTATCGGTATACATACCGCCGTTCCCAGCGCCGCAACAAGCTCCCTGGGAGAAATCACAAGGTAATAGTGCGGTCCTTTAAACTCCTTTCCCTCAACCGGATCGCCGTTAACGTGCCAGATTTCACCTTTCTGCGGGATTCTGCGCGATACCATCAGATAAACTCCCTTCCCTGTGGTCTCTCATTCGCGCCGTCGCTGATTTCGTCGTTAAGCTGGCGGATTACATCCTGGTCAATCCCTGCCAGTAGCTGCGCCACCGTCTTACGGCCACGGGCAACGCGACCTGACGGACGAATACTCACGGCATCCCCGTCTGCGGTAACGTCCAGCAGTGTGCCAACGCTCCAGCCTGCTCTGGCTGCAATGTCGCTTGGAATGGTCAGCACAACCGCCCCGCCCTGCTGCCTCAGTTTTGTTACTGTCATACGCCCTCCGGTGTGTGTAACTTTGTCACACTTATAATAGCACAGTGTGAAACAAAGTCACACTTTATCGGCGATTAAATCTCCTGTTTTTCGTTCAGATATAACGCGTAAGTATTCAGATGATGCACACATTTCCCTTTCAGAAATCAGACTGAAGCATCGTTTTGAGATCCTTTTTTGCCGACCGGCAGAGATAATCACCGAGGCCATCAGGCTGTGTTCGCACCAGTCTGAGCGCCTCTGACCACGCCTGGACGGATGCAAGGGGCAGCCTGGGTCGGGCCAGTGTCCAGTCCGTCACGGTTCCGGTGATCTCACTGGCTAAACGCCACAGCGTGCCCAGCATCAGTTCCTCCCGGTCTTCCTCATCCGGCTGGCTCACAAGTTCGCGCAGGAAACTGAGACATGCCTTAATTTCTTTGAATCTTTGTTCTGTGTAGCTCAGTGATGTGTTCATGATCGCCTGTCTCCGAAAGCAGTATTAACGCTGTGCCTGTCACGCGGTTACATGGCCCGCGCAGGCTGGTGCGCTACGCGTCCTGTTCATCCTGCCAGTGACGGCTGGCCGTCAGCAGCATTTCGCAGAGCGGCATGCCGGTTTCACTGCACAAATGCATCAGGTCAGTGAGGAAACCGACAATAACGGTTTCGGCAGATTCGCCGTCGGTATTCTGTCCGGTATAGCGGGCGAACGCAGTCAGAGCGGCAGCGGCAGCGCCTGCACGGCTGGCATTGTCTGCATCAAACGGCAGGCGATCCGTCACCTGATCTGCCAGGCAGGATAAATCGGCAACGTTCAGGGTTTCAGCCGCTCTCAGGGTGTGGCATTCAGGTAATGAAAGAGTATGCATGTGACGTACCTCATTCGTGTCAGAACGGGCCGGACGTGTCCGGCCCCGTTTTATCAGATAATGACTTTGCGGTTATAAGTGGCTTTCCAGTCGGTGTACTCTTTGCAGTCACGCAGCGGATCAAGCGCCGTCAGGTTTTCAGCCAGGCCATTCATGACAAGAACCCGCTCAACCGCCGAAAACCAGTCTTCATTCTCACCGACAGGAAACCACAGGTTGCTGTTAACGCCGCTCAGCAGAGGATGCGAGCAGAAATGAATCCCCCTTCCGCCGAGCCTGGTCATACAGCCGGTAACGATAACTGACGCTCTGACGTTTTCTGTCATGGCACTACGGGCAAGCGCCTCTGCAACGTCATTCCAGCACCATTCCTCATCCCCCTGGACGGGCAGCGGAAGTTCAATCATCCGGAGCGCCATGCCTCCGGCGCGGGCAGACTGACGGGCAATATCGACAACGGAGGGTTCATTAGCGCCTGCATCGGCACTGGTCACAAAATGACCATGGTGATAAAACGCCTCATCGCCGTTATCGAGCTGGATAAAGCAGTACGCCCCCATAACCCGTGCAATATCGGCCTGCGAAACCGGCGGAAATAACGTTGAAGCGGTAACGACGGGCAGCAGTTTTTCACTGTGCTGGTTCTCTGACATGGTGTGTTCTCCCGAATGATGATTCTGGTCGGGCCTGGCTGAATAACCGCTCAGCCAGGCCTGTTTTTCAGCGCCTGACGCCGTATTCCCTGATGTAGGTCGTAAGGCCGAATCCGGCCTCAGCTTCAAAATTCCACGCCCGCCAGATAAGCCCGCCCTGCGCATCGCGGATAACCAACTGAAAGTGCGTACCCGCGTCGTTCTCGATGAAAACGTTGCGGTATGCGCTCACCAGAGCGCTGGCGGTCTGACGGCCAAACGGGCCGGATGGCAGCCCCACAGAAGGTTTCTGATCGGCTTTGCCGCTGTAAGGGGGAACGGTGGTATTCACGGGCTTTACTCCTTTTATTTGCCTGAAAATTCCGGCACCCGAAGCGCTGGCAGAGCAGCCGACCGGATGCGGGCCGAAAAAAGGCTTCCTCTGACGCGGCTTTTTTCTTTTCCGGTCTGGCCTTTCGCGGCGAAGGGCAGAGTTGCGACGACGAAGAGAGGGCATAAAGGGGCGACGACAAAAAGTTTTTGCGGCCCCTGGCGAAAAGTTTTTGGCGGCGTACATTTCACCCCTTTCTGCCCGAACCGGCGGTGCTACGACAGGCCCTCCGCGCAAGGCATGACCGAAACAGCGGGAAAGACGTCAGAAGGGGAATTTGCAGCCCGCAACCGCGGGCTGGCCACAGAGCCACGGCGGCTTTTTGCCGGGGCGGTTAAAGCACCGGCGACAGCCGGTTGCAGCCGTTGCGTCAGGATGGAAACCCGCTGGACCGGAACCGGAACGGGGCCGGTCCCGGGCAGAGACGGCCTGCCGGCTCTGTGCGAAGCATGACAGCCGCCCGGACGCCCGGGGTAAAAGCATTTGACCTGCGTGTTACGGGCGAAAGGGGCAATTCAGGCCACCTGTTCACCTTAACCAGCCTGAAAAAATGGTGGTGAACGGCATTATGATGAATACCGTTATCAGAAAAGGGTGTGGTGGCCGCGCCGTCAGGCGCGGGGCTTCCCGCACCGCCGCCGCAGGCGGCAGGGTTTCCCGCCGGAGCCAGAAGGTGCGCGGGCTTCCCTGCCCTGCACTCTGCTGTCAGTCGTGTTTAGTGGCGCTTTCGCTGTCGGTATCCGGCAGCGGGGCACTGAGCCATTCAGGCAGCCAGCGGGAATCCGCTAAGGTCTGCGCCGCCAGTTCAGCAGCGTCTCCTTTTTTCATCTTTTCTGCCCCTCTGGCCAGATCGCCGCGCCCTGTGGCCTCCAGAGCATCGGCAGTCTGCGCCTTGCTCATGCGTCCGAAGAACGCCGCATCCGGTTGCCACCAGTCGCGAAGGTGGAAGAACAGCGCCGCCTCGGTGGCATCAAGCGCACTGGCGGGTGTGTAACCATTTACGCGAACCTGTTCACCGTCGAGTGACGATGCCACGCAGAACGCCAGCAGGCGTTTCAGCGTATCGTGGGGCAGCGCAGCAAGCAGGGTGAAATCGAGTTTCCACCCCTCCGGCAGCAGTTCACGTAACGCCCCTTCTTCGTGTTGCATTTCGCGGTATCCCCGCCCGTCTGTTCCGGTATGGGCCTGAGCGGACATGGCTCCGGTTCGGGGATTCAGCGTAATACTGACGGGGGAATGGCCCAGCCCGCTTCCCCCGAAGACCTGTCGGCACAACGTCCAGGTGAGCAGCGTCAGGGCAGTGTCAGGCTGCTGGAAAAGCGATGCCTGGACGGCAAGGGTGCGCTCACAGGACATTGACCTGACCAGTGCCGCAGAATACGCCTCAACGCCTTTTTCAGGCGGCGCAGCCTGACCACTGTCTGCCGTGCTGTCATCGGTTCCGTCTTCCTCAGTTTCTGTCTGCTGGTCAGCAACCAGGGCCAGACCCCGCTGGATGACTACCTCACCGTCATCCAGAGAGACAACGATCCAGCTACGGGCCTTATCCTCTGTACGCCAGCCGCGCGTGATTGCGGTTGCAGTCAGAGCCGCGAGTTCCTCATACGCCGCCTGTTCATCCTCATCAGTATCAAATCCGTTATTTTCAATGACAAACTCAAGCTGTGCCACGCGCTCTGCTTCTTCTGCGGAAAACTGCGGCGGCGGCTCCGGCAGGAAACACCAGGTGTCACGATCAGTCCAGGTCTTCACCTGAGACAGCCGCGCTTCGGCAAACCCCCATCCTTCACGTCCGCGCACGTCTTCCGCAATGACACGAAGCTTTTCAAGCGCCAGCTTTTCCGTGAGCAGCGCATCAGCCCAGCCGCCCTCATCATCGCTGAATAAATCCTCATGCACGGCCCCTCCCGCCGTCTCGTAAGCCTCCCGCCCCACAAACTTAAACAGCGCACTGGTTGTACGAATGTCGGTGTCCGTAGCGAGGCGCTTCAGCATCTCAGGAGACGGCAGGCTGCCGCCGTAAACCTTTGCCACCGCTGTTTCCCAAATCTGATCCTGCCGCTCAGGCGTTCCGGCAAGCGTGAGCGCCTGACAGTGGGCGACCGTAATGCGGTCCTCACGCAGCAGGCACATCAGCGCGGGAGAGAGGTCAGCCAGTTTGAGGCAGCGTCTGACATGCGCCACGCTGAACCCCAGCAGGTCGGCCACCTGTCCTTCACTGCGGCCTTCTTCAGTAAGCGCGCGGAAGTTAACGATCTGTTCGGAAACGTGCATGTCGCGGCGTTTGCCGTTCTCGGTCATGGATACCACCCGCGCCATGTCCTCCGGCACCATCAGGACGGGCAGAGGCCGATCGGCTGGCCAGCGCCCTTCGGCTGTCAGTAACATCACCGCTTTCATTCGTCCACCGCCTGCGCAGATACCGGTTTTGCCGTCAGGCATCGTGTGGCCTGCAAGGTTCTGAAGCAGTCCGACACGGGCAATGGAGTCAGCAAGCTCACGGATTTCGCTGTCCGTATGCGCCATATTACGGGCCTGATGCGGCGACAGGGTAAGCTGGTCCAGTGCGTGCATGACGGTGGCGGCATTCTCCAGTACCGCCTCCACGCTGGCGCGGGGGGCTGTGGCTTTTTTACCGCCCTTTTTTACAGCGGGTTTCGTGGTGGTTTCCGGCATAGTTTCGTGTACTGACATGGCATATCCCCTTTCAGGTTTTAAAAAATCATCACCCGGTGAGTTTCTCCGCCGCGGTGTTGACCTGTGAGCTGAACGGCTGTGGTTTCCTGTGGTGTTTCATCACCCGGTTGAGATCCCACGCCGCAGGGGCGTTAACTGGCGCGGTCCAACGCAGACCGACCAGGACAGCGGGACATTATTTCCGGCTTCATGGAAAAAATGTCCACGCTGTTTATTCCATCCTGGACGGCAAGGCGGACCGTGGCTGTATCAGCCCCGGTGTGGGCGTAAACCGGCATGATGAAAGAGGGAATGAGGCGGACAGCACCGCAGTGCCGGCCGCGCGGAGAAACGCAGCGGCAGGGCACTGCGCATAAGAGCCCTGGCGGTATTTTGCCAGGGCGGTGAAAGCACCGGCGACAGCCGGTTGCAGCCGTTGCGTCAGGATGGAAACCCGCTGGACCGGAACCGGAACGGGGCCGGTCCCGGGCAGAGACGGCTCGCCGGCTCTGTGCGAAGCATGACAGCCGCCCGGACGCCCGGGGTAAAGGACCTTTACCTGAAAAACTGCGGCGGACTGAAAAAGATGTTGTTAAATGGCTCCCTAAAGTGAATATTAATTCCAATAAAAAGCATATAAATTCACAAAGGAGAGATTCAGCATGTCAGTCACCCGTCCCATTGCTGCTCAGTTTGAGGCTTACAATGCCCATGATATCGACGCTTTCATGGCCTGCTTTGCTGATGATTTTAAGGGCTACCGTATGCCTGCCGAAACGCCCTCAACACAGGGAAAACCGGCGCTGCGTGATTTCTACATCAACAACCGTTTCAACAATCCCGCGCTCAGAGCGGAACTGATTTCCAGAACGGTGCTGGGGAATAAAGTGTTCGATCATGAATTTATTCACGGCCTGTCACCCTCTCCGCTTGAGAGCATTGCCGTTTTTGAAATCAGCGATGGCCTCATCTCAACCGCCTGGTTCTATTTTCCCTGAGCCTCTGCACGCTGCCGGAATCAGCAGTACGGCGGGAAGCGCGCCGCCAGGCGCGTCTTCTGCCGTTCTGCCGCCGCAGGCGGCGGGGTTTTCGCCCGGGCTAAAATGGGCGGCGGGCTTCCCTGCCCTGCTCCTCGCCGTTACTGGTTTATGGCGTGATAAGCGCGCCTGAGCGCTTCCTCAATGGCGCTGGGATCTTCATCGCCCCCCGTGTTCAGTAAGCGCTCAGTGGCCTCGGCCAGAACAGCGAGATCTGAGGCGGCAATTGTCACCGGCCGGTTACGCCGAGAGGCGGCGTGCCGGACGCCACTGGCGATAAACCTAAGCGTTTCAGCGCCCACGCCGGCTTCGTGCTGTGCATCCCTGTCCCATGTGGCGATGTCGCACACGATTTCGGCGGCGGTTTCCTCCGTGATGTGCTCTTCGCTGAGTACCTTCATCACGTCCTCTTTACGCCAGATAATCAGCGTGATTTTTTCCTCGCCCTGAAATTCGGTTTTCAGGCGGTGGTAAAGCTGGCTGACGGTTCCGTACATTTTTTGGCTCCTTATCGGGGGCGGCTGCGCCGCCCCCGCGCGGTCACTGGGTTGTTATTTGTCTGCCTGCGCTCTCAGCGCGGCACTGACATGAAAAAGCGCCTGTGTTTCGTGCGGATACAGCCGCGCGGCCGCCCCATCGCCGCTCTGTGCGTCCTTAAGGCGCATAAAATCCCACGCCACCCTGAGCGCAATTTCGAGCGCGGCGGCGGGCACCGTCACTTCGCGGGCCTGCCTCTCTTCCTCACGGATGTTATCCAGTACCGCCTGGAGCGTTTCCAGGCTCACGCCATATTCGTGCTGATCGCTGATCCCGTCGATTTGCTGCAAAATTTCGTTAGCGGTTTCGTCGGTGATCTGTGCGCTATCCAGCACGTCCCTCACGTCCTCTTTCGTCCAGATAATCAGCGTCATGAGTTCGTCGGATTTGTAGCCCTGGCGCAGTTGCTCACAAATTTCGTTAACGGTTCCGTACATGGTGTTTTCCTCTGTAGAGGGCGGCTCTGCCGCCCCGTGGGTGATCAGTTCAGGGCGCAGAAAATCGCGGCGGCTTCGGGATGGGTTTTCACAAACTCCATCAACTGGCGGTGACGCTGGCAGAAGTGCGCACACAGTTCCTCGTCGTCGTGACGGTCGTAGAGCCAGCTACGGTGATTCAGTACCAGCGCCGTGATGATGATCCCCGCTGCGTCGGCGCTGATTTCCAGTTCCGTCCAGTGGTAAGGGTTTGAATACATGTAGCATTCTTCCCCTTCGGGCTTCATGTAGCCCCCGCCGCCTGCCAGTTGTACGAAGTCCCATACCGTGCCGTCATAGTTGGCCAGATAGCGGCTGGCATAGAGGTAAACGTTGTTTTCAGCCTGCGCGTAGTCGTGGCCGAACAGGGAAGGCAGAAAACGCAGGTTGACAAAATCTGCCAGGACGGACGCTGGCGTGTAAACATAGGGTTGTGTGTTCATCAGACATCTCCGCAGTCAAAGGGGGTTACAGTTCCGGCCTGTGCCGTGCCTGAATGACAGCCCGACGAAAAGCGGAGTGATCAGGAGCGACGACGAGGCCGCAGCGCAAGCGAGCGGAGCCGTGATTACGCACGGCGCTGAAGCGAAAACTGAGCGGAAGCGCGACGGAAGTAAGCGCGGCGGAGGGAGTGCGAACGGGGGAGGAGTCGAGCGGAGCGATCTCTTGATCACGCAGCGGTCGGGCTAAAGTGAAGGCACGGCACCGGCCGCAGACCGCACGGACCGGGTTTTCTGCCCTGTCCCGCCGCAAGGCGGCATAAAGCGGCGCGCAGCAACATCCTTATCCCCTGTTGTCCACAGCCCGGGTGCATATCCGGTCCGTAACCCTGTGGATAAAAGCGCAGCGGCGGCAGTATCCGCGATGTAAAAAGGAGTGGTCACTAAATGACCACTCCGGTATGTCAGTTCAGGTGCTTGCGCATCAGGGCGGCCCGCCGGTAAAGCTCCAGGAGCTGCAAATCCATGTCCTCAATCAGTACGCCCGCCATTTTCTGCGCCGGCGAGGCGCCGCAGTACAGGTTGCGCTTTACCATGTCCCGCAGCCGCAAATGAAACTCGTAAAGCGATTCCTCCAGGTCGTTCACGTCGTCGGTGAGCTGAGTCAGTTCCGTATTCAGTGTCTGGTCTGTCATGGTGCTGTCCTTCTGATCGGGTTAAGGGGAATAAATCAGGCGGCCCGGGCGGCGCGCAGTTCGCCGAGACGACGCAGGCCGGCAGCGTGGTACTGCTCCAGCAGTTCGATACCGATCCAGCGGCGCCCGCTCTGATCCGCGGCGACGCAGGTCGAGCCTGAGCCGGCAAAGGGGTCCAGGACCAGATCGCCGGGCTTCGTGAAGGTTTCGATGAGCGGCCGCAGCACGCTCACCGGCTTTTCGGTCGGATGGTGACGGTTGCCCGTGTACTGCCAGGGCATCACGTCGGGCAGCGGGTTTGCCGGCAGCGGCGGGCGCCCTTTGGCCAGCAGATAGGCGCTCTCGTGCTGATACCCGACAAAGGCCGATTTCGAGGCGTAGGTTTTGGTGAAAACGAGGTGCCCGACGACGCGGAAGCCTGCCGCCTTCCAGGCCTGCATAAAGATGTCAACGCGGTTCCAGCCGTAAAAACTCACTGCCAGGCTGTTGTTTTTGAGTACGCGGAACATCTGCCGGCTCGCCGGCAGCACCCACTCATCGTTAACGTCGTTGGCGATCGAACGGCCGGACCGGTCCCTGAAGCCGACGAGATACGGCGGATCGGTGAGAATGAAATCAATGCTGTTATCCGGAAAGCCGGACATGATCTGTACGCTGTCGCCACGCATGAATCGGGACATAGTTATGCTCCTCAGTCTCAGGGGGCACCCCTGTGGTGCCGTGACCACCACAAAGACGGGCGAAAAGCGGAGCAGGCAGGGGCGACACCGGAAGCCGCACGCGCCGCCGGAGCGGACTGAATGTCCCGCGCACGGCGGGGAACGGGTGAGGATGGCGGCGAAGCTTCCCTTGCAGGCGAAGCGGCCCGGCTACAGTGAGGGCACGGCACTTTGCCTCTGCCGGTTTCCGGCCGGAGGACGGGAAGCGGCATAAAAGCGGAGCGAAGCGACTTACTCATGGTTGTCTGAAGGCGATGCCGCCGGTCGGGGCGGCATCGGGTTGAAAGGTCAGGGCCGGTAATCTTCCCACCGGCAGTCGCTGCGGTCACAGATGACGGGTGCAGCTGGCGTGCCGCTCACCCCCCACTCATCAAGGAAGCGCAGGCCGGTCAGTGTGTCGGCCTCGCGGTCATCGAGCAGAACGATGCTTTTGAGCCAGACGTTGCCCCGATCAAACTGCCAGTAGCAGCCCTGTGAGCAGACGGGCTGCTCCGGTGGCCACCAGTTTTCACCCATCCGCTCGCACGCCGCCTCAGCCAGAGCGAAGTCACTCCCCCGGAGCAGCATGTGATACTCGTGCGAGGTGCTGCCCACCTCTTCCTGCCAGCTGACAAGCCAGATATTCATTCTTCCTCCCTCCGCGCCCGGATGTGCTCAGCACACTCGCGCATGAATGCCCAGCTGAGGCTCAGGTCGGCATCAAAGGTTCCATCCGCCAGTTCAATGGCTGCCGTTATCTCATCCGGGGTCAGGTCTGAGTCGATGTCTTCAAAGTCATCCGCCACCCAGAGATGGGCAACGCAGGGTGTGTCCGGCGCGAAACGCGCCAGGTCGGCCATCAGTCCGGCAATGGTGAGTTCTCTTTTCATGGTGTTTACGGCGGGTTTCCCCGCCGCCTCCTGTCAGCCGCCGTAGTGCCCGACGTTGTTCACAATCCAGTCCGGGCCGGTTACGCAGGCGAAACCGTCCTCATCCTCTTCACTCCACTCCAGCGAACTGCTCAGGCTGTCCGTCAGTAACCCTCCGGCATACGCGTCACAGCCACAGAAGTCGCAGCCGCTTTCGGCGTACCAGTGCTCAGTGGCCACACCGAACCGCTCACTGAGGGCCGCAAATACGCGGCCCTCCGGGGGAGACCAGGGGGTGTCAAAGTCCACCTCCAGAAACTCCGGCCCGCCGTCATTCATCTCCAGCGCGTAACCGCAGGGCCACTTCACACCGTACCGGGCGATGTAGAATTCGTAACCACCCGGCACACCGGCCAGCAGCCCGCCGTTAAAGCCGTTGATTTCCACATCGAGACGCGTCGGCAGCAGCAGGCGCATGTCAAATTCCGCAGTGCCTTCACCGTCATCACTGCATATCCGGTTCCAGCATCCGCTGAGGCCCGTGCCGCTCAGCCCCGCCCAGTCAAAATGCTTTTTCCGCCAGATGTCGGCCATCACCGTCTGCGTATCACCGTCCAGCGACTCCCACGTCCGGCTGCTGATGCCGGTGGCCAGCCACAGGTCGTGCAGCCGTTCGCAGGTTTCTTCCGTCAGTTCCGCGCCGTCACGCAGCTGCGCCAGCCACTCCGTAAACGCGGCGTTTTCCGGAGTGTGCTCTCCCCGCCCCGCCGCCGTCAGCGCCGGATAAGGCGCATACGTCTCATCCGTCACCGGACGCAGCAGCCCGGCGCAGCCCGCCAGAAACAGCTGGATGCCCTGCGCTTCCGCCCGCGCGTAGAGAGGGCGCACCTCTCCCCGCATCAGCGCCCGCACCTTACTCACGTTCTCCGCCAGGCCGGTCACACGCAGCCTGTTTGCACACCAGTTCGGCATGATTTGCTCCTCAGTCAGTGGTTGCACGGCCTCACCTGCGCCGTGCCGCCACAGCAGCCGGGCGAAAAGCGGAGCAGTCAGGGGCGGACGCGCAAGCCGCACGCGCCGCCGGAGCGGACTGAATGTCCCGCGCACGGCGGGGAACGGGTGAGCAGGACGAGCGCCAGCGGTCCTTGACTGCGCAGCGGCCCGGCTAACGTGAAGGCACGGTGCAGGCCTGAAAAAAGAGAAAGAGAGAGAAATGCGTCAGAGGGAGACGGTAGAGCCCGGCGTCAGGCGAAGCCGCCACGCCGGTGAAAAGCGGAGCGAAGCGACGGCCTTGAAACGAAAAAAAACCGCCCGGAGGCGGTCTGCTGAGATCTGAAACAGTGGGGGGGTAATCCGGGGGCGGAAAGCGGTGATGGGCAGGGGGCGTCAAGCGCCCGGTGAGAGTGATTCTGCTGCTGCGGCCATCCTCAGACTGCCAGTGCCGTCACGCTTACGTCACGTCCTGCATGGTAATATGCGGATGCTACACACACTATTAACGATGAACTCCGCGCCTCAGCGCACTTGCCTGGCCTGATTCCACCTCTGGCCGGGTTCTTTTTTTTCACCCACGCGCCCGTCAGACCCTGCCCCGCTGGAGTTCAAGCGTGGTCAGCGCCAGCGTCAGCACCTTCTGCCGGTGCTGGTTATCGCTCAGCTCCGCATAAAACAAATCGTCACGCAGGCATTCCGTCAGCGTGTCGTGGTTCACCTCATAGCCTGACTGAAAGATGCGACCTGCAGCCGTGCGCACCGCATCACGCACGTCGGCAAACACCACCATAGAGTTGTGAATGTCTTTCATCAGCTCACGCTCATCGCGAAATCTTTCACGCCGCGTCTGCCCGGAACGGGATGCACTCATCGCAAAGCCCTGTCTGTTTTTTGCACAGGCACACAGCATGCTCCGGCGAGCCCCTGCTGTCCACCGGGTTCTTTATGAGGTCGGGGCAGGCTGGAGGTATCCGACACTGAATTTTTCGGCTCTCCAGTGCGCTTACATAATCCTGCCCTTAAAACGTGAGCTGGCCACGCACGCCGCAGTACACGGCTGAGGCGTACCGCAGCGGAGCGAGGAACGAACAGCCGTGTCGGGGAAGCGTCATTTCACTTATGCCGGCAACGACTGCTTACGCGCTCCCGTCCCTGAAACTGCCCGACAAAAAAATCATTAGCCTGCTCAGTAACATAGACATTCCTTTTACAGAGTACCGTTTCGTTCCTCTTGCCATGCGCTTCCGGCTCAATAATACTGTTTTTATATACAGTTCTATTTGGGGAGGAAATTAACCATGCCATATTCATTCATTGCCGCACCGGTTTCAGGCCATTCAGTCCGGAGAGCGGCACCATGAAAGCGACATCCTCTCAGGGCGGACTGACGCTATTCAGGCCTGCCGATATCCGCCCCGTGATGCGCATCCCGCTGTTTGTTGAGCGCTGCGCCGCCGGGTTCCCCTCCCCCGCCACCGACTATGTCGAAGCCGAGCTGGACCTGAACGAGCTCTGCATCACCCACCGGGCCGCCACGTTTTTCGTGCGCGCCAGCGGCAGCAGCATGGAAGACCTGGGGCTGTATGACGGCGACGTGATGGTCGTCGACCGCGCGAAAACAGCCACGCACGGGGACATCGTCATCGCGGAGGTCGGCGGGGAGTTCACCGTCAAGCGCCTGCAGCTGCACCCACAGATTGCCCTGCGGCCCATGAATCCGGCCTATCCGGTGATTTATCCGGAGGAGCTGCACCTGCTGGGCGTGGTCACCTGGTTCTTCCATAACACCGAGGCGCGACGGAGGTAATCATGCCGATGTTTGGTCTGGCTGACGTGAACAGCTTTTATGCGTCCTGTGAGGCCCTGTTCAGGCCTGACTTACGGGGAAAACCCGTCGTGGTCCTTTCGAACAACGACGGCTGCGTCATTGCCCGGAGCAAAGCTGCCCGCGCCCTGGGCATAAAAATGGGGGTGCCGTGGTTTCAGTTAAAAGCGCTGGATTTCCCTGAAAAGGTGCATATCTTCAGCTCAAACTACGCCCTTTATCATTCGTTATCGGTCAGGATCATGTCAACGCTGGAGGAAATGGTCCCCCGCGCTGAACAGTACTCAATCGATGAATGTTTCCTTGACCTGACCGGCATCAATGGCTGTGAGGACTTTGAGCACTTCGGTCACCGGCTGCGTGCCCACGTTCTGGCCAGAACCGGACTGACGATTGGCGCCGGCATCGGCCCGACCAAAACGCTGGCCAAATCCGCGCAGTGGGCCTCGAAAGAGTGGCCACAGTTCAGAGGCGTACTGGCACTGACGCCCGGAAACCCGAAGCGGACCGAGGCGCTGCTGATGCGCCAGCCGGTTGAGGAAATCTGGGGCGTTGGCAGGCGTATCGGCAAAAAGCTGAACCTGCTCGGCATCACTAACGCGCTCGAGCTGGCGCGCACGCACCCCGCTTTTATCCGGAAGAACTTTTCGGTGGTGCTGGAAAGAACGCTGCGGGAACTGAACGGAGAGGCGTGCATTCCGCTCGAAGAAATGCCGCCGGCAAAGCAGCAGATTGTCTGCAGCCGCAGTTTCGGTTCACGCATTACCACCAAAGTGGCCATGCAGCAGGCGCTCTGCCAGTACGCCACGCGCGCCGCTGAAAAGCTAAGGGGCGAACGCCAGTACTGCCGGCACATCAGCGTGTTTGTCCGGACCTCGCCGCATGCTGTCGGCGAGACGTTTTACGGCAATACGGCCGGTGAAAAACTCACCCTGCCCACGCAGGACACGCGCGATATCATCGGCGTGGCCATGCGCGCGCTGGACCGCATCTGGATTGATGGCCACCGGTACATGAAGGCCGGTGTCATGCTTGATGACTTCACGCCTCACGGCGTCAGCCAGCTCAACCTGTTTGACGACAACCGGCCGCGGGCGAACAGCGCACAGCTGATGCAGGTACTGGACGGCATTAACCAGTCAGGACTGGGACGGGTATGGTTTGCGGGTCAGGGAATTGATACGGAATGGAAGATGAAGCGGGATATGCTGTCACCGGCGTGGACTACGCGCTGGAGCGATATCCCTACAGCCAGAGTCGTATAATTATGGCACTAAAGATCGTCAAGTGCTCTAATAGCTGTTATCTCATTCGCCCGCAACTGACTGTTAGAACTATGATAAATCTTAACCAGCCTGATTCTGAACGTAACGCCCTTTGCATAGTCGGCGCGGGTATCATGTTCTGCCTTTTGGGGCTTTTTTATATTGATAAAGATTCATCTACCGATACTGTCGAAACGCAGCAAATAAGCAGTCTACTCAATACTACCTGTGATGTTGTTGATGCAAACATGAGTCAATATGCTTCATTCACAGGCGAGGATAAGGTCATCGCAAACAGTCTTTCTGATAAATGTAAAACAATCAGGATTCATTAATTATGAGAAAAACGGATATCGGCCTTATCATCCTCTCACTTCCAAACAGCCTGGTTCATGCTGGTCTGATCATTGCTTATCTCTGTGGTGCCCATGGGTTTGCCAAATGTTGGTCAGTGACCATGATGGCGCCTCTCATCTTTGCTCTTGATGCTGGGATGTTCATAAGCGTGGTTGTGAGATTACTCGCTGAAAGAAAGGCCAAGAAGAAAGCCATGGTTAGAGCGCCCCACGTAGCTCAAACCATATAACGTCAGTTCCCTCCGTCCGCTTCAACTCATTCTCGAATCAGCTTAATTCTTTATTGCGAATCTGGGACCGTGGTCCCAGCTGTGTAGCACATCAGCAGAATGGTACTGGGACCGTGGTCCCAGCTGCGTAGCACATCAGCAGAATGTTACTGGGACCGTGGTCCCAGAAAATGAACACTAGACGGATTTCTCACAAAATTCAGAAAGCAATTTTTCAAGTTGTTGAATTAATTCAGCGGATATTTTACGTCTGTCCAGATTTATCGTGACTTTGTCGTCTTTATAACTGGCTGTGACACCCGATCCAAAATCACGTTTTTGCACAATTTTTTTGGCGCGAGAAGGGTTTTCTCTAAGGCAGTTCATAAGCGTTTTTATCAAATCATCTGCACCTATGATATCTCCCTGTTTTTTCACTGAAGATAAGCTTTTAGCTTTATAAATTAAAAGTTCTTCCTTACCTTCAGACAACTTATGAAGTTGTTCACCCGCGCGAGCGGAAAGTTCACCTGGGTGAGAGAAAAGAGCGATTACTTCTTTGGGAAGTTTTGATGTATTGATGCACCGGGAAATTATCTTTCGTGAGATGCTTTCGGCATCTGCTAAGGCAGAGATGTTATTGGCAAATTCTTTCTCTAAACGTTGCGCGTATCGCTTACCGCGCTCATAAGCACTGGTAGGTCTGTAATCGTTACCTAGTTTTGAGAGCGCATTCATTTGCTCATCATCAAGATCACCAACCAATACCCGATAAGATGTAGAAGTTAGTATCGCGGCCATACGGCGCCGGCTGCCATCGGCTATCTGAATAGAATTATTCTGGTGACGTCCAAATGCTGGGTTTTGTTGTCCACTGGTAAGAAAAGAAGGGATCAAATCATCAAGAGCAGATTCAGTCAAAAAATCCTGTAGACGCTCATTACCGGACCAGACGCAGGTAGCATCAGCAATATCATCAGGCGAGATCGTTTCAAGAACGAATTTCACATCACGTCCACAGACTGGTAAAACAATCGTATTGCCTTTGGACATGTTTCCTACACGCGAAATCAAAGACCCCACAACTGGCGCAGCACTCTGAGAGGGGGCTTCAGAAGCCGGAGAAGCAGGACTGGACGATTTAGTAATGATAGGCGCTCGCTTCATTATCGAATCTCCCAACGAGGTTTAATCAGACGGTCAAAAATTTCATTACAGACTGGTTCCCAGATCGCCAGCGCGTTTCTCCAGGCACCTGTGGAAGAACGCTGATCAATCGCCTGTTCAAAAACAGTACGCATCCTTATCTGGCCTTTTCCAACTTCGTCCGTCTCACGAACAACATTCTTGAGTACCATGCTGCCCCAGGCATCACGGATTTGTTCTTCCATCCACGGTGACTGCGAGCCATTGTTATTACTGTACTTAGTTAAAAGTATGCGTACATCTGGTTCAAAGCCCTGAAGGTCAACGTTTTTAAGTAAATCGCGCAACATATCAAAAAACTGAAGAGCAGAGGTATAGTCAAACAATTCAGCGGGCGTGGGAACTATCAAAACATCCGCAGCACAAACAACATTGATAGTGCCAATGCCAAGATTAGGTGCACTGTCTATGACAATGACATCGTAATCATGAGCGACTGACTCCATTGCAAGTCGCAACATCATATGGGGTTCAGTAGGCAGCTTTCCTTCGTCGTAGCGCGCCATGAGTTCTGTTTCAATCCGGTGCAGAGCGAGGCAGGAAGGAATTATATCGAGGCCTGGCCAGCATGTAGGCTTTACGGCATAGAAGACATCATCTCTTTCACCTAAATAGAAAGGCAAGAGAGTATCATCAGCATGAATATGAAGATCGGGCACCCAACCATGGTACATAGAGGCAGTGCCCTGAGGATCGTTACCTTCAACAAGTAAAACCCTTAGCCCCTTCAGAGCCAAATCCTGAGCCAGATGAACTGAAACCGAGGTTTTGTATACGCCCCCTTTATGCGCTGCCACACCTATAACTGGTGGCATGCTTTCGTGGGGCCTACGGATACGCGTGCCGAACACGTCCCGCATATGGTTTATCTGCTCTATGGTGTAGCCGACTCGCTGCTCGACGCGTCCTCTCATTTCCAAATCAGGAAAGGGCAGGCGTCCTGCTTTTTCAGCATCTCTTATGGCCTGAGGTGTCACACCTACGAGGTCTGCAGCCTCACCGACACGCCATCTACGTGTAATCTTCCGAGCCTCTGGGCTATCATCATTGAACTGTGCAACAGCGATAGCTTTAGTCATGGCATGGCCAGCGGTAATGCACTGGTCTAACGTTGTCTTTAAACTCATAACCTGCACCCTTTAGTTAACTTTGCATTTTTATATTAAATCTTGATATTTGATGCAAAGCAACACCAAAAATGCAAACCTTATTAAAATTTGCAAAGCAGAGTATGTTTTCGCAGATCACCATGACTGCCTGAGCGAGCAAACGTACAACCAGTCAGGCTATAATTGCTGCCGATCTTCATTCACAAAAAAGGAATCTTTATGAAAACGGGACTGATTTCACTGAGTTTGCTGAGTACTTTACTGCTTACTGGGTGCGATGCCGGCGCTCATAGCCTTGAGTGGTATAAAGCGCATGGTAAAGAGCGCAATGCTAAAGTAGAGGAATGCAAAAAAGCCTCCGATCCGCGCGGTACTGAAGACTGTCGCAACGCCATTGATGCCACAGTCCTCGGAGGATCTTTTACAAAGAGTCCTGCAAAGAGCTGGTAATAGCCGCTCAAGCCGCCACGTGGCGGCTTATCTATGCTCTTTTTTTAGGTATAAATTATTCCCTGACGTTTCGGTATATTTTCCCGTTCCATTCATTAAACGCATTGACCTTATTTAGCGTTCACCGAGGAATTTAAACCCGGAAAGTCGCGTCGGTAAAAGAACATTTAGTGTCTTTATATCCATGGCACAAAAGAAAGGATTTAATACCCTCAGCCACGAAGTCTCTGTTTTTACACGGCCCAATTTTGACGCTTTTTAATGGTAAGCGCCCACAGTGGGCGTTATTTTCTTTTGCCTTTATGTCAAGGTAGGGAATAAGTCCGTGGTTATTTAGTCGGAATTTTACTTTTGTGTTTTCAAATTCAGGCTGCACAACTATACGATATTCGCTTTCTTCTTTGAAAGAGATATGTTTAAAAAAAGGAATAAGGGATTTTAAAAGAGATGAAGCCACAACCCAGTCAAGAAAAAGGTTTGGTTTATATTTTCTTCTGTCTATATTTTTTAGAAATCTTAAGATTTCATCTTTGGCTTCCAGCGTGGAATCGGGTTTTGTATAAAACACATTATTAGAAATGAATGTTGCGCCGTCAAAATCAAGTGAATCTTCAAGTTCTTTGCTGTCAAATTCTAAACAAACCCCCTGCGTTGAAGCGTAGCCCCGCCACTGGCTCAGGAGGTCAGGATTCTGACAGAATGAAATATTATAGCTATTTTTTTCAGAAAGCTTGCTGAACTCATCCATAGACTGATGGAGTGCATCAATAAGGTATTGGTCTAAATCATCCTGTAAATAGTTTAATGCACTTGTGAAAGCCGTAATTCCGTGGCG
Source organism: Pantoea sp. RSPAM1 (assembly GCF_038816185.1). Taxonomy (NCBI): domain Bacteria; kingdom Pseudomonadati; phylum Pseudomonadota; class Gammaproteobacteria; order Enterobacterales; family Erwiniaceae; genus Pantoea; species Pantoea sp. RSPAM1. Next base: position 24,681 of record NZ_CP046136.1, on the reverse strand, counting down.
CACTTCCACTTCGTCATTCAGAAAAAACAGATTAGTTGCCCACAGAGAATGGTTTTCAATAATACCCTTGAATCCATTCAGGTCAGTGTAGTGATAGATTTTCATTGACGTCAGCCATTGTCTTTATAGTCAGCCATTAAAAAACATTCAGCGCAGGTTTATATCATCAGCAGCATATGTAATCTGCACCGAAGGCCTTTCACTGGGGTTTATATAATTTAGAGGTTCAGGGTCTTCGATTCCTCGGTTTGTAATCATCCTTTTTAACAGGAATGCTTGAAGCCCATCTGATTATGTCATTGAGTGATTCAAAGAAGGGGCTTTGTATCACATAATTGCTAGAGCTTGCATAAATTTTCGCTTTAAAATCCCCGTTTTTCTTTACAGCAGGCTTTCTTTTCTTGCTGAGGCCCCTGTCGCCTAAAAGCCAGTCCAAATAGTTTTTAAAATCATTTGGACCTAAACCTTTTATTGAAGCAAGCACATCTTCAACCAGGTCACTGGCTACACCGTTAACAGGAGCACCGTTTATACTGGCTGCGCCGGCACATTTAGGTAATGTTTGAGAATTACATACCCTGTTTTTGTAGATATCCCACTCTACCACCATTTTTCCATTTTCTTCAGTACCGTAAGCAATGAAGTGACAGAGATCATGTGGGGGTATCATGTGTTTATCTTTATCAAGGCCGCAACACAAGTCGCAGGCTGATTCTTTATGGTTTTCCCTTTTAACACTGTCATAATGTGACTTAAACTCAACCAGAAAAAAATTGTCATAATTAGAAAACATGGTATCAGCATTAAAGTATCTGTCTGCTCCGTTTAGTGGGGCAGTCATGTCAACTTTCCCGAGCGCTTTGCACACGTCCCCAAAAATTATGTCAAATTCCCTTTTCACACTGTCTTCTCTGCCAGTCAAAGCCATATAGCCTCCAATTAAGATTTTACGGGTTTGATATAAAAATAGCGTAATTAACCTTAAAACCAATTCTTATACATAAACAGTAAAACAAATCGCGTACAGTGAAAAATGATTATTCAACTTTTTCCTGAAATATTTTTCAGAAAGATAAATAATCCAATGACGTGTTACTGGTGAGATATTCCTCAAATAATATCGGCTTCTATCGGTTATCGCCACCTTTTAACATCGCCACAGCCTCATTGCTCGGCATTGAAAACTGCACACGGTGCCGTGCCGCCACGTCCAGCGCAAACACCTTCGTGTACACCTCAGTTGACTTCAGGCTCTTGTGACCCATCAGGCTCTGCAGTGCCTTCAGCGGGATCCCCGCGTAAAGCATGTGCATGGCGTAGCTGTGCCGGAAGGTGTGCGGCGTTACGGGTACCGAGAAGGTGACTCCGTCGGCCGCTGCAGCCGCCACCGCTTCATTAATCCAGGTCCGTACCGTTCGGTCGGTGACGGTCCACAGCCGCACCTTTTCCGTCCGGCCGGTGTCAGGACTGCGACGCTCAACCGGTATGCGCAGCGTGGCGACCATCATCTCCAGCTGGGCGAGATACAGCGGGTCGGACAGCGGAACCAGCCGGTTCGGCACTACGCCGGACGGCGTGCGGCCGGGGCCGCGGGCGGCCTTTTCACCCCGCTGCTTCAGCGTGGCCAGTTGAACGAAGGGATGGGGCGGCGTCAGGGTGAAGTCGGACCGGGTCAGGGCCAGCGCCTCGTTAATGCGCGCGCCGGTGTTCCACATCGTGGTCAGCAGCATCTTACGGTGCAGGTCTGGAACGTAATGCAGCAGGGCGCTGACCTCCGGCGCCAGCAGGTATTTCGGCAGGTCTTCGATAAGGGCGGCCATCTGACGCAGGGCCAGAGCCGCGGGATAATCGATAGCCACAGGCAGATGCGCAGGCAGCGTGGCGTGGCTGTATGAAACGAGACCAGTCATGATTGTATCCCTCCCTTTAAGCCATCTGGAACCTGTGGAAAGTTCTGCATAATCTCTTTCCTGTGCCTACGTTCCAGAACAATTCTTTTCCAGTACTCTTTGCGCAAGCCTCTTAAAGTGTCCAGAATTCCCTGTTCACTTAACAAATGGACAGAATCCGGCAGCCCTGCTTCTCTGCGAATCTTAGCTGCCAGAATGAAAGCGTGTATGCCGGTCTTGAGGCAGTCATACGTAAGGGGCTGGGACACCGGCAGATAATCATTAAATTTTCCTGCCTGTATGCGTGAAGAGAGCACGGCCATGTTTGTTTCAAATACACGTATCCTGAAAATCAAATGTGAAGACAGGGACCGCCAGTCTCCTTTAACCTGGGATAAATCCAGAGAAGGTATTCTGTCCATTTCAGATAATTCATGTACGCGAAGACTGCCCAGTGACATCCAGGCCACGGAATATCGCTCCAGCAGAAAAACCAGCTCGGTGGCGATGAAGTGGCGCTCTCTGGCCAGCTTTTCCTCCGAAGCCCGCCGTTCCCGGCCAGTGGCAAAATGGTGGGATAGCCACTGGCTGCTCAGTGCACCGCCAATACCTGCCAGAGCCGTAATGACCGGTATCCATACTGAAATACCGGCAGCAGTATTTAGTCCCTCAGCCGTAGCAAGTATATCCGCCAAATTTTCGCTCCTTAACATATTCAAGATTCGCTCTACGCGGTATTCGGGGAACGGGCTCACCTAACGCTAACCGAGAGATTGAAAGCATCAGCTTGATCACAGATGAACACGTCACCAGTTTCATTCCCGTATTCCTCCCAGTCCTCGACGTAATCCTTATCGGTCCGCTCCCGCCAGTGTCCTTTTTCTGGACTCCAGATGGCGATGACTTTACCGCCGACGGAAATAAGTTCATGGCGACCGGATGAGTGCTCTTTGAACCACATTTTCGTACCCGAACCGGGTACGTGGGTAAGGCACTCATAGATACAAAGAAGGGAGCCGAAGCGATTAGTTGTTTCTCCGCACCCGTCTTCGCAAATGCTGCATTTCCACGCGGTATTATTACTATTCATATAATTTCCTTATCAGTATTCACGTCCGTGTTTGTATTGAACCTGACAATCACACCTGTAGCATTCACCCTCACATCATGTGACGTGAGTCAACTACAAGCCTGCTAAATGTCACTCAAGCAATTACCGGAAGAGCGGTTTCATCAGATCCGATTTACTGCATATATTGCATTTACCGGAACCACACCGCGACCAGAAATCGTGAAGAGCGACGAAAAAACCTGTCACCATCCTTCCCACTGAGCAGCTGCGATAACCGGTAAAAACCATATGCAACAGTAGTATAGGACACGTTCTTTTTCTGTTTCAGCAAAATTTTCGGTACCGGGTACTGAAGATCCGGTTCCGCCTTTTTTCGGATCTTCGAGTAAAACCGAAAGAAAACAGATGTGTCGTAAAAAATACCGAAAATTAAACATGTAGTAAATTGACTACATTAATATTTTTGTTTAATTTGTACCTTATAAATAATCAGGGAGTAAAAAAGATGGCTGCTATAAACATAAAGATGGATAGCATTCTTAAAGATACGGGGGATAGGGTCCTTCGAGAGCATGGTCTGAACACCACACAGGGTATTACCCATTTCTATGAGTATCTTGCCCAGCATCGCCGGCTACCTTTCTTCACCGAGACGAGGCATTTTAGCGCGGGTGACCTGACGCTTGTCATTGCCACACAGTTCAGCGATGCCCTCAACCTGCTGCATAAAATCCGTGACTTACTCGATTCAGACGCTGCAGACTTCGCTGAAATCGCGACTGCCAAACTGGAACTCACCCGCCTGTCTGCAGGGATCCTCCAGAATGGCTGGCGGCTGGAGTCTCTTCCGGAGGACAGCGTCTTAACCGCTCCGGCCCGGCGGATGCTGCCCCGCATTAACTATCACCTGGCCGGATGCGACTTTGCCCTGTCAGATTTGCCGGCCGTACTTCCTGTATCAACAAAAGTGGTGAATACGTTCGGCATGTCCCTGGCGGCGTACGAAACAGAGTTAACGCTGCTGCAGTCGATACTGCGTGATAGCGGGTTAATGGCCCGCCCTGAGCCAGCCCGTGAATTTGTATTTCGCGATGAAAATATCACGATATCGGTCATACAACCGGATGAATACCAGTCCGGCGCCTGGATCGTACGGATGCAGGCAAAAACACTGGCGCATGAAAATGCCCTTGAGGAAGCTGGCCTGATTTTCCCGGAACTCGAGGGAAGGGTGTTTCTGCCGGGCCCCGTATACGGGAAACCGGTCCGGAATTCCCTGACAGGGAAATATGAGGCGGGATTCCGTTTCCTTTCAGGATTCAGTGAGTTTTACATGTACTCCAGTGGGTATGAGGAAGAACACAATCCCACCTCACCCGATAAGGTGGCGGAGAGCTTTTCCTTAACGGTATACAATTACCTTCAGGAATTAATACACGAAATGTCCGGGCTCAATTAACAGGAGAAATGAATAATGAATAACACATACGGCATTCCGGACTACCTGTTTAACGGCACAACGCCTCCCGGGGCCTTTCCTGGACGCTCACCACGCGCACGGGAGAAATGCTCACGGAGCTGGAAGATCGCTATGGCCCACGTGATAAATCCTGGACGCTGCTAGGCATTGAGTTTTATGAGCATGGTCCGGATATCTGGTACCCAGGGGGAATGATAGTCCTCCACCCAAACACATTGCCATCAGGTTGTGTCCTAGAGCTTTCAGAGACTATAAGGAAGCGATGTACCAGCTGTCACACGAGTGCGTGCACCTACTCTCCCCGTCGGGAGGAAAAAATGCACCGGTAATAGAGGAAGGGCTGGCCAAGCTCTACTCGATGGAGATCATCGTGCGACTCTGTGGCCATCCACACGGGCAGAATTATGGCAATGTTCCAGCCTATGATAACGCGGCCGGTTTCGTTCGTCAGCTGCTTCAAATTGATGGTAACGCCATCCGAAAATTAAGGGATAAAGAGCCCGACTTCTTCAAAATGACGGCCGCAACGTTTGCAGAGGCTGGCCTGCTCCAGGTACCGCAACCTCTTATTTATGAGCTCCTGAAAGCCTTTTAGTTACCTGATGTTACTATTACTTTCCTTCCCGCCAGCGGCAGCGCCCTGTCGGGAGGCCTTGCGTGGTGTCGCCCATGCCCCCGTAAGTCCCTTTTTATGCATCCTGTGGCGCAGCATTTTTACCCTTTCAGTACCGATATCGTCGGTATCCAGCGATACCGTGACCAGCGCTGCCAGACTGGCGTCAGAGAGGGTGAATCCTGCCGGTAGCCCCCATTGGCTGGTCCTCGCCGTTTCGATGCATTCAAACAGCTCGCGAAGATAGTCCGGCACGGCCCCACCTCTGCCGTCGACTATCGCCTGTTCGCTCTGATACATAAACTCCGCCTCTGTCGTTTCACGTGCAGCTACCTGAAGTATCTGCGGCAGGGATGGCCAGTATTTTCCGTCATAGCGGCTGTGCAAAGCTTCAAGCGGCTTGCGCAAAAATGAGCAGTAATGACCGTCCGATGCGGATGCCTTGTCGATCATATCGACGATGTGCGTGGTACGTTCCAGCAAAAAAGCGTTTCGCTCCAGTATGTCCTGCTGCTCTGTCAGCATTGCAGCAAGCTTTGCAGCCTCAGTCATTATCCCCCTGTTCAGCTCAGTAAGCCTGGCGTGATCCTCTTTCAGCCGTTTGTGCCGCTCCTCTGTCCCATAGGCCCCTGCGAAAAAAATCTGTTCAAGCAGGGTGTGACACTGCTGCCAGCTGAGCTCATACCGGGCAATATTTTTCCATACGGGAGCCATTTCCGTTTCACGCAAAATCAGCCTGTCCAGCAAAGGCCAGTGCGGCTTTCGCAGCATTTTTTCATGAAGGTCATCACGGTAGGCTTTCAGAGTATTGAGAACATCAGCGGCCGTACGGGTACGCATATATTTCATATTTTTCCCTCATAAATGTCCTGTTGTGGTCATTATGTGCAGGCATGTCATATATGTCGGTAACGCTGGATAAACATTTTTCGTGCAGCCGCGTTACTTTGGTTCCGGCTGTTCTAATTTTCGGTGCCGGAAGACAACAAGGATATAAAACACGAAATTAATTGCGCAGTGTACTCCAATGTACGAAAGTGTTGTTACTTTAACTACAAAAAACCACATCAAACCACAAGTATACTTCGAGAGGTCACATTGGAAATAAAAGATCAACGGCTTGAAATGCGAGTGAAACAGCAGACACTCGACAGTATGGATGAAATCATCGCGTCAGTTAACACGCCGTTTAAACTCAGTCGTTCAGATCTCGGCCGTGCTTACATTGAGCAGGGAATCGAACGCCACTATGGACGTGGCCCGAAAGATGAAGGTATGTTTTCTCTGGCGGATCGCCTGAACATCTTTTTCCAGCTCTGCGTGTTGCTGCGTATGGAGTGTTTAAAAGACGGACGTTCGGTCAATACTATTAACCCCAATTATGGCTATAACAACCGATTCCCCAGTACCGTCACGACTGAAGCTCTGGTGCGCCAGGTTTATCTGCAGCGCATGACATGGTTCTTTGAGCTCGATGCCGTGCACCTAAAAGCCATTAACCCTAACCTGGGCCAGGACACGATTGTATCCCTGATGAATCCGCAGTCCAGTTCGGTGATCTGTAATACCCTGGACAGCGTGATAGCGCTTCGTGACATGTTCTCGAATATCAGCATGGTACTCACCGCGGCCGAGAAAAAAGTGAACGAATGGGATGACCAGAAGACCCGCGAAGTGCTGGCCCGCATTGAGGGTTATGCAAAAGACAACGGGCTGCCGTTTACTTTTAAGGGGTATCCTGACACAGAATACTATGCGCTACAGATTGAGATGTGGTCGCTGCTTAACTGGATTGATAACGGGCAAGGTGACCACCGCATCGGCAATTACGGTCTGCTTAGTGACGAGGATCTGACAGATAAGTACGCCGTCATGCTTGAGGTGTACCAGAACATTCACAGTAACAAGCAATTCGATCTTAACGCACTCGAACAGATGGTAAAGAGCCGTCAGTTCCACATGATTTGAAACCATTGACGGAACCTGCTACGACGAACGTGAGCAGAGGTAAAAGCTGCCCCCATGGGACGGTACCCGAACGGTCGCGCTTATTCGTAGCGCCAGTGACCTACGCGAACGGATTCAATGAGCATTTCGATTGTCAGAGGGATGGCCTCGCGCGGGTTTCTGGGATAATAGCGGCTGAACATCACCTGATCGGAATCCATTCCAAACGTTTCGAAGACGTTCTGAAGGCATTCGGCCGCATCTTCCGGGTCCAGCTTCATGTCAAGGTTGAGCGACGTTTCTGGCGTGAGCGTTTTTTTCCGAAACGTCAGCAGGGAACGGCCGTTCCATGGCTCAATGAGCGCCATCACGCGCGCCTGGATATCATCTACCATAACTTATCCTCCCCGCGGGCGATGGTGTTATACCGGTTGACCGTGTGAAAGCTGATATCGGCAACATCTCTGGCCAGAATAACCCAGCCCACGACAGGGACAGCACGCCCTATAAAAGTGCTGAGCTTGTGCGTCCATCGTATACGCGCCGTCGAGGGGGGATATCCTCCTACGATCGTAGGAAGCTGAATGCTGAAGGGAAACTTGGCGGTCCGGAATACTCTTCGCGCAGCGCGTGAAGCGTAGGATGTGCCCTTTTCCGCATCGCGCGGTTTGGCCCGGGTAGTCAGGACATTTCGTCCGGAAAGGATGGCCACGATCGCGCCGAAGTCATCAACGCCCAGCTGTGCGGCGACTTCCTCGCAGAAAATCATGAAAAAGAGCTCACCTGCGTTCAGGTTTGGTCTGCCCGCGTAGAAATAGGTGCCATTGAGTTCTTCAGTGGTGTCCAACGCCTGCGCCCTCACACTCAGCCCGGGTTATCTTCCTGACGAAGATGTGAAGATACCGCTGAGCGTGACGACTGGCAACCTGACAGTCAGGAGCGCACACCCTGACATCAGTTTCCTTCAGGCTTGTCCTCTTTCTGGTAAACCGGATCGGTGCCCTTTGGCAGTGTCTGCGCAACCTGCCGGTAAAAGGCGAGGCGCTCACGGAAATACTCCCGCAGCGCCTCTGGCTGCTGCAGTTCTATTTCCATCGGGATAACAGGTTTATTCATCCGCTCTTTCCAGGTAACGCCCGAAGCAGCGAGATCAACATATGAGGATCAACGACATCAACCTGTATTCGTCCTCGCTTGGCGTGGCCAACGCGATTGAAGCGTTTACGGGTAAGAAAATCCCGTACGTGGTTATTACGCTTTTCATCGGCATAGCCGGTACCACGATGTCGGTGATGGGCATCCTTGACCGGTTCGTCGACTTTCTTAACCTGCTGGGTGTACTGTTCCCGCCGGTCATCGGCGTCATGATGGTTGACTATTTCATTCTGAAAAGCGACAGGAAGGTACTGGACGAGAGCCGGCGCAGGTGCGCGTTACCGGACGAAGCGCAGACGAAAAACTTCGGCTGGAATGCCATCATCGCCAGCCTGGTGGGCACGGCAGCGGGTTATTACGTGACGTACGGCGTGCCGGCGCTGAATTCAATTATTGCAGGCTGCCTGATGTACCTCGTGCTGAATTTCATTAAAGGGTTGATCACGTCTCAGAACAGGCAGGAATATACAGGCACTGACAGCCACAATATTCCGTGAACTCTTTTATGGCCTGTCTGTAGGACAGGCTTATTAAAACGGGCCAGTCCTGATAGATTCAGCCTCATTATTCGCGGTCCTTAGACCGCTTTTTTTATGCTGAAAGATAAAGTAACAATAAAATCGTCATCAACAACTGAGCAACTGAGACATCCAGCCAACTGACTGAAAATATTTAATTTCAATGATCTCTGGGCGTAGTAAAATGGCGCAAACACCCCATCAAAATTAAACTTCCTTCCTCAGAGGTAAAAATGAAGTACCGCAGTGATATTGACGGCCTGCGTGCAGTTGCCGTCAGTCTGGTAATACTTTTTCATGCAGGCTTCAGTGTTATCGCGTCAGGGTTTATAGGCGTTGATATTTTCTTTGTGATCTCAGGCTATTTAATTACCCGAATCATTCTGGACGGAACATCTGACAGTAAATTTAGCTTAACTTCATTTTATAATCGACGTCTGTGGCGACTACAGCCATCACTTTTGACTGTAGTGTTATTTTCCGTGATTCTGGGCAGCATTTTTTACCTTCCAGATGACTACAACACGTTTCTGCACAGCGTTAAAAACCTTCTCTACTTCTCTTCAAACCGGTATTTCTCAGACGTCACCACAGCCTATGCCTCAGAAGATGCCAACTACCTGATTCTGCTTCATACCTGGTCGCTTTCTGTCGAGTGGCAATGGTACTTATGTTTTCCGGTTCTGCTGATGCTGGCGCTGAAATATACAGGTAAAAACGGGGCTTTTTATCTCAACTGTGCTGCTACCGCTGTGCTTACGGGACTGGCACTGTATGTTTCAGCAACATCCCACAGCGATCACTATTATGATTTTCTGTCGCGGTGTTTTGAACTGCAGCTGGGCAGTTGCCTCGCCTTTGGCAGGGTAAAAATCAGGGGAATTCTGGCAGCGGTAACGGCGGTATTATCTCTGGCCATACTCATCGCCCTGGCCTTCAGGAATGATGTGCTTCCGGCGTATCCTAATGCATTCACACTGCTGACTGCACTGGCGACCGGCGGGTTAATAGTCTCCGGTGAAAACTCTCTGACGCCGGCATCACGATTGCTGTCCTCGGCGCCAATGGTGGGGCTGGGTAAACGTTCCTATTCCTTCTACCTGTGGCACTGGCCGGGACTGGCAGTACTGCATTACATGAAACTCTTCAGTAACAAGATGCTGGTATGCGGCGTACTGGGTGTGTCCCTGCTACTGGCGTGCATTTCATACCGCATCATTGAGATGCCGCTTCGAAAAAATCCGCGGCCGCTCCGGGCCACCTTCGGCTGGCTCGTCCTGCTTCCTCTGCTGCTCGGCCTGGGATTGTATGCAGCGGCCAGAAAAGACGAGTTCTTTCCGTGGCGGTTCGGCAGTGCATTTGCGCACGCCACAGAGCTGCAACTCGAGTACAAGAAACTTTCTGGCCACCGCTCCGACTGCCTGACAGATGAAGCAGATGGAAAATACCCTGATTCGTACTGTACTTTTGGTGCTCCGGATGCGAAAGAAAAAGCCTTTTTCATCGGAGATTCCAATGCAAACCACTACTGGATGTTCCTCGACGTTCTCGCTAAAAATGCCGGGCTGGCCATAACGTCCCGGAGCACAGCAACCTGTCTGACGCTGCCAGGACTCTACCAGTTTGACTGGTGGTTTAAGACCCGAAACACGACTTATGATCAGTGTCATGTCAATACGGAAGGCTATTACCGGGATATTGAGGCAGGTAAATATAACTATGTCATCATCGGTGAATTATGGCCAATGTATGTCAGTGATAAAATACTGAATCATCCGGGCGATGCACGGAGCACTGACCTGGCAAAGGCAAGGATCGATAAAGCCCTGCGTGATGCGTTTAACATTATCGTTAAAGCGGGTGCCAGACCTGTCATTATGAAAGAGATTTTCGTGAGGCCAGAAGGATATGAAGGTTGCATTAAAGACAGGCTTATGCGGCGTGAAAGCTTCCTGAACGGTTCCTGCAACAGGCCTGAAGTGACCAGCCCGCCGCGTTCATGGTTTGACGATGAGTTTGAGGCACTAAAGAAAGACTACCCTACGATGATTGTCATAGATATCAAAGATGCGCAGTGCGAAAATCATCACTGCGTGACAGAGGTCAATGGCTCGCCCATTTATCGAGACGTTGGCCACCTTAATGATTACGCAGCGCATGAGTTTGGTGAAGAGTATCTCAGGCTGAAAGGGAATCCGTTCAACAGTAACCATTCGTGACGGCGGGTTTTCTCTGGATTACGGGGCTGGACTTCCGGTGAAAGTGCCAGGGCTCAGCCTGAAATAAGAGACCTGATGAATGAAAAAAGCCGCCCTGAGGCGGCTTTGCTCACTTACTGCTGATGACGGTAACCGGCGCATTTATCAACACATGCAACTGCCATCCATTCCCGCTCGTACCTGCTGTCTGAACCGCAATAGCAAGACTAACAGCAAGGCTGAGTAATACCCCTTTCATAACACTGATGTCCATGATTCCGCTGGTCTTCGGCTGGCCACATCGCGTTTTGATTGAAGGCTAACGCAGATGCTTGCGGACTATTTAAAATGAAGGTAACCCTGACGCCGATATATGGGCTGAGAATCCCGTCTACCTCATGAAATTGAAGCATTCCATAGCCTGTAACAGTTTTGCAATTACTTTATGATTTTTTGCTTCTGATAAAGCTAACCGTCTAAATGAATTATGATTTTTAATATCCTCGCCCATGTGTAACTTACTGTTTTATACCTTGACACTGAATGTTGGGTGGTGCTATTGCAGTCGCCTATTGCAACCAAAGCAACAAACCGTATACTGACTTCGAAGGCTAACGCAGGTGTTTTCGAAAGAGCACTCCCTTGTTGCCAGCAAAAGTTGCCTGAGAACAACTTTTGCTTTCCAGAAAAGTGCCTGAGAACATTTTTCAGGATTCAATTAAGCCGCCTTCGGGCGGTTTTTTTGTGCCTGTAAAATTACTTTTTGCCGACAACCGTAACAGCTACCACCAACCTTACCAACATATCAACCAGTCTTCTGATAACAATGTCGACGTAATGGAATAAATGAATCCTATATGTAGAGAATGAGATGCTCAATAGCACCATATGTAGGGTTAAAGTCTATGTATTCAGGAAGCCTTTAACACTATGGCCTGCAGACCGAAAAATAAATTTGTAAATGTGGTTGAGCAAAAAATTGGTTAAACACATTAACGAAGCAGTTTTGCCTAATAAGCTGCCTTCGGGCGGCTTTTTGTTTGCTACAGACACATGTTACAACAGCATATTGTGAGTATCCCGACCTTTTACTCGGTTGTATCCGGTTTCACGACAAATTTGCGGAAAAAAACGTGCCATTGCAGTGTTTTATCTCTGACAAGAAGCTCTAACTGACACCGGCTGTGCTGTGGTGAGCAGACATATTTCGTCCATCTGAGCAAATCAGCGAAGTTTTGAGGACTCATTATCTTCTCAAAAGCTTTATCAAATCCGGAAATCCTGCTCTTAAGAGAACTACAGCAGCCCATTTCGCCCTGTGATCGTGACGATCTAACCAGACTACATTCAGTCCTATCTCTACGCCCTGGCGGGAATGGAGGTTTTCCGGCAGTTCTGACAGTCCAAACGGACACCTGTCCAGTTTCATGGCATCCATGAACACGGAACAGGCGGCCAGTGACGGAATCAACACGAGGTGCCAGTGGCGACTGAGTAAGGCTACTGCGCTCTTGCTGAGGGTATACCTGTACAGCCTGCCCTGAAGTGGCCAGTCCATTCCGAGTTGCAGTGCGATATGACGTGCCGCGGCCAGATGATGTGAGCCGTTGTCGTTATTCCAGTAAAGACCTCTGTCCGCCCAGGAAAAGGCGCTAAACGTCATGTCATCCAGTTTGACTGAGAAGTAAGTGATCATTTCTCTCAGTCTGGATTCGGTAACCGGCTTGATGAAATCCGGGCAGAACATCTGAGCAAACTCCTCCATGTCCTTTGCTGAGGAAATGTTATTGCCCGATGAGCTCATTCCGACTATGTCTGTCAGATTGCAGCTGTAGTTCTCAATTGTCTCTTCCTGAACAAGCCCGGTGATTTCAGAAAGAGCCAGCTGCTCTTTTTCCATGCTTCCGGATGGGTCAGGCTGGAAATATTCAATGCGGGGAATTTTATTGAAAATCACGCGGTAGTCTGGCCATTCGTCCCATCTGACCACTGATGTCATGCAGGCTGATGGTGCGACCGGCACTAACGGCTGCGGAATAAGTTTTCCGCTACTGATGGCCAGCCTCAGCGCAACGGGGCCTGAATCGTTGCTGTTGATAATGTTCTCTTCCAGTTTGTAATCTCCGCAGGTTTTTTTAATGCGCGACAGCGCATGAAGGCGCCAGCTGATATCAGCCAAGGTGAAGTGGCCACATGGCGCCGGTAGCCCGGCGAAGCCGGTTACGGTTTGATAGGTTCTGCCATTCCCCAACCCATCCCTGCTAAGCCATACCCGCGTACCGTCGCACGAAAGCCACTGTACGCCGCCGGAGTGGTCACGACAAGGCGTAGCCGCAGTCGGGGCGTATCTCCGCGTTAGCGGGCCGTCAGGGCCGCTTACGGGCGTGTTCACTGTACCCTGCAGCGACACTACTTACAGCGATGAAAGAGTTTGTAGTTACATCATCCATTAGAAGCCACTCCTGTTCCGGCCCTTAGGGCCGGGGCGGGGCGGCTTTTCATGGGTGGCGAGGGGCGATGGGATATCAGGTACAGCGCGGTTTACTCACTACAGTGGTCAGGAGTTTGTTGTAACTACTTTTTTTGCCCGCCAGAGGCGGGAGCTATCTCTGGTCGCGAAGCGGCCATTGCGAACCGGCGCGGACGTGAGTCCGCTGCAAGGGCGTTCGCTTTCTGAAGCTGTCCACAGGGCAGCTGATGAACAGGTTATTTATTTAAAGGTAAGTATTACTGGTTTTTAAAAGATAAAAGATCGGGTTTTTAAAAGGATCATCGCGGTTTGTAAAAAGCTCGGACACAGGTTAAGCGTCCTCTCGGTCAAGGGTTACGAAAACTATCCTCTTGTGGTTAATGTGGATAAGTACAGAATTCGCTACCTAACGGCCGTCAGCCAGGCCAATACATTGACATCTGTGACTCCGACCACGTTTTTGGATGACCAGCGCCGGCGGGTACTGACTGCGTTTTGTACGATTGGGGATGCTTCAGACGTGCAGAATCCTCCGGCGCGAACCGGATGACTGGAAGGAGGGTGAGGCCCGTGAAGAATGTCCGGACCAGCCATATTTCGGGCAGCAGGAAACCGGCACGTCAGCACCAGTTCCAAGCACGCAGCTCAGCGTTAAGTCAGGTTTTTACCAGCAGGTCATCGCCAAGTCGGGTGTAGTGGCCACGCGAGAGTTTCATTCGCTCCGTCACCCTGCGATCAATCTCTCTGCGCGCCGCTTCCAGGCCACCGACAAAGCGCCCGTCGCGGATTTCTTTCTGGAGCTGCTGGCGGACCAGCTGATCGATGTCCTTACGGCTGCGTGGCGCATCTCTGAGTGCACGGTGACGCTTAAGGCCATGTTCGCGGCGTGCTTTCACAGCCTCGCGGAATTTTTCACGTACGAACGACCAGGCCGCGCTGATGAGCTCGCCGGTATCGGCACGCGGCAGGCCCTTCTTCTCACGCTTACGGTTCTCCCACTCGATGCGGCTGCGACGTGCGGCCGCAACGGCTTCCTCAGAGACACCAAGGATCTCCCACATCAGCGACGTGAAAGTGATATCCGTCGGAATGTTGCAGCCAATTTCTTTACAGTATTCGGTGTTGTAAGTGATGAGCTTCAGCTGTTTCATAAACTGGCATGCCCCCGTAAAACGGGTGATCGAGAGGCGTTTACTCTCAGTAGCCAGCCCGCACAGGATACACATGGTAGTGAGCGAGGCACCGACACGGTTGGACAGCGGATTGTAATACCAGCACAGGGCCTGAAGCGCGGCTTCCAGCCCCCTGATACGCAGGAGGGGCGGACGGCGCTTACGTTCGCCCCGGGCGATTAGCATGGCAACCAGCATCTGGAATTCGACGCGCTGGGTGAAGCCCACGGCTTTCTCGCGGATTTTTTCGCAGAACGGCAAAGTTTTTTTTCCTTTCGCCGGAATAAATTTCGGATTCGGATTTTTTACCTGCCGGTAAATTGATGTGTTTTCAAGGACCTGTTCAGCCACGCCTTCCTGCGCTTATGTTGCACAGAAGGAGTAAGCACAGAAGGTATTGCAGTTTTCTGGGCATGAATCTATACTCCCCGCATAGAGCAACAGCTTCTATGCAGATTCAGTAGGCCCCGTTAATCTTCTCCAGTCGCCAAACTTAGCGAAGATTATCGGGGTTTTCTTTTTTCTGGCCTTCAGTCGTGCTTCAGTACCAGTCTCCTGCCACCTTGCGGCGTGGCTAACCAGAATTCTTAAACGATCCGTAATCTATCACTCTGCTTTAGTACAGGCAACAAAGTGATGTCGCTACTTTTTCGTTATCTGTTTCTTTCTACTTCTTTTTTGACCAGTCTCTCGATCAGTTCAGTCTGCGTCACGCCTTCTGCTTCACATATCGTCCGCAACTCGTCTTTCAGTTGAGAGGGTAAAAACACTCTTACTTCCTGATGAGTTTGTTTTTTGCGGGCCAGTGAAGACTGCTGACGTTCTGCAACACTCAGCGGATTACCTTTACGGTATGGGCGTTTCGGTGACGACGATTCTGTATTAGCAGCTTGCGGCATTCCGGCCCCCTCGTGACACAGGTTTGGATCATGCCGCAGAGCATACTACAGATCATTCTTTACAGCGACCCCCCTCTACAGGGGGGTATAGTGTTGGCGCACAGTTCGCTATTGCAGGAAAAAGAAGAGGTTGGCTTGTCTCAGTAGCCTGAATGCCAGTCAGTACCACCGTCCCAGCGCGACTGCCAGTGTGCCTGATAGGTCTGCGCCAGTGCCGGCACGCCGCGTATCAACAGTGCATTCTCTGAGTTCGATTCTGCGGCGCTGCGCGTGAAGTTAAATGAGCCTGTTTCGACGTTCTGGCCATCGGTGATGATGACCTTGTCATGCATAATTTTGTACTGTCCGTTGGTGCGCAGCGGAATACCGGCATTAACCACCACGTTCATTGCGGCCTGACTGGCTTTACTCCGGTTTCCTTTGTCATCAACCACTACCCTGACGTCCACGCCTCGTTTTTTGGCCGCAACCAGCGATTTCACCACCTCAGGCGAAGTAAAGCTGTAGCCCATCAGACGGATACTGTCGTGGGCCTCGTCGAGCGTCTTCAGCACTACTTTCAGTGCGCTGCCTTCCGGAGAGAAACCGACATCGAGGGATGGAGCTGCGTATGACGCACTGGCAGAGAGGGATAGCACGGCCGATAACACGACAGCAGAGATCGTTTTTTTCATTTCGTTTTTCCTGATTGAGTTTGTCGATTACATGAAATTTAAATAACTATGGAAAATGGCGGTCTCGCCCCGGTTTAGTGATTAAACCGGCACCACGTTTCTGTTAACAAACCAGCGATATGTTTCTGACTATTTTTGGGGCGGGATAAGCGTAACTTTTGCGGCTTCGCCGGGATATTTGTCACCTGAGGGAGTGGGGACTGCGAGATACATCGATTATGTTAAATAGGGGCCTTTTGTTGAAATTATCTCAGTGCGCCCAATAAAGATTTCAAGCAGTGATTATTTCTCATCAAACAGATGTGAATACCGCCTGGAAATCTGGACGCGGGAAATTCCCGTAATTCTTGCAACCTCCGCTTTGGTTATTTTATTTCCGGTACGTCTGAGTACAGAAACAGCTTCCCGAATTCGCTGCTCGCTGTCTGATGTGCGTAATTCATGCACACGGTAAGCAGCTGCCTGTCTGTTAGTCAGATCGCCAGTAGGTGCAACTCGCTGCAAAGGCCCTTTAACGGATGACGGTGACACCCATAAACATTCAGTGCGCCTGGTGCGCGACTGACTGGAACGCGCCGATACATCAATCTCTATCCGCTTCCATCCAGCACTCTCCAGTGGCAGGTAAACTTCATGCGCATAACCGGACAGCACACACATTCCTTTCAGGCAAAGCAACATATCAACCATCCTGGCATGATCAGGTAACGTCATTTCAAACTCATATCCCCGCTGATGCGGGTTTCAGGCACGTAAGGAGGATCGAGATAAAAAAGTGTGCCTTCGCGGTCATATCTGGAAAGGATATCTTCCCAGGGTAAATTCTCTGTCTGGACGCGCCGCAACCGATGCGAAATATTTTTTAGCCTTTCTACACCTGCATGAAACTTACGTACACTGGCGCTGTATCCGGCTGCGGGGGCATCGATGCAGTAAGACCACTGCTTACCAAATCCGCCATGTGATTGCCGTTGAATCATGATCATGAGCCTTGCCAGTTCTATCTCATCCTGTTCAGAATCAATCTGTGTTCTGGCCAGCTGAAACAGTTCCCGACTGTAAGGCGTCAATTCAAGGCGTTTAACCAGTTCTGACGTCTTATTTTTGTCTGCTAAAACTCTAAACAGTGAAACCATTTTCTTGTTTAAATCATTATAAACCTCTACCTTAGACGGCCGCTTGCCAAGCAAAACCGCACCTGATCCCCCAAAAACATCTATAAAGGTCTGATGTTCTGGAAAAAACTTGACGATTTTCTTAACCAACTGTGATTTTGAGCCAAACCACGTTACTGGCGGTGCGACTGGTACATATTCTTTGTTATCAGTCATTAATAAGCCCTTTAACCATATGCTACACATAACAGTAAAGTGTAGCATATGGTTATGCAATGAAATTTATTCAGACTTTTAGGTTTCTTGTTGCAATAACAGCAATAAAAACTGAACAACATTGATGATTAATAACTCAGAGCATTGGGTCTATTATGTTAAAAAGAGGCGTTTCTGTAGAAATATTCTAAGCCGCGATTGTAGATAGTTACATCAGTTATTATTGGTTAATGACTGGCTTTATGCAGTCGGCTAATATGGGCTATATTACCGACTAAGATTTTAGTTTTTCAGCTAGATGTTTTTTCACATTTTGCGAGAAATAAAAGATTAGTTGCAGTTAGATGTAGCATATAGCTTGCCATATCTTCATGGACACTCAAGACGTCTACTCCTTGACCGTGACCTGAGTTTTTGTTCCTGATTGTAGGAACTCCTGATTCCAGCATAGTTTTCAGACTCGTAAACTGGCTTTGTAAGTAACTCGGGACTAAATCGTGGCTTAAGCAGCTAGCAATCAACTTTGATGCTGTATCATGAGGGTTGTAAGGCCAATTTTTTTTAACATGAATAGCCTTCATTAAACTTTCAAACGATTTTAGACAATCATTTAAACATTCTTTATACCTCTTATGTCTGTAGTGCTCATGAGCGGCCAGAAATTCTTCATTAGCACCACTGAATAAAGTTTCGCCACTTAATATAAGTAGGGTTGGCTTCACGACTTCAGAATGAATTAACTGAGAATCAATCCTGATTATCTCACCTGATTCAAACTGATAACCAACGCTATGCTCTCTAAATCTCTCATTCAACTCAGCTACAGCATCATCAGGTTTTTGACGAGTGATATCACGGAACAAATAAAGATGTTCAGCAACATAATCTTCCAGCACTTGAAAGCTTAACTCAACAAAGTCCATACATTTTTCTGCGTCACTTTCTTTCAAAAAAAAATCTGAAAGGGCTTTAAAATCATTGCTATAGTTTTCTGCCAATGAAAAACAACCATACTCTTTAGATAGCGTTTTATGAATATAATCGTAAATTTTATCTGCTTCATTTCTATAAGACATATAACCAGTTTGAGATGGAGTTCCTATAGATTCTTTAATTATCTGTATAATCTGTACTTTTAGTGGTCTTTGAATTACATCGTATGTGTAAACGTCACTGATTTCATTTCGCAATCTTTTTTGTCTTTTAGAAAAAATATTCCTAATAGCCATTAAAAAACCCCTTCTTATTTTCAGCCCTATTAGTTCAAGTTGTAGCTGCTATCGCCTACTCAAGGAGCTAATGTAATTGAATAGTCTACGCACACACCAGCCAGATCTGTGCAGTCATTATAACATCTCCATAGGGTGCAAGGGTGACATGACATCACGATAAATATAGACATATAAATCAATAACATAATTCGTATCATTTTGGTTTTAGACTCTTTGATACGTTAAAGCGCCATTATGTTTAACGGTAGTGAATCGATATATTTCCTCTGACGCTGAGAGTTTTTTTTAAGTTATTCCTGACTAAGACCGGCGGTTTCCGGTTCAGTCCAGAAACCACGCTTCGAAGTCAGCGTGGGTGATGTCTCTGTCTGTGCTGCGCACAATGACACTGCCGTAACCGCCGTCGTGAGACACTGCATAGCGGGCGATGGCAACGGCCTCTGACCATTCCGGAACGACGGCAATACCGCGTTCACGATGCAGGCACGCCACTTCAAAGTGACCGGCGTTAGGTACAATGACCGGCAGATACGCGATGCAATCCATCGAGTCGCCACGATAAGGCAGGCTCCGGTATTCAGTGCCGTTTTCACTGTGGTGGCTGACGTGCACGCGCCTGAGTTCATCTTCTTCTGCGGCAAGCCGTCTTTCTTCTTCATCCTCCTGGTAGGCCTTTATCCACCAGGACCATTCGTCCGCGTCTGTCTCAATGGCCAGCTGTTCAACGGCGTGAGCCAGGCCCGCCACGCTGGCGCAGAACCCCTGCGGGTCTGTGTACCCCTCCTGCGCAAATGACCAGGCAATGTTCGACAACTGGTGCAGGTGGAGGTCATCCACCTTCCCGGTGAGGCGCTGCTCAGCGGCAATCACCATCAGGTCGCCCTCCATCCGGGCAAGCCGCAACAGATGAACGTATACGCTGTCGCCGGACGTCTTTTCAGGGGACTGCGTCATAAAGGTATCCTCTGACTTTCCGGCCGGATGACAAGACGGATTTCACCTCTGTAGCGGCTCATATTAACGGCCGTTTCGATGGCCAGCCGGCTTTGTGCTTCGCTCAGCCCGCCGGTTCCCGCGCCGATAAGCGGCAGCGCCACAGAATCCAGTCCCTTTTCGGCGGCTATCGTCAGCGCGGATCGGGTACAGCGGAAGACTATGGATTCAGAACTGCGCCAGAACAGGTTAAGTCCGGCCACATGTATAACAGGCTTTTTAAGCAGTCCGCCCCCCGTCAGTACTGCGCAGCCCGGGCTGAGCCAGCCAAAACGGGCAAGTTCTCTGAACGGCTCTGACCCGGCTTTCTTTTTAAGCTGGCCAGAAACGCCGGCAGGCAGAAAAAGCCAGCGTGGGATGATGTTCACATTCCAGGGGTTTACGATACAGGCGACTTCCTGCGCAAGAAGATCGCCGGTGACAATACGCATGATAAGTCTCCTTAAAAAGGCAACAGACCGGAGGGAGAAGGTGTCAGTGAGTTGTAATAATTACGACGGGAGGACGAACGGCGCAGGTGGTACGTAGTTCTGCATGGCTTTTTCAATCGCCTCGCGGCCCACGCCCATCAGGCGGGGTTCACGCAGGCGGACCTTGTAGCCCCTGCCCCGCACAGGCAGGCTTTCCTGTACCATATGCCAGAGAACTGAAGAACGCACTGCGGCAGACGGTGAGCGCTTCCAGCAGTAATCGCATTCGAGGCTGAACTCACAGACCGCAGCCAGCGCCGGGTCGGTCAGCACCAGCCGGCTGGTATCCTGCGCACCCGGCGGCGCGTCCAGAACCCGCATAATCTGTTGTACACGGGCGGCCCGCACGTAACTGCGGCGCTGACGATAAGGCATCGTCGCGAGAAGCGTGGCTTCAGAAGGCGGATTTACTTCCATGAAGCGATTGATGCGCACCTTTTCCTTCGAAAACTTGTCTTCATCTTTAATGTAAAGCGAGTTGCCACGTATGACATCACCTTTGAACAGGGTGATATTTTCCCCCTCCTGCAGCTTCTGAACCTCCAGAACGTCGACCTTCTTCTTTTCGCTCACCTGCAGGCGGGGATCATCACTCAGTCCACTTCCAATTATGCTGCCCTGCTGCACCATGGCGCTCATGTGTGCACGGTATTCGGTGCCGGCCATCAGCTGCAGTATTTCCAGCGTGTCTTTCGGATCTTTTATTACGCCGGTGAAACGCGTACCCATGTTGGCAATCAGCGTCCACACCGCGTCACCCGCCGCCGTCTTCAGGCGCTGTACCTCCTGCCCGGCCAATAGCAAACAGAAACACAGCGAGCGTATCTGCGTGGCCAGTTCGCCCAGTTTTTCGCTGTAGCCAGCACCCACTTCGTCGATAATCCACAGAAACGGAAAGCGGTCCTTAAACCTGCGCACCTTCATGTTGTCTTCCGGACGACCTTCCAGCTTCTCGCCGAGGTCCTGGCTCAGGATCATAGCCAGCTGCGACTGGTAAAGCCGGCCCAGCGTGTTGCTCTCACTGGCCGACAGTTCCAGCGCCGGAACAAGTACAGTCAGGATGCGATCGTTGTGCACCACGTCTCTGAGGTCAATATCACCCGCGTCGCGCGCAAAGACGTGGCCGTATGTGTCGCTGAACAGGCTCAGCATGCGCGTGTACTGCTGCATCAGGTAACCGTGTTGGCGGTTCGCCTCCGGATCCCACTCTGACGGCGTGGCCACTTTGTCCATGTCGAAGCCGGCCAGCGTGCTCAGGTAGTTCTCCAGCGCTAAGCGGATTTCCTCGTGCCACTGTTCCTCCACTGCCTGTACGTAAAGTCCGGCGATTTTACGCAGCGGCAGGTGAGACTGGATGGTGCGCTGCGACATCACCGTCCCTTCCCGCCGGCATTTATAGACCAGCGCGGTCACCAGCGCCTGGTTCATGGAACGGGCCTTTTCCTGCCAGTCACCACCGTTGCCTCCGGTTTTTGGCAGCATAGAGTCCATCAGGTTAATCGTGTAGGTTTCCTGTGCCATCCCGAATACGTTGATGTTATTGGTCTGCGGGCGACTCTTTACATTCTCCAGCAACTCCTGTGCACGCGAGCGACCGCCGGTGATGAAGTTCATCACAAGCAGGTCATCCTCACGCCCGAACCGGCGGGCAAGGCACATTATGGCAATCTCCACATCGTTCTGGGCCTTGTGGTCGGAGAAAATCAGTCCTTTACCCCAGCACAGCGCATTAAAGACCCAGCCCAGGAGCATCTCCGTTTTCCCGGCACCGGTGGTGCCAAACATCAGCACATGACGCGTCAGGTCGTCCATGGAGAGCCAGAGCTCGCGGCCGGCATCTTTTCCGCGCAGGTAGCCAGCGTAGAGGATGCCGGCTGCGCGGCTGGTATGAATGCGGATGGTGGCCACTGGCAGAAAACCCAGCACTTTAGCCGGCACCTGACGTTCGGTTGAAGGGTCGTCCCGGTTCATGTCGGTGGGCATGCGCATAGGCATCTGCCATCGGCCAGCGGGCGCAACAACCAGCGACCAGAATATCAGCACCGGCAGACTCAGCAAAAGCGTGACAGGCCACATAATGCCGGCCCCCAAAGCGGCCAGCATCCCCCAGGGCAGCGTGCCGGTTTCACAAAGCACGTCGATGAGCCACGAGCGGCCCGCGTGCCGGTTGACGCGGGCACTGTCTATCGCGGAATTACTGTCCGTCATTACCACCTCCGTTTAAAAAGGCCGTGAGTGCCGCCGGCGAGCTCAATACACTCTGCGGAACGTAGCGACCGTCGTCCGAAATCGTCCAGGGCGTGCCTGGCAGGCGGTAAGCCCGATACGCAACTTCGTTGACGCCAATCGCGCCCCTCGCCGTTTCGGCCTTATTCTCATCCGCAGGCGGTGGCAGGGTCTGCACGGCCCCGGGCACGCCGATGCCTGCGTCGACCGCAAACAACTTCTTCCAGGCGGCGGCCCTTTCATCCTCAGGCATTGCCATCACTGGTGTCAGCGCTTTCAGCGAGGCTTCCTGCCCCTCAGTGGTGACCGGAAATATCACCACATTGACAGCACCTGCGACGCTTTCAAAATGCCGCTCCATGCGCTGGCAGTTCGTGCAGGCCGGGTCTGCGAAAACATAAATTGTGCGAGCATGACCGGATGACAGCGGCACGGTGAACAGACCGCGTGATGCCGCACTTTTAAGTTTTGCCGGCAGTGCCAAACGCACGCTCTGCGGCAGGTCCCAGCCGTCGTCAGGCGCAGCATCGGAAGGTTGCTGCGCCTGCGGAAGCGGCTTTATCAGCGCAGGTGAGTCCACGCGCCAGCCCTTATGCCAGGCCGGCGTCATGTCCGTTGCGCCGGGTTCAGCAGGCCTGAAGCTGGCGTGGCCAGACTCCGGATAAAGCATCAGAGGGGTATCCAGTTTATTGAGCAGGCGAGAGTCTGGCGTCGTGAACTGATAAAATGCATAACCGGTGAGTCCAAGTAAAATCCCTGTCAGGTAAGCTGCTGCAACAGCGAAAGCGTATTTTCTTATCCCCCGCGGCGGCTGCGTTTACTCTCTACAGTGGTCATCAGATTAGTCATGCAGCTCAGCAACTGTGCAGCGTCATCCCCTCGGTAAAGTGCCGTCGGCGCACAGTGCGCGTTCTGCGCGTAAAGACCGTCGCTTTGCATCACAACCCACGGACACTCTGTGACGGGCAGGATAAAAAGGGGCTCTGACGCCGTTGCAGTGTGGAAGTGCGTGCCGCCCTCTCCCCGCCCTGCTTCGGAGGTTTCGCGGCGTGCGCTCATCAGCCCACCGGTGATGTCGGCCACGAACGGGCCTTCTCTGCGTGAAATTGTCATCATCATGTCCTTGTCTCAGCGCTCGCCGGCGCCGTCAGAAAGTTCGTCTTCGCCCTCACCGGGCAGATAAAGTGCGTCAGGGAATGGCATATCACGCGTTTTTTTAGCCCGCTTAGGCCTCGCATCGCGCGGATACACGAGCCCGAGCGACTCGAGCTCCAGTTGCAATCCCTCGACGGCCTCATTGGTCATCAGCGGCGGGCACGGCAGGCCAAATCTGGCGGCCAGTTGTTCGGCGCGTGCCTGCGCGACGATGCCCGCGCCTTCAACAAATACTTTGGCGGTGTCGGCGTTGTGCAGCCCGTACCACAGCGTGCGGTCGCAGCCCTTCAGCCAGCGGAACCGCGCAGGCGGCAGGCGCAGGTCGCGGCCGTAGAGCCCGGCCAGCGCAGAGCGCACCGTCCGGTGCGTCTTCAGCCATTCGTTCACGCCCGGGCTCGCCAGCACGCGCGCCACGTGTTTCTCTGCAACCTGCCAGTCGGGTACGCTGCGAAATTCGGGCGCGCGGAACGGACGGCGGATTAAGCAAGAACGATTCAGGTCATCCAGCAGTCTGGTAGCAGCCTTACGGTCATCGGTGAACACCTGCAGGCCGAAAACGGCCAGCAGCGCGCGTTCATGCGGCAGCCACTGCACCGGCGAAGTGATGGACGGGCCGGTCTGCGCGTCAAATAATGCTTTAGCCGCTTCGCGGTCAAGTACACGGCGCTTAATCAGTCCGTGCTGCTCTGCAAACTCCTCAGGCTTCTGCGCCCAGGCGTTTTCCGGCGTGGTGTCGTTCATCAGGCCATCACCGAGATGCCCGGAGAGAACCGGAATAACCGAGGGCGCGAAGGTGGCCATCACCCGGGGCAGCGAGTGAATGTTGATCGCGCGCCGGCTCCGGAAGCCCAGCGCAGGATGTCGCGCCAGGGCCCAGCTGGTCACGGCAATCAGCGGCAACATCGGCACAAACAGGATGCCGGCCGTGTTGTTCATTACATCGCGCCATTCGCTTAGCCCTACAGACTCCGCACCGTTGCCGGTCATTGCCAGGAGGTTGATACGTTCAGCGGCGTAGCGGTGTATCTGGGGAAAATCGGCAAGGCGCCAAAGCCAGTAAAGAAACCAGCAGCTCCAGCGCACGAAGTCTGAAAAAAAGAGCCAGCAGAGCAGCAGTCCCAGGCAAAAGGTCATCAGCACCATGGCCGACTCGTTACTGCCGGCGGCGTTCGGATGATAGGTATTCA